>CAKZHE010000053.1 GCA_936920195.1 uncultured cyanobacterium | reverse complement strand
TCAATACCCCGGATGTTTCAGGAAATTCTGTTTCCTAGTTACAAGCCCCATCCCCTTGTGGGTGGGGCAGTTGACTCTAGCCTTGTTGGTGGCAATGCTGGCAATGTTGGTATGGCTAGTTATCGATTCGCACCGGATTAATGTCGGGGCGGTGAAAATAGCGATAGTGCTATTAGTTTTAATTTTGATTATCGCGCGATCGCTGTGGGTACAACTGCATCCACCCCAGGGCATTGTTGTCCGTCCAGAAAAAGCCAAATATCTGTTTCAAACTATTGAAAAAATTCGGGAAGCTTTGCAAGCCCCAAAAACCCATCAAGTGCTATTAACCAATGAATTTAATGCCGCTGTTTGTCAAATTCCCCGATTGGGGATTTTTGGCTTTCCCCAGAATTATTTGATTTTGGGTTTGCCCTTAATGCAGGCTCTATCTCCAGAACAATTTCGCGCCGTTTTAGCCCACGAATTCGGACATTTATCCGGCGCTCACAGTAAATTTGGCAATTGGGTATATCGAGTTCGTCGCAGTTGGTATCAATTAATGGCTTCCTTTGATGTTGATGATGGGTTGACAGCCAAAATATTTACTATATTTTTTAATTGGTATGCCCCTTTCTTTGGAGCCTATTCCTTTGTTTTAGCTAGAACTAATGAGTATGAAGCTGATAATTATTCTGCTAAAATAGCTGGCGGGAAAAATCTGGCTGATGCCCTCATTGCCATAGAAGTCAAACACACGGTTTTAGAAGAAAATTTTTGGCCTACGCTCTACAAAAAAGCCGATCTAACGCCTAAACCGCCCAATTCTCTGTTTCAGGAAATGCAGAAAACTTTTCAAGCGAAGCTGGAGACAGAAGATTTACAAAAATACTTAGACCAAGCAATGAAAAGGGAAACCAGTAGTGCCGATACTCACCCAGCCTTGAAAGATAGACTGGCTGCCCTCAAACAAACTAGCACTCTTCCGGCTCCCTTGAAACAAACAGCCGCGCAATACTTTTTTGGCAATGCTTTACCAGACTATGCCCAACGTTTAGACAAGGAATGGCAACAGCAGGTAATTACCTCTTGGCAAGAGCGCTATGAATACGCGCAAACATCGCAAAAAAGCTTGGCAGAATTAAATCAGCGATCGCAAACTACCCACGGATTAACTTTAGATGAAAGTTTGCAACGAGCGGCTTGGACAGAAGAATTTGAAAGCACTGAAGTAGCATTGTCTTTGTATCGAGAAGTGTTGGCAATGTATGCCAATGAACCATCAGCCCATTTTGCCATTGGGCGGATTTTGCTATCTCAAGAGCAAGAGCAAGGAATCGAATCGCTGAAAAAAGCGATGGATGTCAAAGCAGATTTTACTCTGCCTAGTTGCCAATTAATTTATAATTTTCTGATGGCACGGGGTCGAGAAAAAGAAGCAGAGCCGTATTATCAACGAGCAGTTCGTTATGCGGAAGGTTTGCCTAATCACTAATTAGTAATTAGCAAATTCATCACACCTCCCCATCACCCCATCACCCAGTTCTTCTGCCACTTGCTTCAGACGGCGCAACTGCGATCGCATATCTGCCTGAGTCCATTTTGCCGCAAAAGTATCAAACCCCCAACGTACTAAAGGGTGAGGGATTTCAAACTCAAAGCGATTGAGTAACAGCGTTCCCTCAGCCTGGGGTTGGCACTCCCAGCGATCGCGTCCCCAAAAAAATCCCTGAAACTCCCAGACAATCAGCCCTGGCTCCCTTGCCACCACTACGCTATTCAGGGTAGGTTGGAGCAGCGGAATTTGAATCATAAACCGACTTTGACTGCCCAACTCCGTACTCCACTCCCCCACGGGATCGCACCGCAAAGCGGGATTGAGCCACCTGTGCATTAATGTGCGGTTGGTAATGCAGCTTTCGACAATAGTGGGAATAGCATTAATTTGGACAGATTGCTCAAAAATCTTCGGCATAGGTGACAGGGATTTTTTTAGCTTTTTTTAATTATTTAATCAGATGTTTAGCTGTTTCCGTGCCATCAATTGCGATTTGTCAAGAATCAATGCTAAAAAGCGCCAAATAATCGACTTTTTGCCCCAAATTCTCTATAAAGGTAGAGGACAAACTCATCAGGGTGCTATATACCTATTCTCTGAAGTGTCTTTGTTTGTAGCATCAACGGCATACTTCGCGAATGTAGGGGGTGGAAAATAGAAAATATACAAATGGCCAAAAGTTGAGAGTATCAATCGCTACTCTCAACTAATGCTTTGAATAGAGATTAACCCAAAAAAACATGAATGAAATTTCGACAGGACTGGCATTGCTTCCCGGAATGGACTTACCAGCCTTATTCACAGCGGTATCACCCCTAGCGACATCCCTCCCCTTAACTCAACCAGCAATAATTAGTATGCCCAGCGTTGACCCTGGTTTAGTTAAGTTTATTGTCGAGCTATTGATTTCGATTGGCATTTTGCTAATTGGTTGGATCGTTGCCACTATTGTCGCTGGCACGATCGCCAGTCTCTTGAAACGTACCACCATCGATAACCGGATTGCCACCGCAATTTTTGGTAGTGCTAACAGCAGCCACACGATCCAAATTGAGAAATTGCTCTCTGGGGTAGTATTCTGGCTGATCTTTCTGTTTGCCCTAGTCATCTTTTTGGACAGGCTGCAAGTTCCCAATGCCTCCAAACTATTTGGAGATTTCCTCGCTCAGATCATCAACTACCTGCCCAAAGTGATTGGGGCGGGATTGCTGGGCGCGATCGCTTGGGTAATTGCCACCTTAGTCAGAGTAGTCACGATCCAAGGGCTGCAAACCTTCCGCTTAGACGATCGGCTCAAACAACAAGTTGGTGGTGAACCAGAAGATCATCAATTCCTGCTCAGTGAAACTCTTGCTAATGCCCTCTACTGGTTTATTTTCCTGCTTTTCCTGCCCTCAATTTTAGAGAAGCTAGGATTGCAAGGGACTTTAAAACCCATCCAAAGCTTATTAGACCAGGTTTTGTCATCTCTGCCCAATATCCTCCTGGCAGTAGTGATTGGCGGTGCGGGCTGGTTAGTGGCTCAAGTGGTACGAAGGATTGTCACCAATTTATTAGCAGCAACCGGTACGGATCAACTAGGAGCCAAATTTGGTTTAGGGCGCACTGGCAGACAATCCCTTTCCACTCTTTTGGGAACGATTGTTTATGTCGTGATTTTAATTCCGACAGCGATCGCCGCTCTGACTGCTTTAAAAATTGAAGCCATCTCTGGGCCAGCAATTGCCATGCTGGATCAGGTTTTTAAAGCTATTCCCCAAATTTTGACTGCGGGAGTGATTCTCTTCATTGCCTATGCCTTGGGGCAAATAGCTGCCAATCTAGTTACAGATATCCTGACTAGCGTTGGCTTTAACAACATCTTCTATTGGTTGGGAATTCAGCCCAAACCCGCAGAACATAAGGCTCCGGTAGAACCACCAGCCCCAATTGCCCCGCCGCCAACGGCACCAGGAGCCGATCCCGATGCCACCATTCCCATTTTCTCGCCCCCGACAATTTTGCAGGAAGATGCTGCCCCACCTACCCGCACACCTTCAGAACTAGCCGGAATTGTGGTTTTAGTTGGTATCCTCCTGTTTGCTACCATTACTGCCACAGAAGTATTAAACATTCCGGCTCTGAGCAAGATTGTCAGCAACATCTCGATATTGTTGGGAAATGTTCTTTTGGGAGTAGTAGTATTTGGGATTGGCTTGTATTTAGCTAATTTGGTGTTTAACTTAATTAGCAGTTCCGGCAATCGTCAAGCCCGCATTCTGGCCCAAACTGCCCGAATTTCGATTATTGCCTTGGTTTCAGCGATGGCGCTGCAACAAATGGGCATTGCCAGCAACATTGTCAACTTAGCCTTTGGGATTCTTTTTGGTGCTATTGCCGTGGCAGTAGCGATCGCCTTTGGTTGGGGTGGACGCGATATTGCGGCGGAACAACTGCGAGAATGGTTAGCATCGTTTAAAGACGACAAACCATCCGCATAATTGCGATCGCAGTTTTTTAGCCCAATACAGTTCAGTTAACGCTGTTTAACCAAAATGTAGAGATGTTGCTAACAACATCTCTACATCGATAGAAAACTCAGGGAATTAAGCCAACAGCGCATTGAATAAGTAGCCAATGCCGATAATCCCAAGGGTCATTAGGCTGATGAAAACAGCTAAAAGTTGAGGGCGAAGAACCTTTCTCAGAATCACCATTTCCGGAAATGAAAGGGCAGTTACAGCCATTGTGAAAGCTAACACAGTTCCCAAGGGCATTCCTTTGTTCACCAGTGCTTCAGTAATCGGCATCACCCCCGCAATATTGGCATAGAGAGGCACACCCAAAATAACTGCAATTGGAACCGCCAACGGATTATTTGCCCCAGCTAGCTGAGTCACTAAATTTGTCGGCACATAGCCGTGAATTCCTGCCCCAATTGCAATTCCCACCACAACATAAAGCCAAACCGATTGCAGAATTTGACTAGACTGATACCATCCCTCTTGAAATCGTTGGTTCCAAGTTAGGGGAGTTGATTCAAAATCCTCTGTTTCAACCGCTACAGAACGGGATTTTTGCAGTTCCCATACAAAGGGTTCCACCCATTTTTCAAGTTTTAGCCTTCCGATGGTATATCCAGCCGCGATCGCCAATCCTACCCCAAAGCCAATATAAAGTAGCGTCACCTTTAAACCAAATAATCCCCAGAGCAACACCACCGCCACTTCATTAACCATTGGGGCAGAAATCAGATAGGAAAAGGTAATTCCCAACGGAATACCCGCCTCCAAAAATCCGATAAATAGAGGAACCGCCGAACAGGAACAAAAGGGTGTAATGATCCCCACCAGCGCTGCCAAGATATTCCCGCCAAAGGTGCGCTTGCCTGCTAACCAATGCCGAACTTTTTCTGGTTCTAAAAAGCTCTGGAATGTTCCGACAATAAAACTAATTGCTATCAGCAAGGTTAAAACCTTGGGGACATCATAGAGGAAAAAGTGTAAGCTAGCTCCGAGGTGAGATACTTCAGATAAACCCAAGAGGCGAGTCACAATTTGAGTGGCTAACCAGTCGAACGGATAAAACGGATCGAACATGGTTTTTTCTAACTGTTAAGCTTGCAAAAGGGTTTGAATTTCTGCGGATGCAGTTACTTTTCCCTTGCTGACAACTTTGCCATTGATCGTTAATGCCGGAGTAGACATTACTCCGCGTTTAGCAATTTCGATGGGATCGGTAATATGGAGGATTTCAGCCTCTAAATTCAAAGCGGCGATCGCATCCTTGGCATTGGCTTCTAATTGCTGGCATTTTTTACAACCCGTTCCTAATACTTCAATTTTAATCGTCTTCATGGCAAACTTTTTAGAGTCCTTGGGTTGACGTGCTAGTTATCTCTAACACCAAGATAGTTCCCCAGAGGGATTGTGGAGCAATTCCCGAATATTGGCTTCAATGACGCGATACCCCACATTACCATTCAGCCGTTGCCGTCCTTCATTAAAAATTAGGGTGGGGCTGACAGTGACATTATGTTCTTTCACTAAGTCCAGATCCTTTGATAGCAACGCATACGCCTCGCCACTATCAATTTGGGCTTGAATGGGGGCGATCGCCAATCCTAACTCTGCCGCAATTTTAAATTGTACTTGGCGGTCGGAGATATTTGCCAACTTGGTAAAAAACGCCTCGCGAAATGCCCAGGTTGCTTTTTCCACCATCTGTTCTGATTTAGGAACAATCCCCTTGATTTCTAGCAGTTGAATGGCATGGAGAAACAAATGGCAGGATGTGGAGGAAGCTGGTATAATGTTCTGCCAAATATCAGGATGAATGGTGATATGGTCGAACTTTTTTGCCACCTCTTGAACGTGAGCGCCGTAGCCTGATAAGCCCCCGCGATCGCGCCAGCGGTTTTCTAGCTTTTCACGGGCATTGCCAAAGATCGAGACAAAGTGATAATCGATGGAAATTTTGTCGGGAAAATTTGTTTCTAGTTCATCTAGGCGAATTTGAGCAATATAAGCCCAAACACAGAGAACATCAGAAAAGTAGGAGATCCGAATAGGTTCCATAAAATATAGATTTTCACCCCTTTACTGTGTAATTATCAGAAGAATGGGTCTAAAACCCCGTCCTTCTAAGACGGCTTTATGCTACAATATAACACATAAGATTAGTTTAACCCATGTTAGTTCTCGAAGCGAAATTAAAAGGTAAAACAGAGCAGTACGGACGCATAGATGAGGCGATTCGTACCGCTCTGTTTTGTCGGAATAAGGCGCTGAGATACTGGATGGATAATCGGGGCGCAAACAAGTACGACCTTAACAAGTACATGGCGGT
>CAKZHE010000052.1 GCA_936920195.1 uncultured cyanobacterium | reverse complement strand
GTGTAATTTCCATCCCGATGTTTTATATTCAACGGAACGACAATCTTTTTGGAATCGGGGATATCCTTTTTTGCCAGGAATCTTTTTTTTGCAATTGTCGTAGAAACGACTAATAGCAGTCCATCCTCGCTCGGCTGCGGATTGGACTGCCATTGAATTTAGGTTGGCAACAAAAGAAAATTCCTTTCTGAGAGTTGTGGAATACTTGTTTAATGCGAATTTATCAATTTTCAAATCTCTGGGTGCATCCATCCAATATCGAATCGCTTTATTGCGAATGAATTGCGTTGTACGGATAGCTTCGTCAATAGATTCGTATTGATTCTGTTTACCTTTAACTTTGTATTCCAGAACTATCATTTTGGATTGACTCTGTTTTCGACCTGCTACTATGTTAACATAGATTGGAAAAATGTTCGCGGGGGTTAAAACCCCTTGAGCGATGCACTGAGCTTGTCAAAGTGTCGCTTTTCATCTCAGATCTAAAGACGCTGAGTTTTCAATCTCCCATACTTGTCTTATAATTTCAACTTCCCAGCTATAAAGTTCTTTTAAATTGCAGGTATGATAATCATTAATATTGGTATCAGTTAATTCTAGATTATAGAAATCAATAAACTCATCATCGAAATGGGGGCCAGCGTGCCACGTACCAGCAGCTAATTTGATAAAACAATTCCCTGGAATCAGAAAAGCTCGAAGTTGGTCTAAATCAATTTCAGATGGCTCTGAAACTGGAGCTACTGCCATAAACCAATCTTTTCCTCCCAGAGAACCTAAACATTGAGTGCATTGCAAGTGGCGAGCCAGGTGGTGAAATTTTCGTCCTTGATTTAAAAGATGCAGGATGTAGAAATGGGGCTTCCCGCCAAATACCAGTTGAGCATCGTCCACATCGTAGCGCTTGCCATCTGGGGTAGGATAGATTACTTGACCATAGGGCTGAAAATTTTCTGGCGCGATCAATTGGGCAGGTAATTGTTTAAATATTCTGGCTTTGTGCTGGGATGAAGTCAAGTCGCTTCGCTCCAATTCAAAATTATTTCCATTCTTCATTTTGAATTTTGAATTTTGAATTTTGAATTCAAAAAAGGTCATTTTTGTTCGCGGAATGGCTAAACGCCTTCACTTTCAACATTTCCTGTTTCCTGGGAGGATTTTTGGCCTAATTGGGGTTCCGTACCAGCAATTAACCGTTGAATGTTGCTGCGATGTCTCCAAATCACGTAGGTGCTACCGACGAGAACAAATAATTGATAGGGTAAGGGTTGTTGGAAAAAAATCATGAGAACAAAGGCGGCGATCGCTGCTGTAATGGAACTGAGGGAAACAATCCGCGATGCTGCCAAAAATAGCAGAAAAACTCCTAATGCTCCTAAACCAACTTGCC
The DNA here is from genome assembly GCA_936920195.1 of uncultured cyanobacterium. GTDB lineage: Bacteria > Cyanobacteriota > Cyanobacteriia > Cyanobacteriales > FACHB-T130 > CAKZHE01. The sequence continues at coordinate 43,262 of CAKZHE010000052.1, read as the reverse complement.
AAGAAAGGGCGAACAGGATGCCTAAACCTGTTGCTACCGATTTGCCCCCGGTAAAGTTCAACCAAATTGATTTGCTATGCCCCAGTAATACCCCAATTCCCGCCGCAATAGTCAGTAAGGATTGCCATTGCGGGGGAAGAGTAATTGTATTTAAACTGTAAACTAAAGGAATCAGGGCGATCGCTGCTGCACCTTTCAAAAGATCGATTAGCAAGACCAAGGCGGCTGGCACTTTGCCCAAAGTTCGCAACACATTAGTTGCCCCCGTCGAACCAGAACCATGTTCGCGAATATCAATCCCTTTCAGCAATTTACCAGCTAGGTAGCCTGTGGGAAAAGAGCCGAGGAGATAAGCGGCGAAAAAAAGTAAGCTGCTTAAAAGGATATTCAGCACGATGGCGATCGCTCCTAAGTTAAAAAATGGAAGTTTGACCAGGAATTGGGGCAAAAGCTAACCACAAAGGGAATTGTAACAGAGCTAAATTGATTTGATCTTCCGTTTCGTCAATAATAATCAGGGGCATATTGCCGTCATTGACTAGCCTATCCGCTTTTTGGATCAAGGCATCGGCAGCTTCAAAAATTACCACACCCCGTTCTGGGCCAAAATCCCCTCTGGAAATGCCCAAACAGTCCTGCAAACCCCTGCGCCATTCGCCTAGACGTTCTGGGGAATTTGCCAAGACGAGGGCGCGAAGGCGATCGCCATACAAATTTCGTAGCACGGAAGCGGCAGCGGAGGCAATCAAAATATTTTGCAAGCGGCTACCCATACTGCGAATTGTTCCCCTACCCCCCTGGGTAAAAAACCAGTTAGAAACCCTTTCGGCATGAATAGGTTCAAAGGTGCGCCGCAACTGCCAGGGTGGGCCATAATAATCTGGCATAGTGCGGTATTGGTCGAGAATGCCGCGAATTTGCTTGGCGGTGTTTTGAAAGCCCTGTTCGGCAAACTTGGGATTGGGGGCAGCCGCCGCCGTAGAGACTTCCACCGCTGGTTTGGTAGGTTCGGGGGTTTTGGTTAATTCTAGCTGTTCAGCCGTCGTCGCTAGGTCTTGCAGGCTCCCCACCAGGTAATCTTTAAAACCTTGGACGCGAATTGCCAGTTCCTGAGAAACTCCAGCAAAACTCTTTCTCATTTCATCACGAACGCGATCGCGGCGGCGTTCTAATTGTTCAACGGAGATTTGCAAGGATTGTTTGCGCTGCTCTAAGTCGCTCAAAGCCTCTTGTACCAACCGGGCTAAATTGGTTTGAGTTTCTCTGACTTGCTCTTGCAGGACTTTTTGGGTAGCTTGGAGGGTGGTAATTTCTTGGCGGATGGTTTGTTCTTGGCGCTGCAATTCCGCAAGGCGAAGCTCGGCATTTGCCAGATCATCTATTGGCGCTACAACTTCCGTTGCGACTGGGGCAACGATTGGCTCTGATTCTACCACTGGTGCGGCAATCTCACTTGGTAACTCTACTGGCGCGGATGCTTCAGCAGGGTTTGGAATTGAAGATTCGTCTGAATTCATAAGAAAACATGGGATGTTTGGAAACCCAGTCGCTGTCTTGACTGAGCGGAAAAACGACACCAGCGACTTTAGCCGCCGGAGAAATTAACCAGCATTAACGGTACGGCATTATTGATACCCGCCAGGGACTAAAGTCCCTGTCTAATCAATAAAGTCCTCTAAAGAGGACTGAAAAATTGACGATTATTAGTCCTCTTCAGAGGACTTTAAACTGGTTCCTAGGCTTTGCCTCGCTTGGCGATTATAGAGGCAGAGCCTAGGCTGTTGACCTTGCGAGTTTTTGAGCAATTCTATTTATGCAACAACTGCGTCTGATATTTCCTGGCTGGTTCCCAGGCTCTGCCTGGGAACAGATATCCAGAGGCTCTGCCTCGCTTGGCGCTCATACGAGGCAGAGCCTCTCAATGGGCATTCCCAGGCAGAGCCTGGGAACGAGTAAACAGATCAGAAACTGCATGAGCAAAAAACTCCTAAAAAGGCACAAAATCAACAGCCTAGGCAGAGCCTCTCGGTAGGCATTCCTAGGCTCTGCGTAGGAACGAGCGATTAATCATGTTTGTTCGACCAGACATGATATAAGTCCTAGATTATTAGTCCTCTTTAGAGGACTTAAGCTTTGAGACAGGGACTTCAGTCCCTGGCGGATTAATGGTTTGAGTTAAAGTCAATATTTATACTTTTATCCTCCCCAGGTGTTCTTCCAAACTGGCTTGCAACATTTTGGCATCGAATAGCATAGGTAGAAAATGAATGCTATTGATTTCTTTAAAGTAGAACAGAATGGGAACCCTAGGCCAGAAAATCCGCCAATCTTGCCATTCCTGATAGGGAAAAGTGCGAATTAATTTGCCAGAACGATAGACATTGAGGGCAGTGGGAGTAAATTGGAGGCGAATGGTAGCTGTCTGGATGGCAAGAAATAATCCCAAAGCCGCGATCGCCAAACTCACCCCAGGTTGCCATAATAATACTGGGACGGCGGCGATCGCTAATACCAAAGGAATAGTATAGCTAGGTTTCAATTCCACCGTCTGGACTGGTAAAGTTGCGGTCATACAAGTTTATTTGGTTCAATTCCGATAAGCCAAAGCAAAGCGCTCAATTCCAGCTAAATCCCTAAAAATTTGCACGTTGCTGTAACTGCCTTGAGCTTGCAGCAACTCAGTTACTATCCTAGCCTGTCCCACCATCATCTCAATTAACCAAATCCCTCCCGGCGGCAAATATTCCGGTGCTGTGGCAATTAAATGGCGAATGCTGTCTAAACCATCATTCCCCCCATCTAGGGCTAAATGGGGTTCGTGCCAAGCCACTTCTGGCTGCAAGGTGGGTACTATGGCACTGGGAATATAGGGCGGGTTGGCTATCATTCCCCGCAATTTCCCCTTCAATGCTCCTAAAGGTTGCCACCAAGATCCTTGATAAAACTGCATCCGTTCGCCAAAGCCTAAATTTTCAGCATTTTTTTGGGCGATCGCCAGCGCCTCCATGCTATAATCAACGGCATGAATTTGGGCAAAGGGGAAAACTTCGGCTAATCCGCAGGCGATCGCCCCGCTCCCAGTTCCCAAATCCACCCAATCCCCTGGGAAGTTGTTTTTGGCAAGTTGGTTTTGGCAGCTTTGAACTAGCAGGTAATTCTCTGGAATCTCTCCCGGTGCAAAGTTAACTGCTGCTACCGCTAAATCAATTAAACATTCCGTTTCTGGGCGAGGAATCAATACCGCCGGAGACACCACCAAGGCAAAATGCCGCCAAGGTGTAGAACTAACTAAATACTGTATCGGTTTCCGTTCTTCCAGTCGCTGCTGCCACAACTGGTTTAATTCCGATAGCGACAAACGCATCTCGATTTGGTTTTTAAAAACCTGTAATTGCAGGCTTAAACGGTCTAAATTAGTTACTTCCCGCAATAACCAGTCTACTTCCTCCGGGGGAATGCCAACGGCGATCGCCTTTTTTTTCGCAGAGAAACGCCACTGCCACAGTTCCTGACTAGCAACTAATGACAGCGGCGGATTCTTTTGAGTTAGGACTTTTGAGCTTTGATTTCCCAAACCACCCTCAGATTCAGAATTAACCAATCAACTACACCCCTGAAAAAACTGCTAGTTTAACGCCGGGGTTGGGATTGTTGGGGTTGGGATTGTTGATTATTCCCTTGGGGAAGAGATCTCAAAAATGCGATCGCTTCCCGTGAAGGTACTAACACCAAACTATTCAGTCCTTTGTCATCACTTGTCTTCAAAGTCTGAATGATACTAGATAACTCTGCCACCTCAATCTTTACCGTTGAGGCTAAAGATGGTTGTTGCTTCTTGAAATTATCAATCAATGTCTGCAATTGCTCTTTTTCAAAAAACAACGGAATTACCTGTTTATCGCCCTGCTGAACAGTCAAATATCCGCTTTTTTCTCCACCTCTAGCCACAAACAGCGGCACACCTTTAAATTCTTGGATCTTTTCCCCGCTTTGGCGCAAGAGTTCTAACGCCTTATTTTGCTCCTCTGCTACACCCACATAGGCAAAATTCAGGCCATCGGGTTTCTTGAGATTTTCTTCATTCAGCTTGTAAACATCGCCCAGAGATACTGGGACTACCTTCACCTTTTTAGCTAGTTCGGCATTAGTTTCATTCAGTTTTTTAATAAAATCCTGAGCATTCTTCTGGCTAATAAACACTCCTGCCACCGCTCGTCTATCATTCCCTTGCCCAGATGGAGCCGCCACTAGGGGAGCGCCTGTATCGTCTGTAATTGTAAATACTGGAATTGGTGTCAATCTAGCCAAAACATCCTGTTCCGGCAAAGCCAGCGCGCGCAGATTGCCAATTAACGAGGAGCCTAGGATGGCACTGCCGATTAAACCTAAAGTTGCGCTCCGACGGAAAAATGATTTCATAAAAACCTCTCAGAATTAGCTGCCTTAACTTTGGGGATTATTTGCCAGCGCTGCTATTTATAGTGACTTAGCCCCATATTTCAATGTTCCTAGCCATACAGCACTCGCACGGGCTGGTCTACATTATTACTGGGGAATCCCTGCTACAGCGATCGCATTTACGTTTTTGAAACAGTTTCTGCAACCTTTTTACTTTCCTCTTCACTCTACTGACCAACAATCGGGATGACAGGATTTGAACCTGCGACATCCTGCTCCCAAAGCAGGCGCGCTACCAAGCTGCGCTACATCCCGGCGTACCGTTTCTCTAGTATAGCTGGTTTTTGCAGTTTCGGTTCAAAATCTTTGACAATTTTTGAGAAATTGCCCCAAGTCCCTTAATCTGGATACCAAAACATCCCTCTGATCCCTTCTGGGTCAGCAATGAAGCCCATACCCCGATAAAAATCCAGTACATGGGGGTCAGCAAACAAAGTAATGTTGCTGATATCTTCGCTCCGGAGTTTCTTGATGATGTATTTCATCATCGCCTTGCCTAGCCCTTTGCCCTGACAATCCGGGTGAACGACCACATCCCAGAGAGTAGCATTGAAGGCATGGTCAGAGGTGGCGCGGGCAAAACCCACGAGCCGCCGCTGAGTTCCCCGAACTTGCCACATTGAAACCACCAGAAAACTGTACTGGATGGCTTTCTTAACTTTTCGCATTGGTCGCCTAGACCAACCCACCGCATCGCACAATTCCTCCAGTTCATAGAGGTCAATATCCCTCTCCGTACTGAATAAAATCCGCGTGCCTTGGCGATAATCGCTGACCCCATAGGTTGAAGAATAGGGATTTCCAGCCCCTAGCGTTTCCGCTGAAGATTTGCTGGCATCTTCGACCCAAGCATCTCCTTTTGGCGACCTTGACGCAGCAGCCGCGTCAGAACTACTAAACAAGCTTTTCCAAAAACCCATGCAGGTGTGGTTAATTTACTGACACTTCCGCCAAGTTAAAACTTATCTCCATCATAGCCTACCACAACTATTGCTAGCCTGAAACCAATAGATGTCAGTCTTCTCCTCAAAGGCTAAGGTGGTAGTGGAAAGATTTCTGGTTCAATCATCGTTAATTTGGGGAAAACTTTTGGTTAAACTGGAGGCTGTAGGTTGACACCCCCCAGTGCGCTTGGAGAGGCAATTTCCCTGAAAAAGCGCCAACTCCGATTTTTTAACTCTACTGACATATTCTCAGGGGGTAGAACTGCTTACGGCGTGTTTCCTCCCTGCTATCAAAAGATAGGGTTTCCACATTACGAGATTTTTTTATGAAAATTTGTGAGAGATTAACCAGAAGACCAGATTTTTCGGTTAAAAGCACTCGACTATATCTCCCTACTTGCTTTTAACCTGGTATGCGAGTCTCACCCCCACCTATGTCACCGGGTTTGAAATCTACAACACTAGAACTGCTAAAGCGCTTCAACCGGGCGTTTCCCCAGTTCTACGAACAATTTGTCAGTAGCGAGATTCAACTGCAAAATTTGAGGTTAGCTTATCGACTCTACAAAAGCCGGAGGGCAGTAATTGAACTGAAACCAGAAGGCAATAAAAGTGCTTTGCATTTTGCCTATCGCAACCAGTCTTTTCTCCTCAGCGACATCTTTGGGGTTCTGGCTGCCTATGGGCTAACAATTCATAGTTTGAGTCTCTATGGTCAAATCTCTCCCCCGATGTTGGTATTTATCAAGTTGGTGGTATCTCGCGGCAGTAAAGCGCTAACGGAAAAAACCGCCGAAAATGTTTGCCGAGCGGTGCGGGAAGCCCTAGCAGGGCGCTTTGAAGTGGAAGAGATGCTGGCGGTGGAATTTAATCTAGATGCGGGGTTGGAGCAAGTAGAAACCGAATTTTATGTAGACCCAGTATTCCATCTCCCGGCGCTGCTGATTGAGGCGGATAACCAACCAGGATTATTTTATAAAGTGATGTACGCCATTTGGCAAGAGGATTTGCTGGTAGTTAATGCTAACTTACTGGTTTGGCGAGGGCGCACTCGGTTAATTTTGTACTTGTTAGGCCCAAATGAAAGTTTGATTCCTGAGTATCTGGGACAAAAAATTGCGGAAAGCGTGCGCCAGCGATTATTGGGACGAAGATTTTAAAAGTTTATGACTAGAAGTTGTTGCCGCTGAACAATTCGGGCTAGGATTAAAATATGGCAACCGTAGATATCCTAGGAGTTCCGCACGCCTACGATCTGACGGCTCCTAAAGCCCCATCCTCTCCTGTTTTAGTTTTTATCCACGGCTGGCTTTTAAGTCGCAGGTATTGGCGGCCTTTGATGGACAAGCTGGCATCAGATTATCAATGTCTAACTTATGATTTGCGAGGATTCGGCGACTCGCAACTGTGTAGTAGTTATCAATCTTCTGGTCTAGGTAGGCTAGCTTTGGGCAGCAGGGGGACAGAAGATCGTTTTTCTGCGTCCAATATTATGGCGGATAGTCCGCCGCAAATTACTTGTGCCAGCAATCTTTCGCGCTATACTCCATCAGCCTACGCGGAGGATTTGGAGCGGTTGTTGCAGGCAATGAAAATCGATCGGGCTTGGCTGATTGGACATTCCCTTGGTGGTACGATTGCCCTCTGGGGAGCCGCCCAAATGCCGGAGCGGGTGCGAGGGGTAAAAAGATAATGCCATTGAAATTCCCAATTGCGGTCACTTAGCGATGTTGGAGCAACCGGATCTTTTAGCGGCTCATATTCGAGATATTTTATCGGATAGCGGGTTAAAGAATTAGCATATCAAACTTGCCAAACAATTTATCAAATCAAGCATAGTTTGCTGTATGACTATCTCAAGGAGCAGTTAAAACGCCCAGAAGTCTCTATGACCTTGGTTTAGAGCAATTTTCTGGGTGATTAAATTTCGCGTTCCCTTTGTGCCAGTTGCGTAAGTCCTGGCGTAGTCTAGACGGGGCAGTAGAGGGACATGACGTTGGTTAATGATAATCGAGATTGCACGCCCAGATTGAGGGGGGAAATATGCCCGCGCCGGAAATGATCGGCGGCGGCACAACCAATCATGGCGGCGTTATCGGTGCAGTATTTCAGGGGGGGGAAGAGGACTTGCAAGTGATGGGGGGCAGCGGCGGCTTGCAGATGCGATCGCAGTCCGCTATTAGCTGCTACTCCCCCACCTACTGCAATGGTTTTTAAATTGTAATCGAGGGCGCAGGCGATCGCTCTTTTCGTCAGGCTCCGGGCAACGCTGGCTTGAAAGCTGGCGGCAATATCTGCCACGGGTAGGGGATCTACTTTTTCCTGCTGCAACTTTTGGACTAATCGCCAGACGGCGGTTTTCAAGCCGCTAAAGCTGGAATCGTAGGGATGATAGCCCCCTCCCGGTAGCCCCACATTCCCTTCCGGTAAAGGAAAAGCTTTTGGATTGCCTTGAGCCGCTAAACGATCGATTTCTGGACCACCGGGATAGCTAAGATTTAACAATCGCGCCACTTTATCAAAGGCTTCCCCGGCAGCATCATCTCTGGTTTCGCCCAAAATTTCATAGTCGCCGCAGTCCTTGACAAAAATTAAGCTAGTGTGTCCGCCAGAAACCAATAAACAGAGGAAAGGCGGTTCTAACTCTGGACTGCTCAAATAGGAAGCGTAAATGTGTCCTTCCAAATGATGCACCCCAATCAAAGGTTTTTGATGAATCAGGGCGAGGGATTTAGCAGCAGTGAAGCCCACTAACAGCGAACCCACTAATCCAGGGGCGCAGGTAGCGGCAATACCATCAATTTCTGCCCAACCTAGATTAGCCTCAATCAAGGCTTGGGCGATCGCTTGATTAATTGTCTCTACGTGCTGGCGAGAAGCCACCTCCGGCACAACTCCCCCATATTGACGGTGGACTGGGATCTGGGACGTAATAATACTACTGCAAACGTTACGATTGTTTACAACAGCCGCCGCAGTTTCGTCACAACTTGTTTCAATTGCTAATATTGACACCATTCGCTGGTAATTTATTTTATTGTTGAATCAAAAATCCCAGTGTCTTTTGACCTGAGAATCTCAACGATACATCATTGCTCCCGGACAAAAAACGGCAGTATTTCGTACAAGAAACTTTTTGTTTGGTAACAAAAGGAAACAATCCAATGAAACAACTATTGGCACTGATTCTGGCTCTGGCTCTCTGGCTGCCCTTTGCCCCAGGTGCTTCCGCTGCTGGCGTGTCTGGGCTAGTCCCTTGCAGTGAATCCCCAGCTTTCCAAGCCCGAGCCGCAACAGCTCGCAATACTACTGCCGATCCTGAATCAGGCAAAAAGCGGTTTGAGCGTTATTCCGAAGCTCTCTGCGGTGCAGAAGGCTTACCTCACTTAATTGTAGACGGTCGTTTCGATCGCGCTGGTGACTTCCTCATCCCTAGCTTACTCTTCCTGTACATTGCGGGTTGGATTGGTTGGGTTGGTCGCGGCTATCTCCAAGCCATCAAGAAAGACGGTAACCCCGAAGAACAAGAAATCATCATCAATGTTCCCAAGGCTTTGGCGTTCTCTCTGACTGGTTTTGCTTGGCCTTTACTGGCAATCAAAGAATTCACCAGTGGGGAATTGTTGGCTAAGGATAACGAAATCACTGTTTCGCCTCGCTAGTCCAACTGAAATCACCCCCCTTACTTGAAGGAGAATCATCCATGCAGTATTTCACCAAATATCTTTCTAGCGCACCTGTAATTGCTACGCTGTGGTTTACGATCACAGCGGGAATTTTGATTGAATTCAATCGCTTTTTCCCAGACTTGCTTTTCCATCCCTTGCACTAAAACCTGATTGATTCAGTGGGGGAGAAATCCCCAACCAAACTCCTTACACACCATATTTTCTTATGAGCAGTCAAGAAGTTGTTAAGCCAGCTGGCGATCCTCAAATTGGCAATTTAGCCACGCCGATCAATTCTTCTGGCGTAGTTAAGGCTTTCATTGGTAACTTACCCGCCTATCGTCACGGACTTTCGGCACAACGCCGGGGACTAGAAGTGGGGATGGCTCATGGCTATCTGTTGATTGGACCCTTTGCGAAACTTGGTCCACTGCGGGATTCTGATGTGGCCAATTTAGCTGGCTTGCTAGCGGCTGTTGGTCTAGTGGTAATTTTGACAATTGGTTTGTCTATCTATGCCTCTACCAGTCCATCTAAGCCGGTGGCAAATATCACTACTCCTAATGTCCCAGAAGATTTGGGAACCCAAGAAGGTTGGAATGAATTTGCCAGTGGTTTTTTGGTTGGTGGGATAGGTGGTGCAGGTTTTGCTTACCTGTTGCTCACCAATTTACCCGTTTTGGAAAGTATCTCCAAAAATTTGTTTAACTAGTTTATCTAGTTTGGCAGAGCCAAAGATCGCGAAACCCGTCCTAACTAATAGCTAGGGCGGGTTTTCCGATCTCTAGATCGGTTGCGATCCAATTAAAGTTATGAAAGGATAAAGCGATCGCCTCTAAGCTGGAAAAGCTGAAGATTGCTGAAAAATAAATATAGGGAGATTGTGAAACTAATGGCACGTCTAGCACTGCTGAGTGTATCGAATAAAACCGGGCTGATTGAATTTGCCCGCAGATTAGTAGAAGAGTTGGGCTTTGATTTGATCAGCAGTGGGGGAACTGCCAAGGCTTTGCAAGCAGCGGGTTTGCCTGTCACCAAGGTGTCTGATTATACGGGATTTCCAGAAATTTTGGGGGGGAGGGTAAAAACTTTGCATCCCCGGATTCATGGGGGGATTCTGGCAAGGCGAGATGTGGCTGAGGATGTGACAGATTTGGAAAGTCACGAAATTCGCCCAATTGATTTGGTGGTGGTAAATCTTTATCCCTTTGAGCAAACGATTGCGAAACCGGGGGTGACGCTGGCAGACGCGATTGAACAAATTGATATTGGCGGACCAGCGATGATTCGGGCGGCGGCGAAAAATTTCGCCCACTTAACGGTATTATGCGATCCTGCCCAATACGATGCCTATTTGCAAGAGGTATGGAAGCAGGGCAATGAACCAAGGATTGAGTTTCGGCAAGTCTGCGCTCAGTATGCTTTTTCCCATACTTCGGACTACGATCGCGCGATCGCTAGTTATCTAAAAAGTCAGTCTACCGCTGCTGCAAGTTTTCCCCAAATTTCTACCCCAGAATCCCTCAATAATTCTCCGGCTGCGGAAGAAGCAGCTAGCGGGCAATCCCTACCGTTGCGGTTTGCCCTAGCTGGGCAACAATTACAAGCCCTCCGTTATGGCGAAAATCCCCATCAACCAGCGGCTTGGTATCAAACTGGCACGGTGGCAAGCGGTTGGGCAACGGCGACTAAACTTCAGGGGAAGGAACTTAGTTATAACAACTTGGTGGATTTGGAAGCGGCACGGCGGCTGATTGAGGAGTTTCCCGATTCCCCGGCAGCGGCAATTTTGAAACATACCAATCCCTGCGGAGTCGCCCTAGGAAGTACCTTGGTGGAGGCTTATGAGAATGCCTTCAACGCTGATGCAACTTCGGCCTTTGGGGGGATTGTGGCCTTAAATCAGCCTATTGATGAACCGACGGCGCAGGCTCTGACGAAAACGTTTTTGGAATGCGTAGTAGCTCCGGCTTGTACCCCCAAGGCTGAGGAAATTCTCAAGGCCAAGTCAAAGGTAAGAGTGCTAATTTTACCAGATTTGACCAGCGGGGGACTGCAAACAGTCCAGATTATTGCTGGTGGTTTGTTGGCGCAGGTGGCAGATACTGGGGCAGATACGACGGATAATTGGCAGACGGTGACAGAACGGCAGCCAACGGAAGCCGAAATCACCGAATTGTTATTTGCTTGGAAGGTGGCAAAGCACGTCAAGTCCAATGCGATTGTGGTGACGCGCGATCGCACTACGATTGGGGTAGGGGCGGGACAAATGAATCGGGTGGGTTCGGTAAAACTAGCCTTGGAACAAGCTGGTGAAAAGGCGAAAGGGGCGGTACTTGCCAGCGATGGATTTTTCCCCTTTGATGACTCAATTCGGGCGGCAGCGGCGGCAGGAATTGAAGCAATTGTGCAGCCCGGTGGTAGCGTGCGAGATCAAAGTGTCATCGATACGGCGAATCAACTAGGTTTGGTCATGGTGGTAACAGGGATGCGTCATTTCTGGCATTAACAGGACTTACGCAACACATCTATCAGTTCTGTAGGGGTAGCGCCCCCGTGCCTACCCCTACACATCGGGGCAACCACGGGGGGATTGCCCCTACAAAACGCTATATAATGTTGACGATTAGTTGTTATTTTGTAGAGGAAGAATCAGGATTTTTAAAATTTTGAATTAAAATCTGCACGCCGAGAGCAATTAATCCTATAGCAGCAATGCCAAATACTCCAGTTCCCAAGGTACTGACACCAACAACTAATGTTCTGACCGCGACGGTGAGATTTACTACTGTAAAGTTACTGGAATGGATGGGTTTGGCGGCAAAGGATTGGGCAATATGAGAAGTGAGGAAATAAAGAGCGATCGCCATTCCTCCCGCCACTATTCCACCGCCAAAACAACGCCACGGACTAGGCATTTCTGGTGTAGTTTCAGTGGCAGGTGTTGGGGAATGATTGGTCATGATAAAAAAGGGAACAGGGAATAGGAGGTAGGGAACAGGGAACAGGGAACAGGGAAGAGGGAAGAGGGAATAGGGAATAGGGAAGAGGGAACAGGGAAGAGGGAACAGGGAACAGGGAACAGGGAACAGGGAACAGGGAACAGGGAACAGGGAACAGGGAATAGGGAACAGGGAATAGGGAAGAGAGAACAGGGAAGAGAGAACAGGGAAGAGAGAACAGGGAAGAGAGAACAGGGAAGAGAGAACAGGGAATTAGGAATAAAAGGAGTTCTTGCTAATTCTCCACTCCCCATCACCCCATCACTGCAACTACTGCAACTACTGCAACTACTGAGTAACGCGAATTCCGGAAGTGGTTAATTGGGCAATCCAAAAACCTAAATCGGGATCGGGAATAACTTTTTTGACTTGCTCTTGGATTTCTTCAGCTTGGGGGCGGGATTCTGCTAAGGCAAAGACTGTTGGCCCAGAACCAGACATCATTGTACCTAAAGTGTTGGTACTACTAAAAGCATTTTTTAATTGGGCAACTTGAGGATGGGCGGGTAAAACTACTTTTTCTAAGTCATTGTAGAGCAGTTGACCAATTTTCGCCCCATTTCTCCGCGCGATCGCTTGCACTAAAGGTCCAGAATGCACCCGTGCCGCCCGCGCTTCTAAGCCTTTGGGATCGGAAATGTAGGAACTGCTAAACAGGTGCCGGTAAGTCTTATAGGCCCAAGCGGTGGATACTTCTAAGCTGCGATACTTCGCCAATACCACGTACAAATTATCCAAATCGGGTAGGGGGGAAAGTTCTTCGCCGCGCCCGGTGGCTAGGGCTGTGCCGCCTGCTACACAAAAAGGCACATCCGAGCCTAGCTGCGCTCCTAAGCCTTGTAACTCTGCTTGAGTCAATCCCAGTTGCCAGATTAAATCAATGCCCACTAACACCGCCGCAGCATTGGCAGAGCCGCCTGCTAGCCCCGCTGCTACTGGAATCCGTTTCTGAATATTAATCTCTATGCCGCCGTATTGGGCAAAGACATCGGGAAATTGTTGGAACATCAAGGCGGCGGCTTTGTAGGCGAGATTGTTGCTGTCGTCAGGCACTTCTGAACTGTCGCAGCGGACGCGAATAGCATCAATATCCAGCGATCGCAATGTAATATGGTCAGCCAGGTCAATACTTTGCATTACCATTGCCAACTCATGATAGCCATCAGAGCGATCGCCTAAAATTTCGAGATGCAGGTTAATTTTGGCAGGAGCAATCAAAGAGTAGGAGCGCATTCCAAAGGTTTTAAATTTAATTAGGGCGAAGCTGTTAACTGGTCTGAGAGGACAACCCATTGGGTAACACTCAAGTCTTCAGCGCGTACCTGGGGATCGATCTCTAATTGTTCCAGTAATTGGATCAGGCGATCGCGATCGACGATACTTTGTAAATTATTACGCAACATCTTCCTTTTCGCCGCAAAACCCATTTTGACCAAAGTTTCTAGGCGTTTGGGGTTCTGGGCGGGTGGGGTAATTATCCGAGGGCGCAACCGCACTACAGCAGAATCCACCTTGGGCGGGGGATAAAACGCTGCTGCTGGTACGGTACAAGTTAGATCGCATTCTGCCAAATACTGCACTCGCACCGACAGCGCCCCAAAAGCTGTGGAACCTGCTTTGGCACACAACCGTTCTGCCACTTCCTTCTGTACCAGTAGTACAATTAAATCTAAAGATTTGGCGGCGGGGTGGGAAATTGTCCCTAGGAGTTTTTCAATAATGGGTCCAGTAATGTTATAAGGGATATTGGCAACAACTTTATTGGGATTTTGAAAAGCTGGTAAATTTTGCAAATAAACATCTAGCTCTAGATCGAGAAAATCCCCTTGGAGTAGCAAAAAATTGGTAATATTTCCTAGCTTTCTGACCAAGCGATCGCACAAATCTCGGTCAATTTCCACTGCCACTACTGCTTCTGCCAATGCCAATAATTGCCGAGTTAAAATTCCCGTTCCCGGTCCAATTTCTAGCACCCTGTCTTGGGGGGATAGTTCCGCTGCTTTAACAATTTGAGCCAGAGCGCGATCGCTTTGCAACCAGTGTTGGGCAAATCGCTTGCGAGGTTGTGCATTCATGGAGGATTATTGACCTATGACTATTTGGGTAAATGAACAAATCGATCCCTGTGGGATTATTTATTCCTGCATTGCCAGTCGGAATGAAGACACAGCGAAAGACTGCCACAAATCTTTTCAAGACAACTTGACGGACGGACAAAAAGCCTTGGGTTGGGTAGTGAGAATGCGAACAGTGGATTCTTGGGATGAAGTGCCAGTCAATGCCCTGAAATTAGATTAAACCTATTGTAATATAGCGCGTCTAGTCTAAAATGTTGGGTTATCCCAGTTCGTAGAGACGTTCCGGTGGAACGTCTCCAATAGATCTCCCAAAGAAAGCAAATTAGGCTAGATGCGCTACTACGCATATTGGTATTTTGGTCAAGATTTGCTAGGAAATTAGGAGCGGGGGAAGAACCGACTAACAATCAAGGCTACCGCAATGCCAAAACCAAAGCTCAATAAGAATGTGTTTGGCACAGATATTTTATACTGTGAAATTTTGGCAGATAAGATGCTGGCAGTAACGCCGCTAGTAGCTAACCCAGTACTGGCGATCGCGATGGTTTTATTTAAATCGAGTTCAATTTCCATTAATCAGGAAATGCAAATCCCGTGCGAGGATCGCGGATATACAAACCTAGGACTAAGGAATTCATTACTGTATCCCAGACTGGGGTGAGCCGCTCGGCATCGTCTACCCAATAATCAAACGTGATCAAACACTGCACCCCCGAACCTAAACCAATACAAGTGCGAGAATAGGCTTCCCGATGTTCTTGGGGGTCAATAAATTTAATTTGATTCCAGACTACGCGAGCGGTTTGGCGTTTAAGTTGGATGACTTTACCAATCTCAATCGGATGGCGCTCGTCTTCTTGCATTATTTTCTTTAATAGCGGCACTAGGGGAAACTCTGCCCAGTTACCAGGAGGCAGTAAATTAAAAGAAGCCTCTAAGCGAGCATCATCCTTGGGGGGTTTGTTGTCGAGAAACCGAAAAGACTTTTCATCTGGCTCAAAATACCAATCCTGGGGGACATCAAAGCGTAATGCTCCCCGCCCTGCCACAAAGATTCGGGTTCCTGGCTCCGATTTCCAGTTGTGGTTTTCATTTAGCTCTAGGGTTTCCTTCAGCCATTGCTGATGGCGTTTTTTGCGCTTAGACATAGCCGCTCTAGTGTAGAGGTTGTTTTAAATTATGGCAAAATTTTGGCGCAACTAGCGCAAGGGGATGGGCGAAGGACGCAGGAATGGATATTTATGCTTGTTTTGAGGCGCGATCGGTCTTAAATTACTATCAATTACTCTCATAATAAAATCAGCTTTTGAATTTATTTGTTTTTGTGAATTCCTTATCGGAACTTCAGATTTAACACCAATTTGATTTGGTAAGATTGCCGGGTTGAAAATTAACCTTGCTACTTCTAAAAGCTTTGATCTTTGATGTTCTGTCAAATTGTTGATCTTGGTTGATTAGCATCAGTTCGTTGCCCAAGATACTCTGCTATACTTATTGCCATTATTGATCAGATTTGTGTAAATGAAGTTGGTTGATTGGAGCAATATTTTTAATGGATGATGTACCGCTAACAACAATCACAATCTGCCCATATCCCGTAAATTATTAATGCTCTTTTCAAAATCTTCTCCAACCTAGGGAGATAGGAGAAGCGGAGATCTTTCGACTGATAAATCACCCGATTGGGGCAGGAGGGTTTGCTTGCCAGTTAAATCTTTGAATTGCCGGATTTGCCATTGGGCAGGAATTTTAAAGGTCAGTTCTCGCTCTGGATTCCAAACAATCCAAAAGTTTTTTTCACCACCTCTAACTAACTGACAAATCCAAGTGCGATCGCCATCTATTTGACAAGACTTCATCTCGGCTCCAATCAGCCATTGTTGAATTTCTCCAAAAGCTTTTCCAGCCGCAGTTAAAGTTTTACCATCCTCTTCCACCATCAATAAAGTGATTACCATCCGATTGTCCCAAGCATACCAATAAAATCGCTCAATGCCTGCTGCCCAATTAATCAAATAAGATCTAGCCACATAGTCCATACTTTCTCGTTCGGAAAAGAAAGCATTTTGCTGTTTGTTACCAAAACCTGTTTCAGTATTCCACAAAGGCTTCTGGGCTAACCCATATTTTGCCATGACTTTTTGAATGTCCTGAATTTGCGGTATAATGACTTCTGGCGGTAAATTATTATCTTGATAAAAATGAGCGCCGACAATATCGGTATAAGCCGCTCCACCCTTGCTAAAATATTCGTCTAACCAGTTGGCTCCCCCTTTGGTAAGCCAACCAAAGTTACCAGCAATCACGGATGGAGAAATTACTTGAATTTTGGGATCGATTTGTTTCAGAATTTTGTAGGCTTCGCGAGTTAAAGCTACCATTTGATCGATAGTGCCACTGTAATAACTTTTCAGATTTGGTTCGTTCCAAATTTCGTAATAGCGAATTTTGCCTTGATAGCGAGTCGCAATGGTGCGAACAGCATTACGCCAATCTTCTAAATTTTTCGGTTCGGCAGGGGTAACGCTTTCTCCATAGGCAGAACTATCCGTGGGGCGAGCCGAAGCCCATTTGGGAGTTAATCCCAGCACATACACAATTTCTACGCCCTTATTTTGAGCTAATTCCACATATTTATCCAGACTAGAAAAATCCCATTTATTTGGAAATCTTTCTAAATGAGGCCAAAAAATCAGGGTATTTTTTTCGATGCCAGAGACATCCCACAATCGCCAGGAAGCGAAGGAAATTTGAGGCCAAATTGTTTGGCTAGGCATGGAAATGTGCATCCCAAATAGCGATCGCGGGATCGGTTGCGCTGGAAATTTCTGGGTAAAAGTAATATTGGCAGTGGAAAAAGCTGGGCGAGAAGCAGTTTTAGTAGCCAACTGCTGACAGCAAGCGATCGCGATCAACAATCCGCAACTCACCAACATCCAAGTTAAGAATTTCCGCAATTGACGTTGATTAATTAACATGATGATTAATATTTGCCTGAGCATTGCGCCTCAACATCTTCGGTTTAATCCGGCGCAACGCTGAGGCGGGAAATCGCTGCTGCCATTCTGACTCGGAAATTTCTGCCAAATCAGTTAATTTCGGGGCAATGTTGCCGGGATAGGGTTGAAATTCCCCCAGATCGGTTTCTTGGGCAAACCGCTGATTCCAAGGACAAACATCTTGACAAATGTCACAACCTGCTACCCACCCTTGTAAATTAACGGCGATCGCCTCTGGTAATTCCGGAGCCCGATTCTCAATCGAATGATAGGCGATACAGCGGTTGGCATCAACGACAAAGGGTTGGGGAATCGCCCCCGTAGGGCAGGCATCCAGACAGCGAGTACAAGTGCCGCAGTGTTCCGTATGGGGGCGATCTGGTGACAATTCTAGGTTGGTTAGCACCGCACCTAAAAATACCCAAGAGCCATATTTCCTTGTAATC
This sequence comes from uncultured cyanobacterium, assembly GCA_936920195.1. Lineage (GTDB taxonomy): Bacteria > Cyanobacteriota > Cyanobacteriia > Cyanobacteriales > FACHB-T130 > CAKZHE01. Next base: position 25,667 of record CAKZHE010000052.1, on the reverse strand, counting down.
AGATTGCCGTTTTTGGCAATCCAACCAATTCCCGCCTGCTGCGCCCAAAACTTATCTGAAATTGGCCCAGTATCGGCATAATAACGCGCTTTAATTCCCTCTCCTTGGGCTTCCAACCAATGGGCTAATTGTTTGAGTTTTTTATCTAAAACTTTATGGTAGTCCCTTCCCCAACCATAGCGGGAAATTTTGCCATAAGCTGCACCTTCCGGGCGCGGCTGGGGGGTATAATAGTTGATTGCTACGGCAATTACTGATTGAATATCGGGCATAACTAAGCGAATATGCTGGCGTTTGGGGTTTTCCATCCAAGCCAGATCTGCATGATAGCCTAGGGCTAACCATGCTTGCAGTCGTTGAGAAGCGATCGCCATTTGTTCTTCATCAATAGCCGCAATCCCCACTTGATGAAATCCCAATTCGGCAGCTTTTTGTTTAATTTGACTGCTATTAATCACCATCTATCAGTTCTAGAACAGGTAAGTTCTAATTATCAATGATTTTTTTTAACGCAAAGGGCGCAAAGGGAGCGCAAAGGACGCAAAGGAAGGCAAAATGGTAGTGGTGAATCGTAGGTTGGGTGGTGCGACAGCAAAACCCAATCTACGATTATCATCAAGTTATTGGTTTTTCATTCCTAAGCAACTGCGGTTCGCTGCCAACCAGGAACAATTGGTTGACTGCCTAAGTTGGTATCTTTGGGACGACATTGCCAGCGCGGATGACCAGTCATTAACAAACTGTCTAAAGTTTCATAATCAAACAGATGCCAAACTTTTGCCCCTTTAAATTCTGCTTCTAGGGCATAGCAGTTTTCGCTGACACAGTAAATTGTCGATGGTTCAGGGGAGCGAACGAGCGCCATTTGCTCTCCCGGTTGCAACCCACGAAAATTCCGAATTGCTTCCTTTAACTCATTTAAGGAAGATACCGTTAAACCAGGGATAGCGGCTTGACAAGTGCGATCGCTATTGACCGCAATCCAATAATATCGTGCCGAGTCAACACCATCCAACCAATGGCAGTCATCATCTAAACGATAGCGAGGAGATAGAGGGAACAGTTTTTTCATATACATCTAGCCAAGTTTTCAGGATCTGCTCTCCAAGAGAAAAATCCTTCCTAGGGAGAAAATATTCAATCCGTGGTTTCCAAAAAATAGATATCTTAAACTCCTTAAAATCTTAAGGATTACTTAGCCTCAATCAACGTTTTTTAGTAAAACTTAATATTGACTTAATATATCTCAATCTTAAACTAATCAATCAAGTATTTCAACCTATGCCAAATTTAGCTACTATATCAGGACTTACGCAGAGCCTATATATAGCGTTTTGTAGGCGCAATCCCCCAACTCCCCATCTCCCCATCTCCCCAACTCCCCAACTCCCCAACTCCCCATCTCCCCATCTCCAAAATCTCCCCCTCTAACCTCACAGATAAAGGGGGAGAAATTCAGTTTGATAAGTTATTGTTTACTTTCTGGCGGTTCCTCAACCAATAAACTTTGATAAGGCAAAAAAACTAAGCACCCTGCACGAACAAACAGTCAAACTAGCAGATACTGTCCTAAACTTTTTGTTTTTGCACTTCCGGCAAATTGGCCTCTAATTTTAGACAATTACGCCCATTAACTTGCAAGCGATATTCCACCCGATCCATTAATCGATTCATAATTAACCACCCATAACCACTTTCTTGCTTATCAGTGGGATCGGGAGCTAGATAGGTTGAAAGATCGTATCCCTGTCCGTGATCCCAAATTTCCAAGGTAATATCCCGGTCTTTTAATACGAGACTAATCAGCACTGGTACATTTGGTTGACTCCGGTGAGCGTGACGCACCACATTAGAGTATGCCTCCACTAAAGCTAATCGGAAGCGATTTGATTGACGAGTCCAATCTACGGTATCGCCTAACTCAACTTCCAAAGAACCCAGCAGCCAGTTTTCGACAATAGTTAAAAACTTCAAATCGCTTGGTACGTGCAGCTCAGTTCTCATTGACTAAAGAACCTCCAGAGAAAGAATGGTTTGGTCGTCTTCTTGAATTTCAGCGTAGTCGCGAATGCGATTTAACAACTTAGTTAGGTCTAGGGGCATTGATTCCTGTAACAGAATTTGCCATAGTCCCTCTTGTTGCAACATCGAACCAATGCCCGAAGCTCCGCCAGCCGAGCCATTGTCCTCAATCCCTGGTTGGGTGATGGTGGCTTCGGTAATGCCATCGCTGGTGAGTAGCAATGCTTCGCCTGAATTTAAAGTTGCCTGTCCGACAGTTCCTTTCCACTTTGGCAAGATGCCCAAGGGAATGCCACGAGCCTTGAGGTAAGTTGGTTCTGAAGGGGTGGCAGCACCAGCAGCCGCTTGAGCCACTAGCTGGTGCGACCAGACAATCGGATAAATGTGACCAGCATTAGCATAGGCTAGTTGCTGGGTTGAAGGTGTATAGCGAGCTAGCACCATAGTAATGAAACAATTGGTGCTAGATAAATCTTCTGACAGGCTGCTATTCAGGTTATTAATCACGGCCTCTGGTGCAGGAGAGACTTCCTGAGCCAGTTCGCGACGGAGTACCGAAATAGCACTTGCCATAAATAAGGCCGCTGGCACACCTTTACCTGAGACATCGGCAACGGCTACCCAAATGTCTCCTTGAGGATGGACGTAAACCTCAAAGAAGTCTCCGCCCACTTCTCTCGCTGCATAGCAGCAAGCTTGTAACCGCACACCGTCAACTACTGGTAAAGTTTGACGCAGCAGGTTAGTTTGAATTTGCCGCGCCACTTCCAACTCTGCCCGCATTTGCTGGGCTTGTTCCTGAGTTCGCTGGTAGAGTTTCGCCTGGGAAATGGCTAGGGCTGCTTGTTCGGCAACGCTTTCTATCAGGTGTACTGCGTCGGAAGACCAGGGGTCAGAGTGACCAATTTGGTAGAGCGATAGGACTGCCAGCAGTTGCTGCTGGCAGATTAGCGGTACGACTAAATTGGTATAGGGCTGGCTATCAGCTTCGCCCTTGGTTAATTGGGTTTGGCGGCTTTCTAGGGCGACTTCAAGTGATGGGTCAGGACTCAAGGAATCCCAAGTTGGTTCGACGTTGGGAGCTTGGTAGGTAAAGGAATTAGCCAGCAAGCGATCGCCCTCTACTGGTCGCACTATACAACAAGTTGCTTCAAAGGTCTGTCCCAGGGTAGTGACAATCGTTTGGAGCATACTGCTATAGTCCAGGGACTCGCGAATGGCACTCATCACCGCATTTCGCAAGGATTCGCGGCGCAGGGTGCTTCTGAGTTCGTTGGTTCTTTGTTTGAGGACTTTAAAAGTTTCTGCTGCTTGTTGAACAACAGCTTTGAGATTTTCTGGATTCCAGGGTTTGGTAATGTACTTAAATACTTTCCCGGAGTTAATTGCGTCTACTAGGTCTTCCACATCAGTGTAGCCAGTCAGAAGGATGCGGATGGTTTCGGGAAATCTTTCCACTGTTTTGCTTAAGAATTCCGTGCCATTCATTTGGGGCATCCGCTGGTCGGAAATAATTACTGCCATTTCCCCTTCTGTTTCCAATAGCTGCAAGGCGCTGACTCCGCTGTCAGCTTTGTAGACGCGAAAATCTCGTCGAAAGGTTCGGTATAGCAAATCTAGGTTGTCAGGCTCGTCATCGACTACCATCAATTTCAGTTTGCTCCCATCCGCCTGACTCATGCGATCGCTCCACTTCCAGGTTAACTAGACATCAACAGCTAGGTTGAGGGTAATTTATCGCTGTGACTTTTACTGGCTAAATAAGAGAGTACCCTAAATTAGGCTAGCCATCACTGCCAATTTCACTGCTAATTCACCATAAGGCCAAAATAACTCCATCAGCACTGACAATTGATGTAGTGTTGATGAAGTTTTATGTCAATTTGATTTTGGTCAATTCCCCATTCCCTCATTCCCTCATTCCCCCATTCCCCCATTCCCTCATTCCCCTATTCCCTCATTCCCCTATTCCCTGTTCCCTATTCCCTGTTCCCTGTTCCCTGTTCCCTGTTCCCTGTTCCCTATTCCCTGTTCCCTGTTCCCTGTTCCCTGTTCAACCCACTAGGCCAGAGCGCAAGGCACGGACAGCGGCTTGGGTGCGGTCGTCGGCGCAGAGCTTATTGAGGATATTCCGGACATGAGTTTTGACAGTACCGACAGTAATGTATAGCTTTTCGGCGATCGCCGCATTACTGCATCCATCGACAATCAGCTGTAATACTTCCAGTTCCCTTTCCGTCAAGGGATAGGCTTCAATTAACTGGCTGTATTCCGGCTCAGAGGCGCTAATGGCGACGGTTTTGGATAATACGGCGGCAGCGACTGGTGCAGTGGCTTGGTTACGCTTCAGGACAATCCGGGCAATGGCGGGGTCAATCCAAGCATTGCCTTGGTTAGTTACTTTCAGGGCTTCCAGCAAGTGGTCGAAACTAATATTTTTCATGCAGTAAGAGTCTGCCCCCGCTGCAAAGGCAGCTAGGACTAAATCTTCCCTGTCTTGCAAGGTCAACATCAGGATCTTAGTGGCTGTCTCCCCTGTTTCCGTGATGTGGGCGTTTTTAAACGTCCGCGTTAGTTCGATGCCGTCCATATCGGGCAAGCCAATATCGACAATGGCGACATCCGGTTTGGCGGTTTCAATCAACTTTAGTCCTTCCGTGCCAGTGGCAGCTTCGCCCACAAACTCGATTTCGCTCCGTTGTTGGAGCGCAGTCCGAATTCCGACGCGAGTTAAATCGTGGTCTTCAATTAACACTACCCGGATTTTAATCATTTCTTTATCCCCATTCCAAAAAAACTTATAAGTTTCGTTAGCAGCAAGTTTCCTAACAGATTGTGATGATAACTGAAAAAAATCGGGTTTGGATACTTTCTTTGGGGATATCTTTTAAACAGGGAACAGGGAACAGGGAACGGGGAACAGGGGGGAGAGGGAATAGGGGAACAGGGAATAGGGGAATTGGGAATTGGGAATTGGGGAATTGGGAATTGGGAATAGAGGAATGAGGGAATGGGGAATGGGGAATTAGGGTGGAATTTTAACCAACTGAAGCCAGTGGACTTTCGGCACGACTATGATAAATATTCTGGCTGAGTTTTGCCAACTGGTCGCAATTGCTGTTTAGCGCCGAAATCCGCAGTAGTTGGGTAGCTTCTTCGGCAGGGATGGGACGGCTGAATAAGTAACCCTGCATATCCTGACAAGCGAGCGATCGCAAGCAGTTTAATTGTTCCTCAGTTTGCACCCCTTCGGCAATCACCCGCAGGTTAAGAATATTGCCTAGCGCCATAATTGCCATTACAATCGCCGCATCGCGAAGTCCTGCGCGATCGCTAGCGCTATCGCCATCAGTTAAATCTTGCACAAAAGAACGGTCAATTTTCAAGGTATGTAGAGGAAACTTTTTCAGATAGCCTAGGGAAGAGTACCCTGTGCCAAAATCATCAATGGAAATCTTTACGCCCATCTGATGCAGCTTGCTAAGAATTTCCGTAGTTGTCTCGGCATTCTCCATCGCCACTGTTTCGGTAATTTCTAACTCCAAAAATTCTGGCTTTAATCCTGTTTGCTGCAAAATCTGGGCAATCATCTCGGTCAAATTTGGTTGCTGAAACTGTCGAGCCGAAAGATTTACTGCCATTCGCAGTGCTGGCAAGCCCACTTTTTGCCAAATTTGGTTTTGGGTGCAGGCAGTCCGCAATACCCATTCGCCAATGGGGACAATTAAGCCGTTTTCTTCCGCCAGGGGAATAAATTTGGCGGGAGGAATTAGTCCTAGGGTGGGGTGATGCCAGCGGATTAAGGCTTCCATGCCACTAATTTCCCCAGTGATAATATTCACTTGGGGTTGATAGTGAAGGATAAATTCTCCTTGGGCTAAGGCTTGATGCAAGTCGTTTTCGAGAATTAATAATTCTGTGGCTTGGGAATTCATTGCCGCTTTATAAAATTGATAGTTGTTGCGGCCTTGGGCTTTCGTGCGATATAGGGCGGCATCGGCGTTGCTGAGGAGAGTTTCGCCATCCACCCCATCATCGGGATAAACGGCAATGCCAATGCTACTGGTGATGTGGAGTTGATGTCCTTGCAGCTTAAAGGCTGGTTTCAAGACATCCAGAATCTTTTGGGCAATTTCAGCGGCTTCTTCCAGACTCTGAAGTTGGGGCAGGAGTAAGGTAAATTCATCGCCGCCCCAACGGGCAAAAACATCCTGGGGACGCAGGCAACTGAGGACTCTTTTGGAGACTTTTTGCAGGAGGCGATCGCCTACCGCATGACCTAAAGTATCATTAATAGTTTTAAAGCGGTCTAGATCTAGAAAACATACCCCTAGCATCTGCCGCTTCTGACTGGCTTCTGCCAAGTGCCAAGATAGTTTTTCGTTGAATTGCGCTCGATTAGGCAAATTTGTCAGCAGGTCGTGGGAAGCTTGATACCGAATAGTCGCCTGAGCTAACCGCCGTTCGGTAATATCTGCTACCGTTCCTTCATAGCCCACAATTTCCCCATTGGCATTGCACCGAGCGCGGGCATTTTCGGAAATCCAGATAATACTCCCATCTCGGCTATATACCTGGGATTCAAAGTTCCATACTTCCCCCTGCTCCTCAATTATTTGCCGAAATTCATTCCGACGATGGGGATTAACATACAATTGATGGGCAATATTAGTCAGGGAGTTGATAAAATCCTCTGGGGACTTATAACCATAGATCTGTGCTAGCGCCAGATTAACTCCCAGATAATTACCGTCAACTGTGGTTTGAAAAAAACCTTCTCCTGCCCGCTCAAAGACGCTACGATATCTGTCCTCGGCCTGTTGCAAGGTTTCTATTTTTTGCTGATTCTCCATCAACCCGCTTGCCATACAGACAATTCCCTGAATTTGACCATCTTCGTTCCGGATGGCATAACCAGAAAAGATGGCGGCTATTTCTTTCCCATCTTTGGCAAGATATATTTTTTCCGCATTGCGGACGCAGCATTGTTGAACTAAATTGTCAATATCAGAATGCAGCCGATCTAATTCTCCCGCCAAAATTTTACTAATAGGCTGACCAATCAGTTCTGCTTCTTGATATCCTAAAAGATCGCAAGTCTCTGTATTAACAGTTTGAATACTGCCAGAGGGCAATATGATGATTAGGCTGTTAATCATACTTTTAATAATTCTCTTGGCATAGCGAACAGATCTGTTTTTCCGTAAATATCCGCTGGTTTAAACTGATTTGGGGAAGAATATTTTTGCCATCTTACTGATTTTGATGGGAATTTGGTTGTTAGAGGCGACTTGATAGTTTTGGGAAAGTTCCAAGTAGAAATTTAATTAACTGCACCTTTATTCCCCTAGGGAACCGATAATTATTAACCTATAACGATTGCTAATAAAAAAATGTATATTTGATTACCGAAATAATTAAAAAAGAAATTCCCGACTTACGGGAAATTACTGGGAAAGTATGGATTGATGGTCAGAGGGAGCGATAGATTCTCCGTGTAATTGATCTTTTCTACGTAAGTTCTAAACCTCTGAGGAGAGATTAATCCGGTGAATGGATGGTTAAAATTTGTGGAAGAGGTGAGAACTTTAGGTAAATTCTCCCGTCAAAGGAAATTGTGCGCTACCTCAAGAACAGATCTGCCAGTGGCAACTAGCGAGGGAAAGTGTGATGGGCTAGCTATTTCAGCCAGCCGTATTGCGGGTCTAGTGCCAGCAGTTGGGCAATATATTGCAGATAAACCGCAATTTTATCCTGTCTGGGTCAGATTTGGGCGTATTTTGATCGGACAGGCATAATTGCCGATGCGTCAGATCGATTTAGATTGTCTAAAATGAATGGCTAAGGGTGCTAAAGAAACAGGTAGGCATTTTCCCACAAGTTTTTCAGGGTCGCTAGATGCATGGAAGTTGAGTTGAGAAAAGCTCCTCACTCAAAGCCTTTTGGCTAGGGCGTTCAGCGAGTTAATCAAATGAAATTTGACGATATCTATCAGTTCTTTCAAGACCCCCCTCCCACCTATCTCAACAAGGAACAAGCTGTATGTTATGTCTTGGCAATCCTGTTGCAGGGAGAATCCTATGGTACGGAACTTATCGGGCGGTTGGAGAGGGACTACTCAACCTACCGACTCTCTGATACAGTTTTGTACAGTGCGCTGAAGTTTCTGGAAGAGACGAATGCGATCGCTGGCTATTGGCAGAAAGTGGAAGGGAGGGGTCGTCCCCGCCGGATGTATCAGGTTCATCCGGAATGGCGGACTAAAGCCCATGAATTAGCAAATCTCTGGATAGCCTACATTCACAGGGATAGTCAGGCGATGTAAAGCTAGACCCCGGAAGGCGATACTCTAGATGGTAATTCCTCTGTCTTTGCGTCCGCTTGGCGGTGGCAATTGTTTGCTGCGCCAAAATTCCGGAGCGGAGTCAATTACCATTAAGATCGGCGATCGCTAAATTATCCCAACTGTGAATACCACTATCCTCTCCTCCACTTTTTTGCTCACGCTGTTATTGGCAGTTGGTCTATTTTTCTTTATTCGAGCATCTGTCAAAGACCGCACTCAAAAAGTAAAATTAATTGCCCAACAGCCAGAAGAAGTGCTGTTAGGCCAACTCAGAGAATACTTTGACCAACGTTCCTATCGCGTCGCGCAGGTGGATGCGGCAGCCAATCAAGTCACTTTTGAAGGGTTTGTCCGTCCCAGCTGGTTTTTGGCAATTTTTTTAACTCTCCTAGCAGGCAGCGGCATTCTTTGTTTGTCGCTGGTACTCTGCTTTCTGTTCCCCCAGCTAACCAGTATTTTTCTCGGACTGCCAATTTTTGCCCCCGCCGCTGGCATTTTCTATTGGCAAAAAGCTGGACGACCGGAACAGGTATCTTTTAAGCTAGAAACATTACCCAATGCCAATAGCCTGATTACCATCGCGGCTCATCGCGACGAACTAGAATCTCTGCGACAAGCATTGGGATTGAGGGAAACTGAGGAATAGGAAAGGCTTTTCATGGAAAGCGCTCAGTTAAGCTATATCTATAATCGAGTGGGCGATGATTGGTGGTTGGGAGGCGATCGCCTACAATTTTACCAACTTATTGCCCAACGATATCAAGAATTAATTGCCCTCGATTATCTGCCCAAAATTCTCCTGGCAGAATCTCAGCCAAACCGTTTTTTAGCAGGTTTTATAGCTGCCCAGGCAGCTAGTTGTCCTGTATTTTTTGGTAACTCCAATTGTACCGATGCTGAATGGCAGCAAGTTCTCTCTTTGGTGAAACCCCAGTTAATTTGGACGGATAATAGAGAGCGCCAATATTCCCCTTTTTCCGCTGTTTCTTATCCCCATGCGATTATTGCCATTCCTACAGGTGGTTCTTCGGGAAAGTTGCGATTTGCTCTGCATAATTGGGATACTTTAACGGCTTCGGCGCGGAGTTTTCAAAAATACTTTCAACTAGAGCAAGTTAATTCCTTTTGCGTCTTACCTGTAGATCGAATTGGCGGTTTGATGCAGTTTATCCGCTCTTGGACTTCGGGGGGAAAGTTGATAATTTGGTCTTTTAAAAGTTTACTAGCTGGGAAGTTACCAGATCTCAATCCCGCCGAATTTACTATTTCTTTAGTTCCCACCCAACTGCAACGGTTGTTAGAAATTAGTCCCAATTGGTTAAGTCAATTTCAAATGGTGTTATTAGGCGGCGCACCTGGATGGACAGAACTTTTAAATGCCGCCAGAAAACATCGCATTCCCTTGGCTCCCACCTACGGGATGACAGAAACTGCTTCCCAGGTGGCAACTTTGAAACCAGAAGATTTTTTAGGGGGAAATAATAGTTGCGGGCAAGTTCTTCCCCATGCAGAAATTACCATTGGGGGAAATAGTGCTGAAATGCTCCCTCCCGGAGAAATGGGAATTGTGAATATCAAAGCTGATTCTTTGGCTTTAGGTTATTATCCCGAATCTCAGATAATTGCCCCCCAATTCGCTACCGATGATTTGGGATATTTGGACGCAGAGGGCTATCTATATATAGTTGGACGTAATAGCCAAAAAATTATTACTGGGGGTGTAAATGTCTTTCCGGCTGAAGTAGAAGCGGCAATTTTTGCCACCAATTTAGTTAGTGATGTGGTAGTAATTGGAATACCAGATTCCTATTGGGGTGAGGCAGTGACAGCAATTTATGTAGCGCGATCGCATGAGGTTTTACCAGAGCATTTGGCAGCGGCGATCGCTTCGACATTAAGTAAGTTTAAGCAGCCTAAACATTGGTTAAATGTTGCTAGTTTGCCCCGCAATTCCCAAGGTAAAATTAATCAAAAAGAGCTACTTTCTCTGTTAAAACCAACACTGGATAGAGAGGGAAAATAATCTAGCAACTCCTCTTCAGTTTGTTTCTGCGTTAATGAAAGAGATTATGTTAAAAATCGAATCTTTCCTCAACATATTACCTTAATTCATAGCAATTTTACCCCTTCTAACTGACCTAACTTAGAATCGAAAGAAGCGGTTTCCTGACATCCAGTGATTTGATTTATTCTGGTAATTAGATAGTCAGAAAAATCTGCATTACTAGATTTCATCTGTGCGATCGCCCATTCTATAACTTCTCGATTCTCAAACACAAAAATATTAGCTTTTAAAATATTCTCCAGGGTTTCAATGAGTTTCTCTCGACTCAGTTTATATCTGCTTCGCAAAACCCAAACTACTTCACAGAGAACAATATTGTTAATTAGGCAAGGTTCATTATCTCGCAAGGCTTCATTGATGTAACGATCGGCAATTTGCCATTGCTGTTCGTCATCTCGCACTAAAAAGCGCACAACTACGTTAGTATCTAGTCCGTTCAAGCTGACTCTCCTGCACACTCAGAGATTGCTTCCTCCATTTCTTCTAGAGAAACAGTTTTTCTGCCTTTTTCATACAGTATTCCAGATAATTCTTTGACATCAATATTGGTAGGTTGTAAATAAACCTTACCATCTGAAGCGATCGCAAAATCAATTGAGTCTCCCGGTTTCAGTTTTAGCCATTCTATAATTTCCGCAGGAATTGCAATTTGTCCAGAATTAGTTAATTTTGTTATTGCCATTTTTTGTTCTTCTTAATTCTAGCTAGAGGAAGTTTGTAGTTGGGCTTTAGCCCTAATTATAGATAGGGCTAAAGCCCAACTACAAACCTGGTGGAATGATTAGAGGAAAGTTTTAGCGATGGCGAATATAGTCGTAAATCCCGACATAATCTGCCCCTGGATGATTCCAAGAGTAGTCATATTCCATCCCCTGCAACATTAACTTGCGAAATTCCTTGGGATAACGATGCCACAAACCAATGGCTCGCTCGATTGCCGATTCTAAAGCCTGATTATCGGTTTGATAAAATACATAACCATTGCGCTTTTCGGGCAAGCGATCTTGGTCATAATCTCGGTCAAATACAGTATTGACTAAACCGCCCACTCCCCGGACAATTGGGACAGTGCCATATCTCAAACCAATCATTTGGGTTAATCCGCAAGGTTCGTAATTGCTAGGAACAACTATCATATCTGCCCCAGCATAGATTAAATGGGCTAATTCCTCATTAAAACCCAGTTCCAAATGACAATCGGGATGATCGTTTAAGTGATTTTTTTCGTGCCAGAACCAAGAATTAATTTTCTTTTCTGTCGCCGCACCTAATAAAACAAATTGCGCCCCGCGATTTAGGGCATAATACATGGCATGGTGAACTAAATGCACGCCTTTTTGATTGTCTAATCGACCGATATAACAGATAATCGGTTTATCCGCATCTTGCAGTAACAAGCGATCGCGGAGGGCTTTCTTATTCTGGATTTTACCTTGAATATTGGCTCTAGAATAGGGGTGGGGAATGTAGCGATCGCTTTCTGGGTTCCACACATCATAATCAATCCCATTCAAAACCCCGCTAAACTTGTGTTGATGAACATACAAAATATGTCCTAACCCGCAACCAACATCGGTATGGCGAGCTTCCCAGGCATGGTTGGGGGAAACAGTGGTAACAAAGTTGGCGTAAACAATCCCCGCCTTCATCAGATTTAGGCAAGGATGGTTATCATCTAACAGGCGATCGCTACTGTAGTAGTATGGTTCATTATTCAGTCCCGTTGCCGCCAGAATATTAGTCCCCACCGCCCCTTGATGTTTAAAATTGTGGATGGTATAGCAAACTCGCTGATTCTCCATCCCGTGATACTTGTAAATCTCAAATAGCAAGACTGGCACTAACCCAGTTTGCCAATCATGGCAGTGGATGATATCCGGACGCTTATTTGTTCGCAGTAAGAATTCTAAAGCTGCTTTGCTAAAAAAGGCAAAGCGCATCTGTTCGTCGGAAGAACCGTAATAACAACCCCGATTGAAGAAATTATCCTCCGAGTGGGGGTCAATAAAGAAACACAACCGTCCGTGAACCCAACCACAGTCTACGGTACAGTGGATTGCCCCATCATACCAGGGAACCCAGAGGTCATTATAAGCTTCGTGGAGTCCCCAAATATGGTCATAGCGCATACAATCGTACTTTGGCAGAATAATTTCTACCGTATGACCCCGAATTTCTAACTCTCTGCTCAGTCCATAGACCACATCGCCTAAGCCACCAACTTTAGAAACAGGAGCGCATTCTGAGGCAATTTGTACGATGTACATTCTGATTCCCCGCCGCAATCGAAAATAGTTTGCTCTTAATCTTTGCCAAAGTATATATTTTTCTGGGCAACAAGTAACTAGGCGATCGCCCATATTTTCCAAATTGGCAACTGAAGTGCCAATCTATCAACCTTACCATTCAAGCCGACGATGAAAGCCATCTTCATGACCGCTCCCGGCAACCCCGACGTTTTGCAACTCCGGGAAGTACCCGCCCCCACCATTCAAAAAGATACCGACTTACTTATCCGCCTCAAAGCCGCTGGCATCAACCCCATTGATACCAAGTTACGCAAGCGCAGCACCTTTTATCCCGAACAAATGCCCGCTATTTTGGGTTGCGACGGCGCTGGCATCGTCGAAGCCGTCGGCAAAGGCGTTCAAAATTTCCATCCCGGCGATGAAGTTTACTTTTGCAATGGCGGCTTGGGAGGGCAATACGGCAACTATGCCGAATTTACCATTGTGGACGAGCGCTGCGTTGCCAAAAAACCTGCTTCTATCTCCTTTGCCGAAGCTGCCGCCGCGCCCCTAGTATTAATTACCGCCTGGGAAGCCCTTTATGACAGAGGGCGATTAGAGCCAGGGCGCAAAGTATTAATTCATGCTGGGGCGGGAGGAGTTGGACACGTTGCCATTCAACTCGCTAAATTGAAAGGTGCTGACGTTGCCACTACTGTTAGTTCAAAGGAAAAAGCTGAATTTGTCCGGCAATTGGGAGCCGATTTAACCATTTTCTACAAAGAAACTGATTTTGTCCAAGCTGCCTTAGACTGGACTAACGGTGAAGGCGTGGATTTAACTTTTGATACCGTCGGTGGTGATATCTTTGGCAAAAGCTTTGCTGCCACAGCCATTTACGGCGATATTGTCACCATTTTGGATGCTGAACCCGATACGAATTGGAAAGTTGCCAGAGGCCGAAATCAAAGGATTAGTTTTGAACTAATGTTAATTCCTATGTTACAAACTTTGGTACAAGCGCAACAGGATCAAGCGAGAATTTTGCAACAATGCGCTCGATTAATTGAGCAAGGACAGTTAAAAATTCACTTAAGCCAAACCTTTCCCTTAGCTGAAGCGGTGGCTGCCCACCAGTTATTAGAAACAGGTTCAGTCACAGGTAAAATCGTCCTACTGATTAGCTAGTTTTTTATCGTTGGTTCTACTCATTGTAAGTTTGTAGTTGGGCTTTAGCCCTTTCCGGATTGGGGCTAAAGCCCAACTACAAACTTTTGCGGATAGTATTTTATTTGCGATCGCCTACTTAGCCTGAGAACAAATTCAATTGTTAGTCATATCATAACTATGCTGAAAAAAATTCAAATTAAGGGTTATAAATCAATTCGCGAAGTCGATTTGGAATTGACTGCCATCAATGTTTTAATCGGGGCAAATGGAGTCGGAAAATCCAATTTAATTTCTTTCTTTAAATTACTCCGGTCGATGCTTCAAAATCCTGGACAATTACAAATATTTATTGGTCAATCTGGAGGAGCCAACGCTTTACTATTTGATGGGGCAGAAATCACCCCCCAAATTCAAGCAGAATTAAACTTTGAAATAAATGGTTTCAACACTGCTTATTATTTTAGGCTTTTTCATGCCGCTGGAGATACTTTCATTTTTGCCGAAGAAAATTGTCGGACTTATTTGCCCATATCTCATACTTTATGCGAGTCACAATTTTTCGATGCAGGTCATCGAGAAGCAAAACTAATTGATTCTGCAATCATTGGCAATCCTACGGCTCAAAAAATTTTTAATTTAATTCAAAATCATTGTGCAATTTATCAGTTTCATAACACTTCAGAAACTGCTCGAATTAGACAAAAATGGAATATAGACGATGGTCGCGATCTACGAGAAGATGGAGCAAATTTGGCATCTGTACTTTTAAGATTAAGAGCAACAGAACCAATTTATTATCAAAGAATAGTAGAAACTCTCAGGCAAATTACGCCATTTTTTCTGGATTTTGTTTTAGAACCTGAACCTGTGAGTCATACCGTGCTTTTACAATGGAAAGAACGTAATACTGATTTGATTTTTAGCTCCTATCAAGCTTCGGATGGCACTTTAAGAACAATGGCATTAGTTACTCTTTTATTGCAACCAGAATATGGTTTGCCTAAGTTATTAATCTTAGATGAGCCAGAGTTAGGCTTGCATCCTTATGCAATTAATATTATTGGAGGATTGATTAATAGTGTATCTCATCATATTCAAGTTATTTTAGCGACTCAATCGACAACATTAATTGACTGTTTTGAACCCGACGATATTGTAGTTGTCGAAAGGAAAGATCGTCAATCTTATTTTAAGCGTTTGAATTCACAAGAGCTTGAAAAATGGTTAGAAGAATATTCCCTATCCGAATTATGGAATAAAAATGTTCTTGGCGGGAGACCGAGCAAATGATTCGTTTACATATTATAGCTGAAGGTCAAACGGAAGAAGAATTTGTTAATACTGTTTTAGCGGAACATCTAGCGGGTTTTGATGTCTATACCGATGTTCATTGTGTCACTACTAAGCGCACTAAAACCAAGGTTTATCGAGGTGGATCGATCAATTATGAACAATCTAAAAAAGATATAATGCTTTGGATAAACCAGGAGAGATCTAATAATGTCAGATTCACCACAATGTTTGATTTATATCGATTGCCAAATAACTTCCCTGAATTTGAACAAGCTCAAAGAATTTCTGAACCCTATCAAAAAATTGCTGCGCTAGAAACTGCTTTTGGCAATGATATTAATGATTATCGATTTATTCCTTATATTCAATTGCATGAATTTGAAGCATTAATTTTATCCGAGCCAACTAGATTAAGAGATAGTTTTCCAGAATATTCCGAAAGCATACAAAGATTGTTGGAGATTTGTCAACAATATCAATCTCCCGAATTAATTAATGATGGAGAAACAACTGCACCTTCTAAACGAATTATGCAATTGATTCCTAGTTATGATGGAAGAAAGGTTTCCGTCGCTCCTTTAATGGTTCAAAAAATTGGTTTGGCAAGAATTAGAAGTCAATGCCCTCATTTCGATCGATGGCTTACGCAACTAGAACGCTTAAATGATTAGCAAATTAATTAAATATTACTCAATTTGTAGTAAGATGGGACAGAAGCGCAACTACGCACAGGATATCACGACTCAAGCAGCATCATGGTCATAATTAAAGTAAAAAAATTAAAGTGAGTTTGTAGTTGGGCTTTAGCCCTTTCCGGATTGGGGCTAAAGCCCAACTACGAACTTTTGCTTATAGTCTTTTAGTTATGACCACCTACTGACATATTATTGAACTGGCGTTCAATTCATCTAAAAAAAATGATAGCGAATTCCCCGAAAAGAGAAAGCGACTGGCGATTATTTCTGCGGTTAGTACCTTATGCTCGCCGTAGTGGTCGAATACTAGCTCTATCTATGATTTTACTGCTACCGCTGTCGGTATCAAGTACCATCCAGCCGATTATTATTGGACAAGCCATTTCTCTGATTAAGGGAGAAGCCAATGTCTTTGAGTTTTTGCGTCAGTATCCCTTAGCCGTTGGCTTAAATATTCTCTCCGTTCTATTGCTGATTACGGTGCTGTTTCGATTGGGATTTGTGGCAGTTCAAGGATATACAGTGCAGAAGGTGGGACAAAAAATTACTGCGGATATTCGCGATGATTTATTTGACCATGTTACCTCCTTGGCGATGCGATTTTTTGATCGGACTCCCATTGGTAGTTTGATTACACGCCTGACGAGCGATGTTAGTGCTTTGGGGGAAGTTTTTTCTGGGGGAGCCATTGGGATTATCAGCGATTTATTGTCAATTGTAACGATCGCGATCGCCATGTTTTTCCTACAATGGCAATTAGCCTTAATGTTAGTCTTGATGCTGGTTCCTGTAACTGGGTTAATTATTTATTTTCAGCACCAGTTTCGCCAAGCCAACTACAAAGCTAGAGAAGAACTTTCTAGCCTGAATTCGATGCTGCAAGAAAACATTGTGGGCATCAATGTGGTGCAGCTATTTCGGCGGGAAAAGTTCAATTCAGAAATGTTTCGGCAAGTCAATCAGCACTATATCGATCAAGTTGATAAAACCATCTTTCACGACTCAGCCATTTCTGCTACTTTAGAATGGGTGTCACTGGTGGCGATCGCTTGTGTTTTGTGGGCTGGTGGTTATATGATTATGGGTAATAACCTCAGTTTTGGGACGCTCTCCACTTTTATTTTATTTGCCCAGCGACTTTTCGATCCTTTGCGCCAGTTTGCCGAAAAATTTACCATGTTGCAATCTGGTTTTACTGCCATTGAACGGATTGTTGATATCTTTAACGAACCCATAGAAATTAAAGATCCCGAAACCAAAGCTATTCAACCCAAATTACTCAATTCAGCCGGAGAAATTCGGTTTGAAAAAGTTTGGTTTGGTTATAAACCAAATGAGTATGCCATCAGAGATTTAGATTTTAGCATTCGTCCCGGTGAAAAAGTTGCTTTAGTCGGTCCGACTGGAGCCGGAAAAAGTTCTATTATTCGCCTTTTATGTCGCCTCTACGAAACCACTCAAGGACGAATTCTCCTGGATGGCATTGATATTCGGGATTTGCCTCAAAGTGAATTGCGCCGTCATATTGGGGTAATTCTCCAAGATGGCTTTTTATTTGCTGGCGATGTCAAAAGCAACATTACTTTAGGCGAAGAATATGACTTGGCTGAAATTCAAGCCGCTGCTGAATCAACCAATGTGGCAAAATTTATTGAGGATTTGCCCCAAGGTTACAATACCCAATTGCGGGAACGGGGAGCAAATATTTCTGGGGGACAAAAACAGTTATTAGCCTTTGCTCGCGCCGCCATTCGTAACCCGCATATTTTGGTTTTAGACGAAGCGACAGCTAGTTTGGATGTGGGTACTGAAGCTGCAATTCAACAAGCCTTAGATCGTCTGCTACAGGGGAGAACAGCGATTATTATTGCTCACCGTCTCTCCACCATTCGGAATGTAGATCGAATTTTAGTTTTGAAGCGGGGACAATTAATTGAATCAGGCAGCCACGATGAGTTATTAGAACAAGGAGGATTATATGCTAGTTTGTATAAATTGCAGATGTTGGGAGATGTCTAATAGTCTGCATAATGCGTCTAAATCATTGACACAAATCCGTAGCCAGTAGGGTGCGTTAGCGATAGCGTAACGCACCGTTAACTGGTAGGCGGTGCGTTACGCTGCCGCTAACACACCCTACTACTAGGCTCTGCCTCGACGAGAACCAATCGAGGCAGAGCCTCTTGAAACTGGTTCCCAGGCAGAGCCTAGGAACCAGTTTCAAACCAGTTTAAGAGGGACTTTGGTTTAAATTCGTTTTTCCAGGTATTGACCAATCATCATTTGCTCGCCAGCACGAGAAATAATGGTTTGACGAGTCCGATAGCGATCGCCAATCAATTTTAACTCTTCTTCAAACACAGAAGTCTCGTATTCGCTTCGCAAACACAAGGTTTTCGGATTGACAAAGTAGTATTTGGCAATAACGGAATCAGCGATAGTATAACCGCGATCGCGGTAGAGAATATTTTCTTTCGCCCCAAAAATGGTCGAACCTTGGGATTTTTGCTCTCCCGTATTCGCATCAACGCTATCCCAAGTTACTTCTGCGCCACAAGCCAAAGAGTCTAGCTCTGCGAGGGAATGTAACTCTGCCAAGGCAATTAATTCCGAACTTTGGCGCGGTAAAAAGCGAATGGCGATCGCGCTGACTATTTCCTTAGTTTTGCCATCGGGAAGAGTATAATAGCGACGTTCCGAACGCCATTTTCCGGCGGATTCCTGAAAAAATGCCTCAATAAGCAGTTCCTCAGTTGGTTGCACAAGTTGTTTGAGAGATTTCACTCGGATTACTCCATAATCGTCAAACCGAACCAAGTTTAGTCAAATGCCTAAAGTCTGTTCTGCATCTAATTTAGCAAAAATACTTATTTATTGCCCGTCAGGATTAAAGATTAAAAATTAAAAAATTGGTAATATTTGTTACTTTAAATATTCAGCTTTTGGGAAAGGATGGGTCTAATCGTTTCTTGGCGGTTAACTTAGCACTCAATAATAATCTCCAAGCATTAATGGAGAAAAAGGCTGGAAACGCCATTTGGAAAGCAGTGGCAATTTTGCCGCGCTTGAGAGCGACTAAACTCCAGTGTAGGTGCAGATAAGCTTTAATATTAGGAAAAGTAGGCAAGCGATCGCGATATTTCTCGCCGACCAAATGGTAAATTTTCTGCTTGATGGCAATATTAGTTTGCAGTCGTTTTGGCAAAGAGATTTTTTGATTTTCGGCTCCCGGCCACAACATCCGATAGGCCAAATATTGATTAATAAAAATCGCATCGCCAAATTGGGCAATTTTGATCCATGAATCAATATCATCAAAGTTTACATCTAAACTAGAGTCCCATCCCCCAGTCTTAAGAAAGATATCGCGGCGAAAAGCAACTTGAATGGGTGTACCAAAAGGTACTTGTTCCAAGAGCATTCCGTAATGAATGTCTTCTTGGGGAATATAAACAACAGTTCCCGAACCAACTTGTCTAGTTTTGGTGACTTCCATTCCCTGACTATCAACTTGAATGGCTTGGCAAGAACAAATTACTGCTTGGGGATGGGTGGCAATGGCCTGACTAATCTCTGCAATACAATTAATCTTTAAATAGTCATCATCATCCACAGGTTTAATCCATTCTCCCCGCGCCACTTGTACCCCCGCATTCATGGTTCGGGAATGACCGAGGTTAACTGGATTGCGATGGTAAACTAGAGGGCGATCGCCATTTCCATCCATCTGAGCAATTAAACTCTGGATATATTCTGCTGTGCCATCAGTGGAACAATCATCAACTACCACCACCTCACAGGGTAGGGTTTGAGCGAGGGCGCTCTCAATGGCCTTTTTTAGCAAAGAGAGACGGTTGTGAGTTGTAATGACAATACTGAATTGCATCCGCTTAACAAGGGAACAGGGAATAAGCAGGTGGTCATAAATAAAAGACTATACGCCAAAGTTTGTAGTTGGGCTTTAGCCCTCTCCGGACCAGGGCTAAAGCCCAACTACAAACTGACTTTGGTTTTTTACTTTAATTATGATCGCCGAAAGAAAGTTTAAACGAGGAAATCGGAGGTGAAATTGCCGTGGAAACTGTGGGGAACGTGATGGCGTAAGTGTAACCTGGCCATCGGACCTGCGGTTAAGTTCCGTGCATCTAAAATTACCACATCAGAGCGATGGCGATCGCTATCATAAACCACTGCTAGCAACCATCCATCATCCTCAGCGCTGCCACCGGGACGGGGAACAAACACTGGTTCGCTGATAAACCCTCTAGGGGCAACACTCCATTCCTGCCGCTCCTCGGACTGGAAATCAATTTTCATTACCGCCTGTAAAGGTCCGCTACCCTGGATAATCCTGTTGGCAGCAGCAACATATAAAAATCTATAGGGTTTTCCGACCTTCTGGGGCGGGACTACAGGCATTTCGCAATAGCGACTTTCCATTAACTGGCGAGTAACAGTTTGTTGGCGAAGATTGATTTCAAAGCGCCACAACTGAGGTACTGGCAGCCGTTCAAAATTAATTTCTCGGAAATCCCCATCAATGTCATTTGCCAGTAATGAATCATAGCAAATGGAATCAATGTAAATGTTTTCGCCCTCTTCAAAGGCATTAGCATGGTGAAACACAAAACAAGGGTCTGCCTCTAAAACGTGCGCTGTTCCGTCTTGGCGGGACATCAACAAGATTTTGGTAGGTTGGTTTGGTTGAAATTCCAAACACTGACCCAGAGGCCGCATACCGAAAATAAAAAGCCAAGGATTGATTGTTAGAGGGTTTTGGAAAAAGATGCAGTAGTTGGGAGAAATACCCATATCATGAATAAAGGCAAATCCCGGCAGAGAAGTGGCATAGCGACGCAAAACATCCCCTTCCCAATTGAATTCTCGCACCGTAATTTTGCTGGAAAGTCCCGGCTTGACCGAAAAATTCACCAAACAGGGCGCACCGCCATCTCTTTCGGAATGGGGTTCAATCCGGGGATGGGCAGAAAAAGCCTCTCCCGGAGACAAAGCCCCATTGAGATTGTCTAGACCAATGGTATCCAAAGTGCGGGGGTCTAGTTGGTGCGGTTCCCCACCTTCCCATAAAGCTAAAAGTTTGCCCCCCCAATAGAGAACGCTGGTATTAGCCGCATTTTTGCATTTCAAGTCAAAGGCATTTGCTAAACAACCACCCGGTCTTTGCGTGCCAAAACCGCGATAGAGAATTTTCCCTGCCGCTTGTTCAGCCAAATACCCAGCCGTGCGGACAAAACGGTTGCGAAAATGGGCGCGGCCTTGGTCAAAAGCGATCGCACAAATCATCCCATCGCCATCAAAGGGATGGGGAATTGGCATCCCATTTACCTCCAACAAACCAGGGCCATTGCGAAATAGAGTGCCGTGGAGTTCTGGCGGTATTTCCCCCGTAATTTCATCAATCCAATAGTCAAATTCCTCTGGTAAAGATTCATATCCTTTCACCCAATCTTGAGGATTGTAGCTCAGAGGAATTGTTAAAGAGTTTAAACCCGATATTGAAATTGATGACATATTTACTCTGGTTTTCCAAAACGTTGATGGACTCTAAATCTCTAGATACTTGTATGCCGACTCAAAATTACTTTGCGTCCTTTGCGCCTAACTTTGCGCCCTTTGCGTTAAAAAAATCCTCAATCCCTCCACAAACTACCTATATTTCGCAACCTCCCAATCCATAATCGCTGCCTTTTGCCATTCACTTTCCCATCCTAATGCTAATTCGTCAACCAGAGAACAAGCTACTGCTAATGCTGCTTGCTCTTGCTGTTGTTGCCATTGTTTTAAAAGGCTCTCAATTAACTCATTGCGATTTTCTACTTTTTGATCGATGTAGGTTAGCAATTCGTCCGGTATTGAGATGGAGACTAGCGCCATAATTCATGGAGATTTAGGTTGAATTTTTATTTTTCCCTATTTTAAAGGATCATTTGTTAATTTTTACTAATTTTTAGGACAAATAGGAAAATTCTCAGTATATTCTCGGATCGAACAACATTATACGCGATCGCCCGGAATGGCGATCGCGTATAATGTTGTTCGATCGTCTTGTCTGTAACTTCATAAACAAGCCCTAAAAAACCATCTTTTGTTCATTTGAACTTTATAAAAGACCTTATTAAATCCAGTAACTTAACTGTTCCATAGATATAAAAGTTTAACTAAATTAACTACATTCAGAGAATTATAAATTGCAGATATGGCGACTAAGACATTTGGTTTGTTAATCCCTTGCGCGATCGCTTTAGGTGGAACCCTCGCCGCCTCTACACCAGCCCTATCCGCCAGCCTAGTCTGGAATGACATTGCTGGTCAGTTCAATTCCGGAGCCGCCGCCCTCACTGGACCGCAATCATTTGCAGTTGGGACTGGTACAGTACAAGTAGGATTTAACCTTGGCACAGGAACAGAGGCAGTTGCTTTTGAGTGGGGGTCTAACTCCGGCGATCGATCAAATACTTAATGGTTCTCAGCCCGACTTTGATGCTCTAGGCAACCCGATTAATCGTAGCTTGCACTTGCAAATTGACACAAAAGATGGTCAGTACGGCAATAATAACAGTTTGGGTTTGAATGTAGGCTTCAACGGTTATGGTGGTGCAGTTCAAAACGTTGGCTTTTCGCTTTACGATATTGACCGTTCTGATAAACTTGCACGTTTAAATAACTTCAGCCCCTGGCAAGATCGTGTGAAAGTAGTTGGTTATAAAGGCACAACTGTTGTTAATGCCCTTTTTAGCAATCTGGGTCAAAATGTAGCAAACTTGGGCAACGGGGTACTACAAGGAACTGGAAGTAGCGACAACGAAAAAGATGATACAGGCAACGTCTGGGTTCACCAATAACACAACAATTGCAAAATTTAGAGTAGGGGCAATCTCCCTGTGGTTGCCCCTATTCCTACTTTAACCCCTGACGCACCCTACCCTCTCAAAAATTCCTTTGCGTCCTTTGCGCCTAACTTTGCGTCCTTTGCGTTAAAAAAATCCTAAATTTCTCCCCCAACTACCAAACCCATATATTTTAAATTTCATTCCTGCTGATTATTGCATTTTATATCCATACCCGCCGCATACTTCCAATCCTGTGCTATATTCACCTTAAAATCCCACTACTATAAAAATCAATTAGCATTATGACCAAACCCCTCATAATAAAACTACCTGATGAATTAGAGCAACAGTTAATAGAGCAAGCGAACAAACTTAATATCTCCCTAGAAACCTTAGTAATGCACTCATTAGCCAAAGTAGTTAGCGTGTCAACTACTGAGGAATCCGATCCCCTTCTACCATTATTAGGAACTTTAACCACAACAGTAAGCGATGTGGGAGAAAATCACGATCGCTACTTAGCCAACTTGCAACTCTAATTGTTTTGATTGGCGATCGCTGCTTGGACTTTTTCCAGATCTAGTTTTAATTCCAGCGCAATTTGCTCCGGTGTTAACCCAAGTTTCAGCAATAAGGGAACAGTTTCTAACTTGGCTTTCTGTTCGCCTTCTTTTTTAGCATCCTGATAGAATCTGGTTTGTTGCCAATCAGTTAAAGTAAACATTTGTTCCAACTCCTGACGACTTTTGTGGGGAAACTTGTAAGTAATTACCTTTTCAATCAATTCTATAATATCTTGCTGGAGATTGACATCAGAGATTTGCTGACGAGTTTGGGTAACGAGAGCTTGGGTTTGGGCAGGAGCATTGGCTTCGGGAGTGAAGATTAATTGAATGATGCCCAAGGCAAGGGAAGAAGAGGTTTGGGGCAAGCTATCTAGGTAAATTCGTTGCAAGCGAGATTCAAATAGTTCGTAGGCGAGAGGTAATTCCACATCAAAACTAGGTTTGCCCCACAGGACAATAGCTTGCCATTGGCGATGGGGTTTATATTGATTGAGATACAGGATAATTTCGGTGAAAAATCGCCAGTAGAAGTGAGGGTCTTTTTGAAATTGTACTTCTAGAAAGTAAATTGGGCGGTCAGGAGAGTTGTCATCGGGAAGGAAGACTCCATCCAGTCGAAAGGCTAATTCTTTGATTTCAATGGATTGAAATTGATAATTCTGAGCGAGTTCTGTCGGCTGCCCAAGCAGTTGAAATAGCAAATCGGGGAAGGCTTGAAATAGAGTGTAGAAAATTTTATCAGTTTTCATGGTTATTATTGGGTATCAAAACGATGGGCGATCGCTCTACTACTTCGCTTCCTTCACTGGTTCAGAAATAATTGATTTGGGAATCAACTCCGGGGCAAAATCAGGAATAAATGACCGATCTCCATGAATAATCTCAATGGATTGCCCTTCCAAAATCGAAGATGGATGACTATCGCGATCGCTCTCTGGCAACCAATTCAGAAAGAGTAGGGGCAAAAAGGTACTGCCATTAGTAATTGTCACTAATAACCAGAGGGCATCAAAATTAGTTTCCGTAATTCCTAACCAATAGGTGAGCAATGCCCCCAATTGAGCCGAAATAATCCCGGCAAAATTGCTGACAGACATCAACAACGCAAATAGAGTCGCTTCCACTCCCAAAGGACAAAGACGTGCCGCCAATACCAAGATTGGCATAAAGGCAATTTGTCCCATTACAGTCAGAATTACACTATCTCCCAAACTAAACCAATGGTCATCAATTCCCAAACTGCGATTAGCATGGGTAACTAATAATAAGTTTGTCATGCCCAGAAGTGCAGAGGATACCGTTGTCCAAGCAAAAATTGTCCGGAAGGGAACGCTTTTTAAAAACCGCTGAAATATCCAAATCCCCACTAAAGAGGCGGCACTACTAACTAACCGCACTCTGCCCAAAAACTCTGGTTCAAAGCCTAATTCATTGGTGGTAAAAAAGAAAAAAGCTGATTCCGAGTTGGGGGTAGATTGCCAAAGGAAAATAAAGGCAGTCGGCAACCAGATCGATTTTTGACTAATGGCTTGACGTAATTGCTGCCACTGATCTCTTACCGTATCTAGATTAGGGCGATCGCTAGTTTTCTGTTCCGCAATTAACAAAGCTGCAATCGAAATAATCAGGGGAAACGAGGCGGTAATTCCAAATACAATATGATTATTAAACTGTTCTAGCAGCCAACCGCTGAAATAGGCGGACAGCAACCCTCCAACGGCGGTAGCCCCCCAACAGAGGGATTGCAAGGAACCAACTTCGCTGAGAGATTCAGTTCTGGCTCTTTCGACTACCAAAGAGTCTACAATGACATCACTGATGGCAATGGACAGGGAACTGAGAATCATCGCCGCGATCGCTGTCCAAGCATTATTCACTACCGTGGCTAAACTAATCCAGGCGATCGCGCCCACTATTCCCGATAAAATCAAGTAGGGGCGGCGGCGATACCCAAAAATTGGTAAGCCATCGGAGATAAACCCCAAAACTGGCTTAATTACCCAAGGAATCGCGGCAATCCCGATTAAAGCTGAGACTTGGGCAGGATTTAGCCCCAGTTCATCTTTCAGGAAAAAGCTGATTGCCAACCGTGCCAACCCCAAAACACCCTGGACGAAATACACCAGCAAAATGGCAATTAGTTCGGGAGTTGGTTCCTGTCCAAAAAATAAGTTTTTAATTGAGGAGTGGTTAATCCGGGATAAACCAGAAGAGATGGGCATTGGTAAAGAAAATTTAAGATATGTGAACTTCCATCATTTTAACCTTAGCGCGATTTGGGAAGAGAGGGAATAGGGAGTAGGGAATAGGGAGTAGGGAATTATCAATTCAAAATTTTGAATTTTGAATTTTGTAGGACTTACGCAACACCTCTATTAGTAGGGTGTGTTAGCGCAGCGTAACGCACCATAAACGCTATATGCAGAGCAAC
>CAKZHE010000051.1 GCA_936920195.1 uncultured cyanobacterium | reverse complement strand
CGAGTTAGATGGGCCAGACACGTACAGAGATCACCGAATAAGCGTCTAATCAAGAGGATATGGGAGGAAATCCCAGCTGAAAGAGACATATAGGAAGACCAATGCTCAGATAGAGAGAGAATATTAAAGAAGATGCAATGGTCTTAGAAGTACAGGACTACTGGCTATGTTTTATATTATATAAATATGTTAACCTAAATGATTTCATTATTTATTATTTGTTGTTTTTTTTCTGTTTCAGTTCGTTCATGTTGTGTATTGCGTTTTTCTCTGGCAGTGTCGTCAATTGGTTGCCAGAGAAGTAAAGCGATTGCAACTTGGTGAGAGATGGGATCGCCTCTGGCAATGCTGTCAATTGGTTGATGGAGAGGTCAAGCACTTGCAACTGGGTGAGAGCTGCTATCGCGTCTGGCACTGCTGTAAATACATTGTAGCAGAGGTAAAGATCTGTAAAAACCGTTAGAGCTGCTATCGCTTCTGGCACTGCTGTCAATTGGTTGTAGGAGAGGTCAAGCTCTTGCAACTGGGTGAGAGCGGCAATCACTTCTGGCACTGCTGTTAATCCAATGTTGCTGAGATTGAGTTCTGTTGCTCCCGTTTGCTGTGCTACTTCGATGCGCCGCTCGGCTGTCCAATATGCCCAATCCCTTGCCATTGCCAACTCCTGTTTGCTTCCTCAGCCCTGCACAAATTCACAGAACCTACTTAAATTTATCCTTTTTATATGTAATTGTGGGTCATCTGACCTGAGAATTCTACTCGTTCCTAGGCTCTGCCTGGGAGCGCCTATCGAGAGGCTCTGCCTAGGCTGTTGACTTTGTGCCTTTTTAGGGGGTTTCTGTTCATACACTTTCTGAACTGATTTCGGGCAGTTTCTGAACTGATTTCGGAATGAAAAACGCCCCCCTAACCCCCCAACTTTGGGGGGAATAGGATAGTGTGAAAGGTTCAAAGTCCCCCAGAATTGGGGGATTTAGGGGGCGTTCTCGATCAACTTTTGACATAATTATTGCATGAATAAGATCGCCCAAAAACTCACAAAGTCAACAGCCTAGGCGCTACCCCTACGCATTTGCCCAAATGATTCAGAAGCGCGATACGATCTCCAAAAGTAGTAGCACGTCTAGAAGATCGTGCTATAACTAGAAAAGTGTGTTGAATATCTTTCCAAAAATAACTTTATATTCGGCTGGCAAAATCCACAGTTAGATCCTTGGTTCAGGGAAATTCTGCAATCAGAGAATTGCAGGTTGTAGTCTTGGACAATTATGCGGTACTCCCTAATCGAAATGGCTATCTGATATGCTAAATACTGCTAACCGACACTGGACCAGCCCCGATCGCGCAGAAGAACAGATGCGGACGCTAATTAATAAAATGCCAGTGGGCGTTCTGGTTTGCGATCGCCAAGGAGAAATTCGCCTCAGCAACTCTGCCGCGCATGAACTCCTGGGAATGGCGGAAAACCAATTAATCAATCAGAAAGTTGCAGAGTTGAATTGGCAGGCGATTGGTGCGGACGGTGCTACTTTACCAGCAACTGAATTTCCCACTATAAAAGCGATCGCCACTAAAACCACCGTCCAAGATGTCCCAACTTGTTTCTACCGCTTCCCCGCTGAACCCCTGTGGTTATTGGTGAGTGCGGAACCACAACTGGCAGAAGATGGCAGCATTGAGCAAGTCATTTGCACGTTGACTAACATTACCAAAATTACACCCAGAATTGCCCCAAAGCAAGCAGAAGAAGCCCTGCGGGAATCGGAACATAAATTAGCTCTGCACTTCCAACGAACTCCCATCGGGATAATTGAGTGGAATAACAATTTTGAGGTGATGGAGTGGAACCCCGCTGCCGAAGAGATTTTTGGTTATAGCAAAAGCGAAGTTATGGGCAAACGGGTAGTGAATCTGCTAGTACCAGATGCCTGTCTAGCTCAGGTAGAAGAGGTTTATCAACAATTAATCGCCCAAAGTGGCGGCTATCGCAACAGCAATCCTAATCTGACTAAAGATGGACGCTTAATTCTCTGCGATTGGTACAATACCCCCTTAGTAGACTATCGCGGTCAAACCATTGGCGTAGCTTCAATGGTGCAGGAAATTACCGAACGCCACCAAACTGAGGAAGCTTTACGGGAATCGGAGGAACGCTTTCGCACTCTAATTCAAGACCTAAATGTGGGAGTTTTACTCTATGGTTCGAGGGGAGAAATCTTACTCCACAATCAAGCTGCTCTGAACTTACTCGGACTAACTCAGGCACAATTGTATGGAAAGAGTGCCTTTGATTCGGCTTGGCAGACCATTGGGGAAGACGGTTTGCCCCTGCCGGAAAACCACCATCCCGTCGCCCAAGCCATTGCCAGTCGTCGCCCCGTTCGCAATGCGGTGATGGGCATTGATCGTCCAGAAGGGAAAGACCAAACCGAACCCAGCGATCGCATTTGGCTAATTGTCAACGTAGAACCCCACCTCGCCGCTGATGGGAGTATCAAGCACGCCATCTGCACCTTAAGCGATATTACCGAACGCAAGCAAGCCGAAGCAGCTTTACTGGAGCGATCGCGCCTATCTACCCTCGCCGCCGAATTAGGCATTGCCCTAGGACAAAGCGGCAATTTATCGGAAATTCTCCAGCGTTGCGCCAAATTAATGGTCAAATATCTCGGTGCTGCCAATACAGGCATCTGGACTTTTAACCAAGAAACCAATCAGCTAGAACTGCAAGCCGTAGCCGGGGAAAAAATCCTTTCTGGTCTTTATTTGGACTGCATTTCCCTAGGCGAGGGCATTATTGGCAGAATTGGTCAATACCGCCAAGCTGTCTACGATTTCATGTCGAGCAGTTACAATTTTGGCTTAAATGACCCCAAGGAACAATCCAAAATTCACCTAGCAGGTTATCCCCTAATTGTGGAAGGGCGATTGGTGGGGGTGCTTGCCCTGGGAAACAACCGAGCTTTTACCATTCCCGCCCACTTAACCCTAGGATGGATTACTAATGCCCTGGCTGTCGCCATTGACCGCAACTGGGCGCGGGAAGAACTCCTCAGTCGGAGAGAAGCCTTGATCTTCCAGTTGGGCAGCCAAATTCGCAACTCCCTGGATCTTGATACCATTCTGGAAACAGCAGTGAATGAGATTCGCAACCTGTTGCAAATTGACCGCTGTTACTTCATTTGGTATCGTTCGCAAGCCGAAGAACCCTTCTGGGAAATCGTCAATGAAGCCCGGAATGATGTTTTACCCAGCTTATTGGGTTCCTATTCCGAAGCGGAAATTGGGCCGGTTGCCAAACAATATCTGAAACTAGAAGCCGTAGGCATTAACGATATTACCGAAATCGCCGATCCCGAACAGCGACAATTCTATCTCGATCGGGGCTATGCCTCTATCCTCGCCCTGCCCATTCAAACTTATTCCGGTGCAATTGGGGCAGTTTGCTGCGCCCAATGTAATGACCCCCGTCCCTGGCGACACCACGAAGTAGAATTATTAGGAGCAGTAACTGACCAGTTGGCGATCGCCATTGACCAAGCCGAACTCTTTAACCAAACCCGCGCCGCCGCTCAACAAGCCCAAACCCAAGCCGAACAACTCTCGGCGACTCTGCGGGAATTGCAACAAACCCAAAGCAAATTAGTCCAAAGCGAAAAAATGTCTAGTTTGGGACAGATGATCGCCGGGATTGCCCATGAAATTAATAATCCAGTTAATTTCATTACTGGCAACCTCCCCCATGCCGAGGGCTACTCTCAAGACTTGCTGAAACTATTGCACCTTTACGAAAAATATTTGCCATCGCCTCCAGAAGAAATTAAGCATCAAGCTGAAGAAATTGACTTACCAAATATTATTAACGACCTGCCGAAATTAATCGCTTCCATGAAGGGTGGTGCCGAAAGAATTCGTCAAATTATCCTCTCTTTACGCAATTTCTCCCGGCTAGACGAAGCGGCGATGAAACCAGTGAATTTGCATGAAGGGATTGATAACACTTTATTGATTTTGCAATATCGTTTTGTTCGCAAAAGTGAATGTTGTCAAGTCAAAATAATTAAAGATTATGGCAATCTTCCGAAAGTAGAGTGCTATGCTGGGCAACTCAACCAGGTATTTATGAATATCTTTAGCAATGCCCTGGATGCTGTAGAGGGGAATTGTGAAGAAGGAGATCCAGATTATCAACCTGCGACTCGTTTCCCAGTAATTACCGTTCGGACTTCAGTTTCCGAAGACAACCAGAATGCGATTATTCAAATTATAGACAATGGCCCAGGAATGAACGAAACTGTTAAAGCCAAATTGTTCGATCCTTTCTTTACTACTAAACCAGTGGGGAAAGGCACTGGTTTAGGACTAGCCATTAGCTATCAAATTATCGTGGACAAGCATCATGGCTCTTTACTCTGTTTTTCTGAACCTGGTAAAGGGGCAGAATTTTGGATTGAGATTCCCATTCAGCAGAAGTAGGGTATGGGGGCGGTGGGACTTGAACCCACCACCGATTTATTAAATTGAAATCAACAGTTATATTATAGCTTTGGGGAAAATGCTTTAAACAGATGCCAATGGTTGCAACCATTGGAGGATTTCCAACTTTAACTGATTGATGTCTCGGTAAACTATTTCCTGTTTCACCCATTGACCAAAGGCATCAAAAGCCGTGAATTCTTTACCCGGTTGCCAATTAATATCTTGTCCGAGGGGGGTTAAATGATTGCCAGGAAGTAACTTGGTAGAAATCATTTCTGGAAAGCGTCCTTGCAATAACTTATTCAAAGCTACAGTTTGGTCGATATTATCGTTTTTAAATTTTACTAGCAGGTTGCGGCGAATTCGGTATTTTTCAGCAATTAATTGATTGGTTGCCGCCGGAGAAGGAGAAAATTCCACATTAAAAGCTGAACTAAAATTAAATTGTTGGACTAGGGGAATAGCTTCGCTGGCAGGATAATTATTGAAGGAAATTAAGATATTTCCCGCCCGTTCTACCGGGAAGTGACTGCCAATCATTAAGTGTAATTTACAGCCCATGCTATGCCCCAGTCCATAAATGGGTAAATAGCGACGGCGCAAAATAGCTTGGGTTCTGAGACTATCTAGGGCGCTTTCAAAACTTTGTAAAACTGTTTCGGCGATCGCCTGATGGTCTAAAGTATTGACAAAAGGGGTGGCGATCGCCGCATATCCCTGTTCAGCTAATTGTTCTAGTAACCAACGATAGGTCAAATGGGGGGCGGCTGCCACAAAAGCCCCCCCTAAAAAATGGACAATCCCCTTGGGATATCGCGGAATTAATGCCCAGTTGCCCGAAACTTCCTGCCAGTCCATGAACAGATTAGAAAATTTCACTTTAATTACTCTCGTTATCCAAAGGGGAAAATCCCATATCTATTGCCATTTGCGGAGACTCTTGCTGTAAATACTCAAAAAATGTCCGCGCGATCGCCGATAGCTGTTTCCCATTAGGATAAACTACATACCAATCTCTAAGAATGGGAAATTCCTGCACATCTAAGATGGTAATCTCGCTATTATTAGTGTAGCTGCCTAGGGTGTGAAGAGAAAGCACCGAAATTCCTAAACCTCCGGCGATCGCGTGTTTAATTGCCTCATTACTTCCCAAGTCTAACCGCACTTTCACCGTTACCCCCCGTTCATCAAACAGTTGCTGCACGGCGCGGCGAGTGCCGGAACCGATTTCCCGCATAATAAACGGTTCCCCACTTAGGCGAGAGATCGGAATATTTTTTTCCTGAGCTAGGGGATGATTTTTAGGTGCTAGTACCACCAAAGGATTTTCCAAAAATTGCTGGGAAACAATATCAACATTCTCTGGTAATTGACTGACAATATACAGATCGTCCCGATTCTCTGTCAAGCGTTCAATCACCTGTTCGTGATTGGCAAACTGAAGAGAAACATCAATTCCTGGATAGCGCTGGCAAAATAAGCCCAAAAGCCGGGGAATAAAATATTTAGTAGTTGTAATTGCCGATAATCGCAACCGCCCTTGCTTCAAGCCCTTCAATTCGGCGATATTGATTTCAAACTGGTCAATCTGGTCAAAGATTTCTAAGCACGTCTTTAACAACTCCCTACCAGCATCAGTTAAAAACAGTCGCTTGCCCACTTGCTCAAACAAGGGCATTCCCACAGATTTAGTTAGCTGCTTCACCTGCATGGAAACAGTGGGTTGAGTCAAAAATAGTTCTTCCGCCGCTCGCGTAAAACTTTTGTGGCGAGCCACGGCCTCAAATACTCTTAGTTGATGTAAAGTGGAATTCTTCAATCCCCTGGCTCCAGAATCAATGATAGATAAAACTCTATCCTAACTATCAGCAACAATGTCTTTTATCTATGAATATTCTAGGTTATCATCAAATTCACTTAAAAGTAACAGTCTTCCTTCCTTGAAGCGTTGTACACATCCGAGATGCCTAGTTAAAGCGATCGCCCCACCACCCTCCCAGAGCTTCGCAAATCTTTCTCTAGGGGGACAACTGGCAGATTTCCTCTAGCAACGGCACTCAACGTACAACGCTTTTTTATAATTTTATCTCAAGGACGCAATTTATTTTCCCCACAGGCATTAGAGAACCTAAGTTCATTAAAACACCTAATCGGCATCAGCATACTGCTATTTTTTGATTAAAAAAGACCGGAAAACAGTTAATTTCTCAAGTTTAGAGACAATGCGCCAATTGCGATTTTTTAATATTTATGTGAAAAATTACTCTAGTGAATTGGTAACAAGTGTGCTAATTATAAACTAAATGATAGGCAACCACCCATGACCAAGAAAGATGAAGGCGTAGCGATCAAGTTTTATGCCCCCGAACAACTCAGAAATGAGTTTAAAGCCGAATGTATTCGCCGAGGCAAAGGAATGGGGAGCATTTTGGAAGAATTCATGCGCCGCTTTATTGCGGCTCCAGACTTGTTTTTAGACGCAAGTCCGCCAGAAGAGACAATCGCGCAACTGATCGGAGAGAATCGTAACTGGCAAGCGCTAGCAACCAATAGTTATATTTCCTTACAACGCTTGGACGATTTAGCTAAAGGGGCATATCCTACTAACCGGGAATTGCTGTGGCTAGCGCGGATGTTGCACAAGCAAGATGGTACGCCTCGAAGTCCGAATGAGTTAAAAAAGATTCGCGATCGCAGCTTTCCTGAAGACCATCCAGGGAGAATTCCCGAAACCGAGTTAGATCTCAGTGAAGAATTCTCCAGTAGCGATCGCGTAGAAAATCCTTATTAAATAATGGACGACCCCATCCTCAAAGCTTTTCAAGGCTCTCAACTAGCCGTGAACCGAGAAACTGAAACCTTCTTAATAGAAGCTCGGGATGGTAGTGCTGCCTTTGCCTTGTCTTTCACCTATACCACCATTGAAAGAATGGCGGCAGCACTTCAATGTAAACAAGCGATTGTTTTCTGGCCTGGTTGTGTTTATCCCTTAGTAATTCCGGTGAGTTTTTCTACCCCTTTTGAAACGCCCAATTGCCATCAAGATAAAAAACTAGGGGATTAACAGCCCCCTTTTTAAGGACGTTCGGCGAAGACTTCGGCGTGAGCTCAGTCGAATGCTCAGTCGAGCCGGGGGCTAGGGGGAATCAGACACGGTTATTGCATGAATAGTTACAGATTTAGAGTTTCCCCTACTTTCAGTAACTTGTATTCACTCTTGACATTTTGCAATTTCAGAGATTTTTGGAAAGCTTCAGGAGTTCCGGTTAAAGAGAAAACCCCAAAGTGCATCGGAATTACCATATCTGGGTTGACTAACTTCACCGCTTCAGCGGCTCTTTCTGGCCCCATAGTAAACTGATCGCCAATGCAAGTTAGCATTACATTAACTTTGCGGAAGTTGGGAATTAGGGACATATCGCCAAATACATCGGTGTCGCCAGTGTGGTAAATTACTGGACCATTTTTGACACTAACTAAAAATCCCCCTGGATTCCCCGCATAATAGTTCATGGGAGTGCCGTCGCTTTGGACAGAGGAACTGTGAACAGCAGGAATGAAAGCAACTTTTACTTCGCCATTGAGTAAATTTAATTCGCCGCCAAAGTTACCAAGAGTATCAAAACCAGCTTGCTCTTTGGGAAATCCCGCATACTGCACCATTGCCAGGGCAAGATCTGAAGTACCAACTAATTTAGCTTTAGTTTTTTTGGCAATTTCCACCGTATTGCCAATGTGATCGAAGTGTCCATGAGTAACTAAAATTAGGTCAACTTTGTTGAGATTGGCAAGTTGTTCTTGGGCATCTTTGTTGAGAGGGTTAGCAATCCAGGGGTCAATTAATAGGACTTTACCAGATGGCGTGGTTAATTTGAAAGCCGATTGTCCATACCAGTAAAGTTGCGTGCCGCTATTAGGAGCATCTTTGCCAAAAGCAGTCAAATTGGGAATGGAGACAGCAGCGATCGCGATCGCTACTATTAAACCAAGAATAGCGATCGCTTTTTGCGGTGAGAGCGGCCATTTAAATTTCTTCATAAAAAACCCTCGTAGTTGTTGTCAATTGCCCCATTATCTATAGCGCCTCTGAATGATTTTTACAAATCTGTAGGGGTAGCGCCCCCGTGCCTACCCCGATTTGACTGGGCAACCACGGGGGGATTGGGGCAACCACGGGGGGATTGGGGCAACCACGGGGGGATTGGGGCAACCACGGGGGGATTGCCCCTACAGGATTTCACGACTCATTGAGACGCGCCATATTTGGTTAATTGGGCAAGAAAATTTTGCGTAACTAAAGTAGGTTGCTCCGCCGCCATAATTGCGCGGACAACTGCCACTCGTTCTGCCCCCGCTTGCAGAACATCATTGATATTATTCATGTCAATGCCGCCAATAGCAAACCAAGGAATTTTAACCCGTTCGGCAACATAGCGGATATAATCAAATCCGGCAGCGGCTTTACCCGGTTTGGTGGGAGTTTCATAAACTGGTCCGGCACCAATATAATCAGCACCTTCGGCAATCGCTCGCTGCATCTCTTCCGAATTGGTAGTAGAACGTCCAATAATCCGCTGAGAACCCAGAATTTGCCGCGCCACAGCAATGGGAATATCTTGTTGCCCCAAATGAACCCCATCCGCATCTACCGCTAGCGCCAAATCAGCGCGATCGTTCATAATAAATAAGGCTCCATACTGGTGACACAGTTGACACAGTTTTTGAGCATAATCGAGGCGGATAGTATCATCGGTGTTTTTCTCACGATACTGAACTAGAGTTAAACCACCTTGCAATGCTGCTTCCACAGTTGCCAACAGATGATCGTGAGGAGAAGTAACTAAATAAAGGTGCGATCGCCATAATAATTGTTGCCGCCCATCAACGATCAATTTGCTTTCCAAAGTATAAACTTGATAGCGCATCTGCTTGGCAGCCGCCGCCATTTCCGTACTGTAGAGCTTGCCATACTCTTCTAACACCCGCAACGCTTCCTGTACCCGGCACAGATTCGCCTGCAACAATTCTGGCACGCTAGAACGTTGTTCTTCCTTGGGATGACTAAGTTGCGTACCAGGATCTCCCGGAGTATCCCGCGCCGCCCGAATTTCTGGAGCGTGCCAACTCCCCAACTCTTGTCGCATTTGCTTGCATTCTGCCGCTAGAGGAGTGCTATTCAATCCAAACCGACACCATTCTTCTATAATTCGTAAACCTTCCCTAGCTCGGTCTAAATTTGCATCTAAAATCCGATAAACCGCTGGCTCTTTCCATCTACCCTGACTTGGGGAATTACCCATAACCATAAAAATCCTTGAGGATTAACGCAATTGTCCCATGATACAATCAATAGCATAATTAAAAAATAAAAGAAAGTTTGTAGTTGGGCTTTAGCCCTAATCCGGTTGGTTCAAGCCCAACTACAAGCTTTTTCTTATATAGTTAATAATTCAGATCGAGGGAGAAACATGAAATCAGAAATACGAGTATTTCAAATTAATGCCCCACCCAAATCCAGCGACGGTTTGCTATCTACAGAAGACCTCCCCACCATGTATGATTTACCCAGCGAAGATCCGGAGGAACCTGGTTTGCCTGACGAATTTCATGATTTACAACCAGAATTATTGCGGTTGACTTTTCGGCCTCCTGAATATTACCCCAATCGGGTATTTTGCGGAAGCGATATGAACCTATATTACGATGTCAACAACCCTCTGTGGCACAAACGCCCTGATTGGTTTGGGGTAGTGGGAGTATCCAGATTGTACGAGCAAAGAGATTTGCGTTTAAGTTATGTGATCTGGCAAGAAAAAATCAGTCCGTCAGCGATTGTAGAATTACTGTCACCGGGAACAGAAAAGGAAGATTTAGGAGCCACTACCAGAGACAGAAATGAACCCCCAACCAAATGGGAAGTGTACGAGAAAATTTTGCAAGTCCCTTATTATGTAGTATTTAATCGCTCCAATAACGAATGGCAAGCTTTTCATTTGGTAGCGGGGAAATATCAGGAATTGAAGTTGACAGAACCAAGAATTGCGATGCCGGAATTGGGATTAAGTTTAGGATTGTGGAGAGGGGAATATCAAGGGATTAATCGGTTATGGTTGCGGTGGTATGATGGCAAAGGAGATTTGATTTTGACTGATGCTGAGGCGGCGATACAACTAGCTGAAAGGGAAAAATCCCGTGCCAATACAGCAGAAGAACAGGCAGAATTAGAAAAGGTTCGTGCAGAGACAGCAGAGCAACAGGCACAATCAGAAAAAGTTCGCGCCGAAACAGCAGAAGAACAGGCACAATCAGAAAAAGTTCGCGCTGAGGCAGCAGAGCAACAGGCACAATCAGAAAAGGCTCGCGCTGAGACAGCCGAGCAACGAGCGGAATATTTAGCACAACGGTTGAGAGAATTGGGAATTGAACCCTAGGGAAAGTAGGGGCGGGTTTGAGGATAAATTTTAATCCTCAGCAGTAACTTGAATAAACCCGTCCCGGCAATTTACTCGCGATCGCACATAATATATAAAGAAACTAGCGCCCCGGTATTTACCTCAATTTGGCGGGGCAACCACGGGGGGATTGCCCCTACAAAAACTGCAATTCAATCAGGAGGAAAGCCGTGGATTTGAGAATTTCTCGCCCCTTTCAGAGTGCTTGGGTCTTGGGATTAACTGTTGTTGGGCCATACTGGTTAAATGCGACAACGGCGATCGCTCAAGTTAATCTTCCCCCCAATCCTACCGCTGGACAAACTCAGCCGGAAGTGAATCTGTTGTTTGTTAATGCTAGCAATGGTAATGATAAGGGCAATGGTAGCGATCGCGCACCTTTTCAAACTATTACCCAAGCCCTGCGCGTAGCCCAAGCCAATACGGTAATTCTTTTAGCACCGGGAACTTACAGCACTGCCACCGGGGAAGTATTTCCTCTGCAACTTAAATCTAAGGTGACGATTCAAGGTGAT
This sequence comes from uncultured cyanobacterium, assembly GCA_936920195.1. Classification (GTDB taxonomy): domain Bacteria; phylum Cyanobacteriota; class Cyanobacteriia; order Cyanobacteriales; family FACHB-T130; genus CAKZHE01. Next base: position 6,236 of record CAKZHE010000051.1, on the reverse strand, counting down.
TTAGGTAGTCGAGGTCAAAATATTCTGATTCGGGGTGGCGGTTGGTTTTGTGGCAATCCCGACAACTACCAGTTTCAGTGTACTATGGCTAGCCAAAATGCGGCAATTATCGGCACTAACCAAGGGGGTTTAGTGGGGGTGACGGTGATTAATCCCCAACAAGGCGGTTATGGATTGTGGATTGAATCCGGCAACACCTTGGTGATGAATAATACTTTTACAGGTAATTTTCAAAACGCGATCGCTGTCGGCGGTAACAGCAATCCTAGCATTCGCGGCAACTATTTTTATCAAAATGGTGTCAGCGGCATTGCCATTACTGGCACATCCCAACCAGAAGTCCAAGATAACCTGTTGGAAAATACAGGGGTTGGCATTACTATTTCCGATCGAGCTACGCCCAAGTTAATCAATAATCGAATTTCTGGCAATCAAGATGGGGTAATTATTTCTGACGATGCTTTGCCAATTCTGCGAAATAATATTATTGAAAATAATCAGCAGGATGGATTAGTAGCGATCGCCAAATCTCTGCCGGATATGGGAACTTCTGGGCAACCTGGTGGCAACGTCTTTCGCGGCAATCGCCGCTCCGATTTGCGTACTGGAAATCCTGCCAAAACTCCAGAAGTACCACCGATAACAGTTCAACCAATTACAATTCAAGCCCCAGCAGTTCAACCCAAAGAAAGTTCAGCAACAGCAGTTTCTTCTCAGCCCAAAGAGATGGCTGCGACTGCCAGTATTATGTATTTTGGACAGGCTTTACCAGGGCGAAATTCTGAGAGTGCGATCGCCCCATCCCCGAATACAAATACCCCTGCTTTAGCAGCAGTTAATCCTATCCCTAATAACAATAATTATCCAATTCCCGCTGCCGTTACTCCAGTAGCAACTGCCAATCCCATTCCCCCTAAAAGTAGTTTACCTAGTATTCCCGCCGCTGTCACTCCAGTAGCGGCAACAACTGCCATTCCAGCTAATAGCAACTTGCCAAGTATTACTATCAGTAATATCCCAGCGAAAACTAATCCCATTCCGGCTAGCAATCTACCTATTATTTCCGTTGATAATACGCCAGAAATAACAACCAATCGGACTCCTTTTAGAAGTAAATATCCCCTAGTTCCGGTCAATATTACCCCAGTAGCTGCTACCAATTCTATTCCTGAGAGCAGCAACTTACCCACTGTTCCCGAAAATCCTCCTCCAGCCGCCACAATTAATCCTGTTCCTGCCAGTAGTAACTTACCTGCCGTACCATTTCCCGAATCTAAACCGATTAAAAACGACTTTGGAAATTTACCGCTCAACCTGGAATCAGTGCCAATTCCATTGCCAGTATCAACTAATCCTAGTCAAAGCAACGTTACAGAAACTGCTGTCAATAATTCCACCGCCACTAAACCGCCCCAAACTCTAGTTACAGAACCAATTATTATTACCCCAGGTTCATCAAACACTGCCAGAAATTTCTCTCGCAGCCCTCGCCCCACTACCAAATTACCACCTTTGGAGCCGGGAGCCGTGGAAATTCGCGTACCTCCCCCAGATAATGAATCGCAACCATTGCCCTTAGCCGCCAATATTTCATCCCCTAATCAATACGTGCCAAATATTGCCGCTCCGTTGCCCGCCGCGCCGCCAAATACTTCTATCAATGCCTTGAATTTACTACCAGTACCTAATGCCAATATTCCCTTGGGAAACCTCAGTCGGGGGGGAAATAGTAGCAATACGGCGAGCAGTTATCCCTCGACAACCTTGCGCTATCGAGTAGTAGTAGAAGCTAATGGCGATCGCGCTCAAGAATTTGTGCGATCGCTCGTTCCTAGTGCCTTTCTCACTTTAGTACGCGGACAGGCAGTAATGCAAGTAGGAGCCTACAGCGATCGCATCAATGCGGAAGAAGTTGTGCAAATGCTCAGTAGTAAAGGTTTAAAAGTCACCATTGAGCCAATTTAAATTCATCCAGTTCAATTCCATTTCTCAAGGAGAAGTTACCATGAATGAAACTAAAACCATTGATAAAGTTTACCGAAGAAGGTTACACCCAGAGCGCACGTTATCTTCAACAGAAATTGCTCAACGACAAGCAGAAATGGCAGAATTTCGCCAGCGATGTCAAGTTATTTTTGAGCGCATGAAACCAGAGTTAATCCCAACACATTATAACTGGTACATAGCAATAGAACCAGATAGCGGTGATTATTTTCTTGACCGCGATCAATTAGTCGTAGCTAAGATTGCCCATGAAAAGTACCGAAATGCTCAACTGCAAGTTTTCCGAATTAACGAGACAGGGGTTTGCGGAACTATATGATTGCGGGTACGTTTGGCGATAATGGAGAACTATTATTTGAAATTGAGTTGATTGCAGCTAGTGGATTAGAACTGCTAGTTGATGTATGGTTGGACACCGGGTTTTCAGGATGGCTAGCAATGAATAGTCAAGATTTAGAGGGTTTAGATTGGGTTTATGCAAATCAGCAAATGATGCTGACAGCACAAGGAAATGTAGACTTTCAGATTTATATAGGCAAAGTGAGAATAAATCAAGAAGAGTTTGATATTCCAGTTCATGTTGGTACTGGAGTCCCAGAATTTTTAATTGGTCGTCAGTGGTTAAGAAATATGCGATTACTCGCCGATATGTCGTTAGGGATTCTAACTCTAGGTTAAAAATATGATGCCTTTTGGCAACTCATTTGGATGCGCCATATAAGCAGGACTTACGCAGACCCTCTATATATAGCGTTTTGTAGGGGCAATCCCCCCGTGGTTGCCCCTATTGCTAGAATAGTTGCGTAAGTCCTGATAAGGATGGAATTTTAGCGTGATCGCTCTTGGTTGATTGACAAGAACTAGACAAAAACTCTAGCTTTAGGCAATGACTTCATTAACTGGAAAACGATCGATCAAATGAATGGCTCGATAGGCATTTCGCTGTAAAGAGGTGGAAATATGGGGAACGTGGGGAATCTGAGAAAGAAAATCGACGGTGCGGCGCAAAATTCGCACTACGTCTCCTTCATCTAAATTGGTATTGGCACACAATTGCAGCCATTCCACTCCTAAAGCCCAATTTTCTACCAAACCCATTAATTCCGATTCCAACCATACTGGTAAAGCCACGCGATATCGACGTTGAGTTTGGAATAGTTGTCGTCGGATGCCTTTTAAACGCCCTAGGGCGGTTTCTACTTCAGAAGATAAAACATAATTGGTCCAACTATCAGAACGGGGAGTTTCTGTTACGAGGGAGGCACAGGCGGCAGCAAGGTGTTGGGGGGCTAAATCGTCTAAGATGCCGGAAGTAATGGCTAAACCGAGCCACAATTCGTTATCCCCCCGAATAGCAGCGGCTCCTTCTCCTAACTCCGTCGGGACTAATCCAATTAGTCCATCCATACGCTGCAAAATTTCAATCAGTTGCAGAAATTCTCGCCAGTGCCGCCCCATGTGTTCTTTAAGTTGTTCTTGCCGCTGAGTAATTTCTTGCTGCAAGGCTTCCCGACGGGCATGACGTTTGAGGAGGTTGCCGGGATTGCCCCATTTGCGGATGGGATGGGTTTCTAAGAGAGCTTTGATAGATTCAACGTGGTGCAGTTGGGCGAGGACTTCTGGTTCTCTGGTGAGGGGTTCTAGGGAATAGGGAATTAGATTGGCAATTTCGGCGGTGGTGGCGTTGCCTTTTCTACTTTGTCCCAATTTAATTTGGAGTTCTTCAGGGGGTAGTAAATTGGCGATCGCATTTAATTGTGCCGCACTCCAACCCACTTCTTCACTATGCAATTCTGCCACATCGGTAGATGCGACAATATACCAGCGGTTATCTTGACTTAAACAAACTAAGAAAGGGGCTTGTCCCCGTCCCGGAGCTTTGGTAACTAGGACAGAGGGAATAGGATTAGGTACGGGAACGTGCTTGCCTTTGAGGTGTAAAATCGTCCCTGGGGTGGCAAAGTGGATGGCTTGGGCAATTTGACGGCTGCGATTTTCGGTGGCTTGGTCTTCCAGGATTTTTAATATCCGCCGTTCTTCTTTCAGCCGTTCGTGGAGTTTTTGGTAATTAGCCAATAAACCCGGTTCGATTTGGCCAATTTCCGCATCAATTTGGTCTAGTTCGGCTTGTTGGAGGGCGATCGCCGCTTCTTCTGGCTGTAAATATAAGTTAGCCAAATATTGTCCAAAACTGCGCTCCACTAAATCTTTGGCTTCATCCAGGCTATGGGTTTGCAACAGGTTCAGCACCATCCCATAACTAGGGGCAAACTGACTAACTAGGGGTTCTGGTTGGGCGGTGGCAAGGTAAGCCGCATCTTTTGCCCCCTCAAAGGGAGTTTGAACGGTGACTACATGACCTAAATCATCCATCCCCCGTCTGCCTGCTCTCCCCGCCATTTGCAGAAATTCCGAAGCGGTGAGCAGGCGGTGTCCTCGGTCGGTACGCTTAGAAAGACTAGAAATTACCGTTGTTCTGGCAGGCATATTAATCCCGGCAGCCAGAGTTTCAGTGGCAAAAACCACTTTGACTAAACCCAGTTGAAACAGTTCTTCTACTAATCCCTTCCAGGCGGGTAAAATTCCGGCATGGTGAGCGGCAATCCCCCGATACAGGGGGTCAATTTGTCCCGCTCGTCCAGCTTCGGGGTTGCGAAGCAGAAAGTCATCGACTAAGGTTTTTAACTGGTGGGCTTCCGCTTCATTCACCAGAGTCACATTCTCTAAATCCGCTACAGCTTGGTCGCAACCCCGCCGACTGAAAATAAAATAAATGGCTGGCAGCATATCTCGTTGCCACAGTTGACTGATAACGTAGATTAAACTGGGACAATCTTGGCGGGAAACTCGGTCGTTAGTGTGGCGCTTGGATTTGAGGCGAGGATTAATCTTTTTACCGTTGGTATCTAGTAACGGGAATAATCCTTTCGGACTGCAAAAGTGAAATTCCAGGGGAACCGGACGATAGTTAGAATAAATTAATTCCGTTTCCCCGTGGGCGCGGGAAATCCAATCAGTTAGCTGGGAACTATTGGCAACCGTGGCAGAGAGCGCCGCCAGTTGAATATCGGGAGGACAGTAAATAATAGATTCTTCCCAAACCGTTCCCCGTTGACGGTCATTCATATAGTGGCATTCATCCAATACCACCGTTTCCACTCCCACCAAAGAGATGCCCACTTCCCCAATCCGCGTGCCGTAGAGCATATTGCGGAAAATTTCGGTCGTCATCACCAGAATAGGGGCATCCCGGTTGATAGAAGCATCTCCCGTCAGCAATCCCACCTGTTCTGCCCCAAAGAGTTCCCGGAAATTCCGCAACTTTTGATTGGAGAGCGCTTTTAGGGGTGTGGTATAAAATACTCGCCCCCCTCGACTCAAGGCGCGGTAAATGGCATATTCCCCAACTAGAGTTTTTCCCGAACCTGTGGGGGCGCAAACCACTACAGAACGATTGGCATCTAAGGCAGCGATCGCTTGTCGCTGAAATTGATCCAATTTAAAGGGAAAGAGGGCGTTAAGGTCAAGGGCGGGAAAGGTGGAGGGAACGTTCACGGAATATTTTTCCAATGTTAATATCGGCGGCGGGGTCTTGGCCTGTCGCGCTCAATCAGGAAGTCTAGCGCGATCTCTATCCTTTAATTTTGGCATATTCCTAGGGCGACCCTTCGTTTAACCTGTGGCATTCTGGGAGCAAACAGAGATTATTGACAGGACAAATGCGGAAATTGCCAATTCTCCCATTATGTGCTGAAATAGATTAAGTTGCTTTTTTGGCAATGCCTAGGTTATACTAGACAATCCGGGGGCGTGGCGGAATGGCAGACGCTACGGACTTAAAATCCGTTGACCTTAAACGGTCGTGTGGGTTCAAGTCCCACCGCCCCCATTCATTTCAACTCATTTGCATCTACCATTAACTACAAAATCAGCGATAAATTATTGCTGTATGTGGGGGATTGATGGCAGATTTTGGGGAAGCGCTGGGGAAGGTTAACGCTCAACTGAAAGAAGTTCGGATTAGCGGGACTTAGACAAATTTCAAGCCCAAATAAAGCCTAAACTAGCTTTATAAGCAGTATGCGATCGCTTGACATTCAACACAGTCGCTCTAACGGAAGCGCTATTGATCAACTGAATTCTTACTTCCGGTTTAATTTATTGATCGTGCGTAAAACCCCGTCCCCTTGTGGGCGGGGATGTAAGCGCGGTTAAACTAGGGGGTTCGACAC
>CAKZHE010000050.1 GCA_936920195.1 uncultured cyanobacterium | reverse complement strand
GCAACTGACTACCTAGAAACTGCATGAATAAAAAACCATAAAAACGCACAAAGTCAACAGCCTAGGCAGAGCCTCTCAATGGGCATTCCCAGGCAGAGCCTGGGAACGAGTAAACGAGTAAAGGGACACTAGGGTGTGGATGTTGTGGTATAGTGTTTTGTAGGGGCAATCCCCCCGTGGTTGCCCCTATTCCTAGGATAGTTGTGTAAGTCCTGTCTGATATGAAATCGCCTAAAATCTAAAGGCACTGAGTTAGTTCTGTTCCTCCTAAAAAATTAATGCTTCTGCGGCAGAGACATCAAGAGGTGCTGAAAATAAGTAACCTTGGGCATATTCGCAATTTAGTTCTCGCAATTGAGATAGCTGCCTGTCAGTTTCTACACCTTCGGCGATCGCTTCCATCCCCAAATTTTGGGCTAACAAAATAATTGTCCGAATAATCTGCACCGAAGAATTAGTGCCTAAATCGTCTCTACAGTCGCTGGCTTTGATTTCGCTAATAAAAGAACGATCGATTTTTAAAGCACTAATTGGCAACTTGTGCAAATAATTTAAAGCGGCGTATCCCGTGCCAAACTCATCAATACAGAGTTGCACTTGCCGTTCTCGCAATTGAATAGTTGTGGCATCGGCGGCGGTGATATTTTTCAGCAAACAACTTTCAGTAATTTCTAAACTTAAACTGCTGCCATTTAAACCAGTTTCCTGTAAAATCCGATCGATTTTGGGAATTAAATCTGGTTGAGCAAATTGCTTACAAGAAAGATTGACATTAACAGTTAAAGGAGAGGACATCAAGGGCAGAGGGGAGATGGGAGGCTGTCTTGGCTCTAATGGCAAAGGATTAGTTTCTAGCTTTTGTTGCCAAGCGCGAATCTGGCGGCAGGCTTGGCACAGCGTCCACCAACCAATGGGAATAATTAACCCAGTTTCTTCGGCAATGGGAATAAATTCTTCGGGAGCAATAAATCCCCGTTCCGGATGCCACAGCCGCAATAGGGCTTCAAAACCTTTGATTTTTCCAGTGGCAAGGGAGACAATGGGTTGATAATAAATTTGCAATTCTGGTAAAGGATGGGCTGTGGGCGCGATCGCAGAGCTTGGCTCGGTTTCTAACTGCTCCACGGCATGACGCAAATCGGTTTCTAATTGTAATAATGCTACCGCATTGTGGTGCATATTCACGTTAAAAACTTCATGCCTACCCTTGCCGAGACTTTTGGCGCGGTAGAGGGCAGTATCGGCATCTCTGAGTAAATCTTCTGGGCGATCGTAGAAGTGTTGGAGGGGAACAGGGCGATCGCTTAAGGGATTTATCCAACCGTTGGTACGATTAATCACAATCCCAATACTAGAAGCGGCAAAAACTTCGTGATTATCGAGATTGAAAGGAGCGCTCAGGGCTTGATGAATTCGTTCGGCAACGGTGGTAGCATTGCTAATGTCTTCAATATCTTCGAGCAGAATGGTAAACTCATCGCCGCCCAACCGAGCCACCGTATCCACGGAGCGCAGGCAAGCTTCTAGACGGCGCGCGATCGCCACTAATAATTGATCGCCAACTAAATGCCCTAAACTATCATTAACGACTTTAAATCGATCTAAATCTAAAAATAATACGGCAAATAAATAACTTTCATGGCGTTTGGAACGATCCAAGGCTTGCCGCAATCGATCCATAAACAAAGCCCGATTAGGCAACCCAGTTAAAGTATCGTAAAAGGCGTGTTGTTGCAGAGAGGCAATTAATTGGGTTTGCAATTCCTTGGCTTGTTTGGCTGGAGTAATATCTTCTACTGTGCCTTCGTAGTAGAGCAATTCCCCTTCGGCATCTCGCACCGCCCGGGCATTTTCCGAAATCCAAATCACGCTGCCATCCCGACGATAGATTTGCGATTCAAACTCAGCCACGGCATCATTTTCCTGCAATAGTCGCTGAAATTCCTGCCGCCGATTTGGTTCCACATAAAGTTGATTTTCAATATCTGTCAGCCTGCCGATCAATTCCTCTGGTCCAGAATAGCCATACAAGCGGGCTAGAGCCGGATTTGCACTGATATAATGTCCATCGGGAGTAGTTTGAAAAATTCCTTCAATGGCATTTTCAAAAATGCCGCGATATTTGGTTTCCGCTTCCCGCAAAGCTTCTTCGGCTCGCTTTAATTCGGTAATGTCGGTAATAAAGCCTTCAATGCCCAAAACTTGACCATCGCTGTCAAATACACCGTTGCCTTTTTCCCAAACCCATTTTTCCTGCCCGGATTTAGTTCGCAGACGGTATTCCACCACATATGGTTGTTGAGAAGTCACTGCTTTTTCAATGGCTGCCATCACATTGGGCAAATCTGCCGGATGGGTGAGAGCATCAAAAGAGAGCGATCGCGCTCCAATTAACTCTTCACTTTGATAACCCGTCAATTGCCAACAACCCTCGCTCAGATAAGTCATGGACCAATGGGAATCATTAGCGCAAGAAAACACAATTCCCGGCAGAGAATTAATCAGGGAAGCCAAGCGGCGCTGACTTTCTCGCAAAGCTGCTTCTGCCTGTTTTTGCTGCATCACTGTTCCCAACTGCGCCGCCACCGCCGAAATTAGCTTCACCAGTCGCTTATCTTTCCGGCGAGATTCAAACATAAAAAAGACTAACACTGCCAAAACTGTCTTTTCAGCTGTGGCTGAATCTCCCCCATGCTGAGGGGCAATAATCGGCACGGCAAACCCAGCCCGCAATCCGCATTCTTTGGCAATTTGGTTGCGGAGGAAAGAAGTAGCGGTTTCCTCGGAAACATCCGGTATCCATTCCGGCTGTTTGCTTATCCAAACTTTTCCTGGCAAAACTTGACCTGGGTCAATTTTCAGCCCTTCGCTATAACGGCGGAATCTTTCCAAGGCGGGAGTGCTACTATACCAGACTGGGCTGGATTCCAAAAATTCCCGATTAGGGCTGGGAATCCACGCTTCCCCAAAATCCCAGCCCGTAGCTTCGCCAACTTTATTTAACGCCACTTCTAGAGCCGAATGAAAATCGGGGGCGGTGCTAATGGCTTGGGTAATAGTTTGTAGGAGTTGCAATTCTTCTATGGCTGTCGCTACGCTTGCGCTATCGGCACGCTTGCGCTCGGTGATATCAACAATCGAGCCTTCTATGGCTTGCAATTGGCCTGTAGATGATTCTTGGGTTTGCCAAGCTCGGAGACGATGGCGTTTGCGATCGCTGGAGCTAACTTTTGGGTCTTTGAGGGCAGCAATATCTTGAAAAACGCCTAAAATTACCTGTTCGCCCCCGACTGGCAGTTGATGGAGGGAAAGGCCAATCCAAAAGGGCGTGCCGTCAGCTTTCCGGGCTTTGAGTTCGCAATTGCAAACGGCTTGATTGGGGGCGAGGACTGCTTGTACCTGAGCTTGCCACTGAACTGGATGCCAAAAGAAGCCGCGCAACTGGCGACCAAGTAACTCCTCAACGGATAATTCCAAGATATCGCTCAGATGCTGGTTGGCGTAGAGAATGGTACTATCTGCCAGTCGAGCGATAACGACGGGAACGGGCAGGGCTTTAAATAGGTCAGGAAAGGGAATTTCGCGAAGCTCTGCGAGCGCGCTAGCGCTATCGCGCAACACGGTTTCTCTGGGCTGGCGCGTTTCTGGGTAGTTTTCGAGGTTTGAGGTCATTAGGGGCAGCATCCTGGTTGGCTCCACCAGAGTTTGAGATCCGATGTGTAACTGCTCCACTGGTTGATGACTCCTGATACTTGGGATCGATTGGGGATTTGCATTGACAGCGGAAGAGAACCAGAACTTCCTGGGATAGAGCCTGTGCCAAATTAATTTTTTGTGGTTAGCACCCAATCATGGTTTTTGACTCCATTTCCCAGACCACTTAAGTTTTACTCTCCCTAAAACCGACTTTCTGGCAAATTTTTCGGCTTTCAGTCTCTTTTTTCGGGTCAGTCTGGCAGAGATACACCCATTCCCGGAGCGATTAGGCTAGCGCCATTTTCGCGATTAGGCTAGCGCCTAGCTTCGCGATCGCCATTTTCGCGATTAGGCTAGCGCCTAGCTTCGCGATCGCCATTGAGTAGATCAAAATACCACATCCACAGGCATTAGGAGCTAGGTTGGTTTTTGGCGAGGTCAAAAAAGTGGCATTAGGTTATTAGACTATACCTAATGCTTAATAAACAGTAAACTAGACTACAGTCGGGGGAAAGGTTGAGTTTTTTTTAAGTTCTGGTCATCCAAGTTGATCCTTTCACATTCAACAAAATTAATTTTGATTAAATTCACCAACCGTTCAGCCATCGCCATCATATTTGATATTATCAAACCGTTAGACAAAAGAAAAACCTTCTCAAATTAGATTTGGTCAACATTGATCTAATATAATTCTGTGCTAGTTTATCCCACTCTACAAATGCTCAAAGATTGGATTTTGAATCAACGGCGCTTAACTCCCTATCTTTTTTTACTTCCCGCTCTTTTACTATTGAGTCTGACTGTATTTTGGCCTGCTTTGCAAGCTTTTTACCTGTCATTTACCGATTATGCCAGCTTGCAACAATCGCCTCGCTGGATTGGTTTAACTAATTTTCGCCGTCTTTGGGCAGATCCAATTTTTTGGCAAACGCTCAGAAACACTTTATTGTATTTAGCTGTAGTTGTGCCGATTTTAGTCGCGGCTCCTCTAGGATTAGCAATTTTAGCCAACCAAAAACTCCGAGGGATGCGTTGGTTCCGTGCTGCCTATTATACGCCAGTTATTATTTCGATGGTAGTGGCGGGAATTGCTTGGCGGTGGTTGTATGCTGAAAATGGCTTGCTGAATCAGTTGTTGAAATATTTAAGGTTAGCGCCAGAAGGTATTCCTTGGTTGACTAGCCCCCATTGGGCAATTTTTAGTGTCATGGCAGTAACCGTATGGAAAGGGCTAGGTTACTACATGGTAATTTATTTAGCTGGATTGCAATCAATTCCAGCCGAATTGTACGAAGCGGCAGCCCTAGACGGTTCCGATGGTTTGCGCCAACATTGGGATATTACCGTGCCGTTGATGCGTCCCTATTTAATTTTAGTAGCAATTATTTCAGCGATCGCTGCCACCAAAGTCTTTGAAGAAGTTTATATTATGACCCAAGGGGGACCGCGAAACAGTTCTAAAACAGTGGTTTATTACCTTTACGAGCAAGCCTTTCAAAACTTAGAAATTAGTTATGCTTGTACAATTGGCTTGATGTTATTTCTGGGAATTTTGGGGCTATCAATTATTAATTTACAAATTTCCCAAGGACGCGAAATCAAGTAGGGTGCGTATAGCCTATCGGCATGGCTAACGCCAAGGGCTTCGCTTCGCTAACGCTAAAGCGCCAGCGTAACGCACCGCTTAATTTGAGAAACATTAAATGTTGCTGGTGCGTTACGGCGCGAATTATACTTATTCTGTCAATTTCAAGATGAATCCGCGCCTAACGCACCCTACAAAAAAGAAATGGCTAACTATAGAAGACCTGATGTTTCTGGTGGAACATATTTTATCACTCAAGTAACTTATCAAAGAGAAACTTGGCTCTGTAGCGATCTTGGGAGAAAGGCTCTGAGAGAAGCGATCGCCAGTGTCAAGAGAAAATATCCTTTTTCTATTGATGCTTTTGTATTGCTACCGGAGCATTTTCATTGCTTGTGGACATTGCCTATAGATGATCCAGATTTTTCAATCAGATTGCGCCTGATTAAAACCCATGTTACCAAACATTATGGAAATCAATTAGGCATAAATCAAGCAGTTTCTTTGTCACGGCAAAAACGAGGAGAAAGCAATCTTTGGCAACGTCGTTTTTGGGAGCATTTGATTCGAGATGAGCAAGATTTTATCAAACATTGTGATTACATTCATTATAATCCCGTTCGACATAGGTTATGCACAAATCCCCAAGATTGGCAGTTTTCAAGTATTCATCGATTTATCTCTCAAGGAATTTATCCGCCAAATTGGGGCAGGGATGAAATTCCAGAAATGCCCCAGGTAATTTGGGATGATTAGCACCTTTCTCAACAACGTAATTTGTAGGGTGCGTTAGCGACAGCGTAACGCACCGATTAATTTGAGAAAGATTAAATGTTGCTGGTGCATTACGGCACGAATTATATTTATTTTGTCGATTTTAAGATGAATCCGCGCCTAACGCACCCTACAAAAAAGCCCCAGCGCTAAAGCGACAGCGTAACGCACCGATTAATTTGAGAAAGATTAAATGTTGCTGGTGCGTTACGGCGCGAATTATATTTATTTTGTCGATTTTAAGATGAATCCGCGCCTAACACACCCTACAAAAAAGCCCCAGCGCTAAAGCGACAGCGTAACGCACCGATTAATTTGAGAAAGATTAAATGTTGGTGGTGCGTTACGGCGCGAATTATACTTATTCTGTCAATTTCAAGGTGAATTCGCGCCTAACGCACCCTACAAAAAAAGCCCTCAGCGCGAGGCTGAGAGCAAACATCAGGGTGCATCTATTAATTTTTATTCTGGTGATTTTTCTGGTATCGGGAAAAATCTCAGCCTTTTTTGACTGATTACCTTTCCCTTCCTGTGGCAAAATCATAAAATGTAAGTGTATCGCGCGATCGCCCCTCCAAAACTGCATGACTCCTAACCTGCCTCCCCAATACGATCCCTCAACCGCTGAAGCCAAGTGGCAGAAGTTCTGGGAAGAACGCAAATTTTTTCAAGCTGACCCCCACCAGGATGGCGAAGTTTATAGTATGGTGATTCCGCCACCTAATGTTACGGGGAGCCTGCACCTAGGGCATACGCTGGGCGATACAGTTATGGATGTCCTCGTCCGCTACCATCGGATGAAAGGATTTAACACTTTATGGTTGCCGGGAACTGACCACGCGAGCATTGCTGTCCAAACCTTGTTGGAAACTCAGTTGCAAAAGGAAGGTAAAACCAAGCACGATATTGGACGGGAAAAGTTTCTGGAACGAGCTTGGAATTGGAAAGCCGAATCAGGCAATACCATTGTTAATCAGTTGCGGCGCTTGGGTGTGTCGGTGGATTGGTCGCGCGAGCGGTTTACGATGGATGAAGGTTTATCCAAAGCAGTCATTGAAGCTTTTGTGCAACTTTATGATGCGGGACTAATTTATCGCGGTAATTATTTGGTGAATTGGTGTCCCAATTCTCAATCAGCGGTGTCGGATTTGGAAGTGGATAGCCAAGAAGTGAATGGGCATTTGTGGCATTTCCGCTATCCTTTAACTGATGGTTCGGGATATCTGGAAGTGGCAACTACTCGCCCAGAAACGATGTTGGGAGATACGGCGGTGGCGGTGAATCCCCAGGATAGTCGCTATCAACATTTGATTGGTAAAACGGTGACTTTACCAATTATGAATCGGGAAATTCCGATTATTGCCGATGAATTAGTTGACCCCACTTTTGGGACTGGTTGCGTGAAAGTTACTCCCGCCCACGACCCCAATGATTTTGAAATGGGCAAGCGCCACCAATTGCCTTTTATCAATATTATGAATAAGGATGGTTCGCTGAATGAAAATGCCGGGTTATTCCAAGGACAAGACCGTTTTGTTGCCCGAAAAAATGTGGTGCAACGGTTAGAAACTGATGGCTTTTTGGTGAAGATTGAAGATTATCAGCATAAGGTTCCCTATAGCGAACGGGGGAAAGTTCCGGTGGAACCTTTGCTATCAACTCAATGGTTTGCCAAAATTCGTCCTTTAGCTGACCAAGCATTACAATGTTTGGATGAACAAAATTCTCCGGTATTTGTGCCGGAACGTTGGACAAAGGTCTATCGAGATTGGTTGGTGAAGTTAAAGGATTGGTGTATTTCTCGTCAGTTGTGGTGGGGGCATCAAATTCCGGCTTGGTATGCGGTGAGCGAAACTGGGGGCGAGATTCTTGATGATACTCCGGTAGTAGTGGCCAGAACAGAAACCGAAGCACGGGAAAAGGCGATCGCCCTCTTTGGTGCTAAGGTACAATTAGTTCAAGATAGCGATGTTTTAGATACTTGGTTCTCGTCTGGATTGTGGCCTTTTTCTACTTTGGGTTGGCCTGAAAATACTGAGGATTTAAATACTTATTATCCCACCAGTACCCTAGTTACGGGGTTTGATATCATCTTCTTTTGGGTAGCCCGGATGACGATGATGGCTAGTTACTTTACTGTCAAAATTCCTTTTAAAACCGTTTATATTCACGGTTTGGTGCTGGATGAAAAGGGACAAAAACAATCCAAAAGTAAAGGCAATGGCATCGATCCTTTGCTACTAATTGATAAATACGGCACGGATTCTTTACGATACACCTTAATCCGAGAAATTGCCGGAGCCGGACAAGATATCCGGATGGAGTTTAATCGAGAAACCAAGGAATCGGGGATTGTGGAAGCATCTCGCAACTTTACCAATAAATTGTGGAATGCTGCCAGATTTGTGATGATGAATTTGGATGGGAACACCACGCAACAATTAGCTGACCCACCTTTTATTCATTCCTTGGCAAAGGGAGATATTGGCGGTTTAGAATTAAGCGATCGCTGGATTCTTTCCCGCTATCATCAAGTAGTGCAGCAAACCTGTCGTCAAATTGAAACCTATGCTTTAGGGGAAGCTGCCAAGGGATTATACGAGTTTATTTGGGGCGACTTCTGCGATTGGTACATCGAGTTAGTCAAATCCCGCTTGCAAAAGGATGCTCCCACGGTTTCTCGCCACGTCGCGCAACAAACTATTGCCTACGTTTTGGAAGGGATTCTAACTTTATTGCATCCCTTTATGCCCCACATTACTGAGGAAATTTGGCACGCGCTGACTCAAATTGGGGAAGAAGCAACTTTAGCCTTACAAGCTTATCCTCAAGTGGAACCAACCTTAATCGATCCTACTTTAGAACATCAATTTGAACTGTTATTTGCCGCCATTCGGAGTATCCGCAATCTCCGCGCCGAAGCTGATATTAAACCAGGGGCAAAGATTGCGGCAATTTTGCAAAGCGAAAGCGATAGAGAGCGGGAAATTCTGACGGCGGGACAATCTTATCTGCAAGATTTAGCCAAGGTAGAATCTTTAAATATTACTTCAGTGTTGCCTGCTGAAACAGGACAAACGATTGCTAGTGTCGTGGGAACTATTCAAGTATTAATTCCTTTAGCTGGGGTAGTCGATGTGGCAGCATTGCGAGCCAAATTAGAAAAGAAATTGAGCAAAGTGGAAGCAGAAATCAAATCAATTACTACCAAATTAGCCAATCCTAACTTTGCCGAAAGAGCGCGTCCAGAAGTAGTTCAAGGAGCGCGGGATAATTTAGTTGAAGCAGAAAAACAGGGGGAAATTTTGCGCGATCGCCTAGCTCAATTGCGCTAAAATACTCCTTAGAAGGCAATTTTAATTTCTCTGCTAAAACTTAGAAATTAACCCAAGAAGATAATTTTATGTACGCACCAGAATCGCAGCCTTTACCAACAGTGGCACTGCCCACAATGGACGATTTACCCAGCGAGAACCCGGAGGACTCTGGTTTGCCCGATCTTTTTCATATCTGGCAGCCTCGCCTGCTAGATAATACTTGTCATCCGCCAAATTATTCCTGGGAGCAGATGTTTTCTGCTACCGACTTTAATATCTATTATGACCTCCATCACCTCAATTGGTACAAGCGTCCAGATTGGTTTTTGGTCATCGGAATGCCAAGACTGCATAAACCCAATGAGTTGCGCTCAAGTTATGTTATCTGGCAAGAAAAAATTAGTCCCTTAGTCGTAGTAGAATTGCTCTCAGAAGGCACAGAAGATGAAGATTTAGGGCAAACAACTTCAGCGGTAAATCGACCACCAACTAAATGGTCAGTTTACGAGCAAATCTTAAAAGTCCCCTATTATTTGGTGTTTAGCGATCGCACCAATCAACTGAGGTTTTTTCGCCTAGTCAGAAATCGCTACTCAGAGCAAATATTGACTACGCCGCGAGTTTGGATACCGGAACTAAAATTAGGTTTAGGCTTATGGGTTGGGGATTATGTTGACTGCGATCGCCCTTGGTTGCGCTGGTATGATGCAGATGATAATTGGATACCAACATCAGAAGAAAATGTACAAAGGGAACGACTAGAAAAAGAAGCCGCTTTAGCTAAGTCTGCTCTATTGGCAGAAAAATTAAGGGAAATGGGCATCGATCCCGATCGGTTTTTATAATAAGGTAATGAGAAATCAATTATCACTTCATTTGCTCGCCCCTTCAATCCCTGCCAACAACTGCGGCAAATACCAAATCTGTACAGGTGTGGCGACTTCCCCATCCTTCAAATAATCAGTCCCATCTTGAAACTTAATTGGCCCTTTATACAAATTGATGCTACCATCGGCTAACCCTTGAATAAATTGATCTAAAAACTTTTTCTGTTCTCCCAACGCTTGCCCCGGCTCAAATCCAATCGGTGAAGTATCAGGATTGTTGATGTCTTTCCAATCTGGGGCAGCCCAAACAAATTCGCTGGTATATTTGTCCTCCATCGCTTTTTGAATAGCGCCTAAATATAAAGGCCCCCAATTATAGTAAGGGACTCCCAAACAGATATCAGGAGCTAAATTGCATCCAGTTTTCAAGTCATAATGAACAACTTTAACCCTTTTACCTGCTTCCGCAGCTTTTTTACCTTGAATGATTGCTTCTGGGGTATCAATGCCGGAGATTAGTACATCATAACCGCTATTGTAAAAATCATCGGCTACTTTAGTGGGGTCAAGAGTCACGCCAGGAATATTAAACCAAAAGCCAATCCAAGTAATTTTAAACTTTAAATTCTCTGGCTTTTGATGGCGGTATTTTTCCCAGCAATATTTCGCTCCTAAGTAAGTTGATGATGATAGGCGGCGGGTTTCTTCATTAATGAGAGAACCAAGATAGCCAATTTTGCCCGATTCAGTTTCTAAAGCTGCGGCACAACCAGAAATCATTTTGCCATATTCGATTTTGCCCATGATATTACCGAGATTGGGCTGATTTTTAAAGTTTTTTCCCTCTTTCCAGGCATAATCTCCCGAAGCATGAATAACAATAATATTAGGATGTTTTTTAGCTGTTTCTAGGGCATCATCTTTATAATCTTCTGAATTAAAAACGATCAATTTTGCCCCTTTAGAAATTAAAATGTCAGCAACTTGATAACCTTTGATAGTGGGGCGATCGCTAGGATTAACTTTATCAATATAATCGAATTTAAGATTAGGAATTTTTTTCAAAACATACTGCATTCCCTCATAGTGTGCCTGATTCCAACCAGCATCTTCCTTGGGACCAATCAAAACCATGCCTACTTTGTATTCTGGGGCATTGGCAGCAGGTATTTTGCCAGCAGGTTGCGGATTACTACAACCAGAAAATAACAGGCTGATTGCTGTCAAGAAACCAAACTTGTTTATTTGGCAATCAAACCGCATTGGGAACATCCTCATTGTTTTTAAAAATTGGTTGATTGAAAATCCTCTCGCCCCGCTGCTTTTGCCAGTTTACTACCTAAATCCCGAACGTATTTTAACACCTCTTCGTCTTTAATTAATTCTAATTCCTGCTGGGCTTGTCCGGCAATTTGACTGCCCTAGGTTTTTTAGTTTCAGTAGGGGTAGCAGTGAAAGGTAGTTTGGCTATTTTCCTTAAAGACTCTCCCAGAGGCATAAAGTTCAGCCCCCCGCCAGAAAATTTTCCGTTGGTTTTGGGCTGCTATTTTATTCTGCCAATCTAATGATTTTGATTAGCGATCGCTGCTTGGATTTGTTCTAGATCCAGTTTTAATTCCAGAGCAATTTGCTCCGGCGTTAATCCCAGTTTTAGTAATAAGGGAACAGTTTCTAGTTTGGCTTTCTGTTCGCCTCTTTGTTCGCCGATTTGTTTGCCAATTTCCTCACCTTCTTTCTTAGCATCTTGATAGAATCTGGTTTGTTGCCAATCAGTTAAAGTAAACATTTGTTCCAACTCCTGACGACTTTTCTGGGGAAACTTGTAAGTAATTACCTTTTCAATCAATTCTATAATATCTTGCTGGAGATTGACATCAGAGATTTGCTGACGAGTTTGGCTAACGAGAGCTTGGGTTTGGGCAGGAGCATTGGTTTCGGGAGTGAAGAGCAATTGAATGATGCCCAAGGCCAAGGAAGAAGAGGTTTGGGGCAAGCTATCTAAGTAAATTTGTTGCAAGCGAGATTGAAAGAGTTCGTAGGCCAGAGGCAATTCCACATCAAAACTAGGTTTGCCCCAGAGGACAATAGCTTGCCATTGGCGATGGGGTTTATATTGATTGAGATAGAGGATAATTTCGGTAAAAAACCGCCAATAGAAGTTAGGGTCTTTCTGAAATTGGACTTCCAGAAAGTAAATTGGCTGTTCGGGAGAGTTATCATCGGGCAGAAAAACTCCATCTAGTCGAAAAGCTAATTCTTTGATTTCGATGGATTGGAATTGATAATTTTGAGCTAGTTCTGAGGGCTGTCCCAGGAGTTGAAACAGCAAATCTGGGAAGGCTTGAAATAGGGTGTAAAAAATTTTATCGGTTTTCATCGTTCTTAATTTTGGTATCAAAATAATAGGCGGTATAATTTTCAGGACTTCCGCAATATCTCTCAGGACTTACGCAACTATCCTAGAAATAGGGGCAACCACGGGGGGATTGCCCCTACAAAACACTATATATAGAGTGTCTGCGTAAGTCTTGGGACATAAGAAAGGCAGTTCTGAAAAAGATTCAGAACTGCCTTGACTAAAAACTACCAGGACTTACGCAATACCTCTAGATTTAGTAGGGCTTTAGCTGTTAGCCATGCCCACTAGGGGTTCGCCCACTTAGAAATTGACTAAGTTAAGCAACTCCTGCCATCTTGACATCGTTAGTTGCCAACAACTCTTGCAATTCCTCTGCGTCTACGGTTTCCTTTTCTACCAACATCTGCGCCAATTTATCTAAAACGGCGCGGTTGTTGACCAAAACCTCTTTGGCGCGATTGTAGGCTTGTTCTACCAAGCTCCGCACTTCATCATCGATGGTGGCGGCAGTTTCTTCCGAGAAATCTCTTTCGGCGGCAATGTCCCGACCTAGGAACATATTATTTTGCTGCCTACCAAGAGCTACAGGACCCAAGCGATCGCTCATCCCAAACCGCATTACCATTTGTCGCGCTACCCGTGCTACCTGTTGCAAGTCCCCAGAAGCACCTGTAGTCACCTCTTCATCACCAAAGACAATTTCTTCGGCAATTCTACCACCTAACGCCACTGCCATCTGATTTTGCAAATAGGAACGGCTGAGTAAACCAGAATCCATCCGGTCTTCGCTAGGTGTAAACCAAGTTAAACCACCCGCTCGTCCGCGAGGGATAATGCTAACTTTCTGCACGGGGTCATAATCTGGCATCAAAGCCCCAACTAGCGCATGACCGGATTCATGGTAGGCTACCAAGGTTTTGCGCTTGTCGCTCATTACCCGGTCTTTCTTTTCTGGTCCAGCTAATACTCGGTCAATGGCATCATTGACTTCATCCATCGAAATCTCAGTTAAAGTTCGACGAGCCGCCAAAATTGCCGCTTCATTTAACAAGTTGGACAGGTCAGCACCAGTAAAACCGGGAGTGCGGCGAGCAATCTTTTCTAAATCCACATCCTTCGCCAGGGTTTTACCGCGAGCGTGGACGTTGAGAATTTCTAACCGTCCGGCATAATCGGGACGATCTACTACTACTTGACGGTCAAAACGACCGGGACGCAGTAAAGCCGAATCTAGCACATCGGGGCGGTTAGTGGCAGCAATAATAATGATGCCTGTATTCCCTTCAAAACCATCCATTTCGGTCAGCAACTGGTTCAGGGTTTGTTCCCGTTCATCATTGCCACCGCCTAAACCTGCTCCCCGCTGCCGTCCCACGGCATCAATTTCATCAATAAAGACGATACAGGGAGCATTGGCCTTAGCTTGTTCAAATAAGTCGCGGACGCGGGAAGCTCCCACCCCAACGAACATTTCTACAAATTCGGAACCAGAGATGGAGAAGAATGGTACGCCAGCTTCTCCAGCCACAGCGCGAGCTAGCAAAGTTTTCCCAGTTCCCGGAGGGCCGACGAGTAAAACACCTTTAGGAATTTTGGCACCGATGGCGGTGAAGCGGTCGGCATTCTTGAGGAAGTCTACTACTTCATTTAATTCCAACTTGGCTTGCTCAATCCCTGCCACATCCCCAAAGGTAACTTGGGTTTGGGGTTCCATTTGGACTCTGGCTTTAGATTTGCCAAAGTTCATCGCTTGAGAACCGGGACCGCTTTGGGCGCGGCGCAGCAAAAAGAATAATCCCACTAGCAATAAGACGGGAAATGCCAAGCTGCTCAAGGCTCGCCACCAAAATACGTCTTCGTTGGGGCGCAAGACCTCAATATTGACTTTGCGATTGTTGAGGAAATCGATTAATTTGGGGTCATTGGGCAGATTAACTAAAACTTGTTTGCCGTCTTGGGGGTCGGTAAATACGGCTTTAGTTTGGTCGGCACTAATGCTCACTCTAGGAATTCTGGTGTTTTGGTCTTCTTGTTCCAGATTGGCTTTGCCAGTCAAGGTTTTAGCTAAATCTGAGGGGATGCTGGTGGCAGGACTCCAGCCTTTTTCTACTTCTTTAATAAATTCGCTGTATTTCCAAGTTTGCCGAGCTTGGGGTTTTTGGTCTAGGGCTAAAGTTGCCAGGGCGATGACTACCATTGCTAGCAGTGCGTATAGTCCGGCGTTTCTCCACCGCTTATTCACTCTTCGATCCTCCTAAGCTTTTAGGCTGTGCGGGTGCTTTTTGGTTGCTTATATTAATTAATGTTAACGTTTTTTCATCAAAGGAGGTGAATTGAGAGGTGCGGCTATCCGAAAAATTTTTGCAATTGCTGGAATTTGGATATGGAGTGGGGATAGGGGGTGGGGGTTTCCTGGTTGACAATGGTGTGAATGGGGATAACTTGCATGACACTGTTGGTATAGGCGATCGCTTCTAAGTTAGCTACCAAGTTTTGATCCCAAAGTCTCTCTTCGACGGTTTCGCCTTGATTTCTCAGCCAGTTAACTAAATGCGATCGCCCCAATCCGGGTAAAATTCTGCCATCTACTGGGGGTGTTTGCCATTTGCCTTGTCCCCATCCCCACAGGTTGCCCGTACTGGTTTCTAACCAGTTACCTGCTTCATCTACTAAAATGGCTTCTTTGGCTCCCAATTTTTGGGCTTGCTGCAATGCCAGCCAAGCCGGGAGGTAGTTGGCAGTTTTATAGGCAGCGAGGGGACGGCGAAACATGGACTGATTTGCCAACCAAGCGGTAATTCCCTGTTGCTGGCGTTCCTGTAAATCTGGGGGTAACTGTCTGCCTGTAATCCATTCCCGTCCATTGGCAAAGATGACGGCGCGGAGAACGGGGAAATGCTCTGCCATTGCTTCTGCACCTTGCCGCAATCCCTGCCAATCCGGTTGCTGCCAGCCAAAATCTTCTAGGGTAGTGCGGAGGCGATCGCAGTGTCCTTGCCAATCAGTTAAGGTATTATCCAAGGACTGATAGATCCGAAATGTGGTAAAAACTGTGGCTCCATAAATCAGTCCGGGGTCATCAATGGCCAGTTCTATGGAGTTACCCGAAATTAGTTTGCCGTTATACCAAAACACTCTCTTTAGCCCAAGTCAGATTAACAGGAATTATACAAAAACTGACTTTCATCGCTGATTAACTCGGACAATTGGCAGAAAATGACCGCATCTGCCATCATAAAGACAACTGATGAGGTAACGCTAGTGACAAGCATCAACATTTCTCTACCTGACTCTATGCGCGCTTATATAGAAGAACAAGTAGGTAAAGGCGGTTATAGCACGGTTAGCGAGTATTTCCGAGAATTGATTCGCGAAGACCAAAAGCGCAAAGCTACCGAACGTCTTGAAACCATGTTATTAGAAAGTCTTGACTCTGGAAGCGCTACGCAAATGACAGATCAAGATTGGAAAAACATCCGTCAAGCAGTTCGCGATTTCCCGTTGAACAAGTATCCGAATAACAATGAAAGCTAATGGGGCAAGTAAATAAACGGCCTCAAGTTATCCAGGACTTGATTGCACTAGCAACCTACATAGCTGAAGACAACTTGGATGCCTCAGATCGCTTTTTAGCAGCGGCTGACGAAACTTTCAAACAACTGGCTAAAATGCCGGAAATGGGAAAGCGCTGTCAATTCTATCATCCTAATCTAGCTGATGTACGACAGCAAGCAGTTAAAGAATTTAGAAAATATCTCGTTTTCTATCGACCTACAGAATCAGGAATAGAAGTTTTGCGAGTTATTTACGGCACAAGAGATATTGACGCTATTTGGAATGATTGGGAAGAAGGCGAACAGGACTTGGGCTGATAGCCAGGGATTGCCACCCCTGGCGGGTAAATTCAACTGGCGCAAATTCCAGTTTTAACTAGCTTCAGCCGCAACTTCCACTTTGGCTGGAACTGGATAAACGCTGATCTTTTTGCGCGTCCGATCTTTTCTTTCAAAGGTGACTACGCCATCAATCAAGGCAAATAGGGTATCATCTTTGCCAATGCCGACATTTTTGCCGGGATGCACCTTGGTGCCGCGCTGACGGACTAGAATATTGCCAGCCCTAACTACTTGACCGCCAAAACGCTTTACGCCTAGACGCTGGGCATTAGAATCGCGTCCGTTCCGCGTACTACCTGTACCTTTCTTATGAGCCATATTTTCCTCTGTTTTCTGCTATTGATCGAACTTTAGCTATTCTTCGGTAAGAATTTCTACTTCCACTTCTGGCTCGCTGCTGGTAGCCGAAGCAGTTGCGATCGCTTCGCCATTAAGATTAATGGAATTAATCAGCAATCTGGTGATTTCCTGGCGATGTCCCCGTTTTTTGCGGGTTTTCTTTTTGGGCTTCATCTTATAAACCAGGACTTTGCGCCCTCTGAGGTGACGAACTACCTCTCCTTCTACCGTTGCCCCCGCTACAAAAGGCTGTCCGATGGTGACTTCGCCATCATGCTCGACAAACAAAACTTTGTCTATGCTGACTTGCTCCTCTGGTGCTACATGGAGCAGTTCAATATCGTAAAAGCGTCCTGGGGTTACTCGCAGTTGCTTGCCACCAGTTTCAATAATCGCGTAACTCATGGGGGATGTCTCTAGAAAAATTGCCGTACAGGTAGCCGCTCGCAATAGGTAAAGTTGGCAGAATTACCCATGACTGAGAATTCTCAACTCCAGACTGTGGAGCGGCTTTGGGAATGTCTTGACCTGATCCGAGCAGGAATAGACAGACGATCTTCCATAATGGTTGATTGGGGCATCTTTTGTCAACTCCCAGGGCTGTTTCATTCTGAGTTAAAAAATTTGGCAGGTGGGGTGATGGGGTGGTGGGGTGATGGGGAGGTGGGGTGATAGGGTGATGGGGTGAGAGGGGGTGTAAAAACTGATGTCCTGGTCCCGTTCC
>CAKZHE010000049.1 GCA_936920195.1 uncultured cyanobacterium | reverse complement strand
CCCCTACACATCGGGGCAACCACGGGGGGATTGCCCCTACACATCGGGGCAACCACGGGGGGATTGCCCCTACACATTGGGGCAACCACGGGGGGATTGCCCCTACGGAATTGCACAACTCATTGAGACGCGCTATATACAGAGTATCTGCGTAAGTCCTGATAACCTTACCATTAAATTAGCTCTAAGACTGTTTTTTTACCTTTGAGAAAATAGGTATTCATGGCTCCTTTACCCTTAACTTCAATTATCCCCCGCTCTTCAAAATGGTATTTGTCTTGCAATCGCTCGTAGGTATCTGAAGTGACTTGAATGCAGCCCGGTAATCCTTGGGATTCCATTCGACTAGCAGTATTGACAGTATCACCCCAAAGATCATAAATGAACTTTTTGATGCCAATTACTCCGGCAACTACCGAACCAGTGCTAATGCCAATTCTGATTTGAAAGGCTTCGCCAGATTGGGTTTTAAACTTACTAATTTCCTGTTGAATAGCCAGAGCCATTTCTGCGATCGCTTCGGCATGATCGCTCCTCGGCATCGGCAATCCTCCGACTACCATATAGGCATCGCCAATGGTTTTAATTTTTTCTAAATCATAGCGTTCTGCTAATTGATCGAAAGCGGAAAAAATCTCGTTTAATACTGCAACTAATTCAGCGGCAGAAATGCGGGCAGATACCTGGGTAAAACCAACTAAATCGGCAAATAAAACTGTCACTTCTTCAAAACTATCAGCGATCGCCCCTCGTTGATATTTCAACCGTTCGGCAATCGGTTGGGGTAAAATATTCAAGAGCAATTGTTCGACTTTTTCTTGTTCTTGACGCAGAGCCAGTTCTGCCTTGGCGCGATCGCTCGCTTCCATTGCCAAGGAAGCCATATAAGCTAAATAACTAGCAAAGTTTTCTTCTTCTAATACCCATTCCCGCACAGTACCAGTATGCTCTAAACAGATAACTCCGGCGGTTGTACCTCCCAAACGAATGGGTACGTCTAACATCGAAGTAATCCCAAAGGCAGGCAAATAGGATTCGGCAAATTCGCTTGTCCGAGAATCCAGACTAGCATTATCAGCAGCGATCGCCCGATTTTCTTCTAAAGCTTGAAAATATCGTGGATAATCCGTATCAATAATTTCTAAACCGCTATAATAAGTTTGAGTGCTTAGTTCATATAAATTCACGCAGTACAAAGTAGTGCGATCGCTAGTGTACATCCAAACGCTAGCCCTTTCTACATTCAGAGTTTCGGCGGCTGTCTTAACAATCTCCACAATTGCCGCTGGGAGATTCCCTGTATATAAAGGCTGACAGCGCGCTAATTCAATCAGTGCTGTTTGTTGACGGCGCAAGCGATCTTCACTCTCTTGCAGCATCAATTCTACCCGTTTGCGTTCGGTAATATCCTGCGCTGTGCCTTCGTAATACAGAAATTTCCCATTGGCATCCCGGACATTGCGAACATTTTCAGAAATCCAAATAATACTCCCATCTCGACGATAAATTTGTGATTCAAATTGGGAGATTGCCTCATTTTCTGTCATGGCTGCGATAAATTCGGCTCGCCGCTGGGGATCGACATAAATTTGTTGGTTAATATTCTCAATACTGTCAATTAATTCCGATGGTGAATCGACACCATACAACTTTGCCAAGGTGGAATTAGCATTGATAAAACGACCTTCTGGGGTGGATTGAAAAATCCCATCGGTGGAATTTTCAAAGATACTGCGATATTTTTCTTCCGCCTCCTGGGTAGCTTCCAAAGAAACTTGCAATTTTTTTGAGGCTTCGCTGACAGTTTGCGTTAATTTTCGGAGTCTAACAATAATATAAGCAGCTATACTCCCCACTAAAGCAACGGAAAATAGCGATAAATAGATCCGATAAAGATTGCTACTTTTGAGGGCTTGTTCGTAGTATATATCATAGGTTTTCGTGATTTCTTCGCTAACTTTCCCCACTGGTAGCGCTAATAAATCTTCCAACAAATCATCTAATTCTGGCTTGTTCACTAAAATTAATTTGCCATGCAATAATACCCGCTCTAATTCCTGAAATTTTCCTGATTCTTCATAGAGGTCTTTGACTACCAATAGGCTGTCAATTTGTTGATTGATTTTAGGGGCTTTATCTTCGCTAGTATTGAGATTATAAATCAGAATATTTTCTAACAATTGATTAAGCCGATCCTCCAATCTTCTGTCTTTAGTACCAGCTTGGTCAGCTAAATCAGCAATGGCCAGCGGAAAATAGCGTAAAGAAGTGTTTAAAATGGCATTTTGTGATTTAAATCTCTCAATCTTTAGTTCTTTTTGACTAAATATTTCTGCCCTTTTTTCCAATAATTGATGAATTTCAATTTTACCTTTGTCGTCAATAAAATCTGGAATTTGGTTTAGCTGACTTTGCAATCTATTAATTTCGGCTAATTCGTTAACAATTGGGTCATAGTAAGTCAGCAAGCCATACCTAGCTTTGAAAATGTCTTGGTTTAGCACCGCGTCTACTTCTTTAATCCGGCGCAAATAAAGACTAAAGCGATTGTGCTGCTCAAAGTCAATTGCTTGGGATTTGAAGTAGAGGAAACCAAATATCATCAAAGCCAGTAAAGCCAGGGAAATTGTCCGAACTTTGGATAATATCATAGGCGATCGCCTTTATATTCTCCAGTGGTACTTTTCTCGAAGGTGGCGATCGCATCTTTAATATTATTACTTGTGAGGCCATCGGGATAATTTTTCTTAAAGGCTTGGATATATTCAGGATTTTTTTGCAGTTTACTGATAATTTCATCCCAATTAGAGTTCATACTTTTGGGATTGTGAATAGACCTTTCAATTTGTTGCTCCAAGTTATTCGCACTCCCACTCCAATTTTGTTTAAAATTAAACATACTATTAAAAACTGTCGGGGTATTAATTGCCCAAATCTCACCATTACCAGTACGCGATCGCGGTAATCCATCCACCCCACCAGCGGCTAAATTGTGGCAGGTAGCACAGGAAAATTTATTTCCTCCCGATAGTTGCGGCTCGTAAAATAGTTGTTCGCCTAGTTTAACTTTAGTCTCATTCAATTTGATTTCTAGAGGAATGGGTTGAATGGGTTCATTAACTACCACTATTTCCACGGTTTCATTGACAATCGGATTGGGAGTAGCCGAAGTTTGGAAATAATTCCAAACCAAGATGGATAAAACTGTTAGCAAAATAGCGGCTAGGGGATAAAACCACTTGATTAACCATTGGCTGATAGTAAACCAATTCATAGGGAAAATAGGGAATAATTATACATAGGTGTTGTTAACTACCCAAGCTTTTTTACCAGTCAGAAAATAAGTGGTCATTTCTCCCTTCCCTTTCACTTGGATTACCCCCCGCTTCTCAAAATAATACTTATCCTTCAACAACTCATAAGTAGTCGCCGTCACCTGAATGCAACCTTCTAAACCTTGGGATTCCATCCGACTGGCAGTGTTGACAGTATCGCCCCAAAGGTCATAAATGAACTTTTTAATCCCAATCACCCCAGCGACTACTGGACCGATATTGATGCCAATGCGGATGCTGAAGGGTTGTCCCTGTTCTCCCCGAAAGCGGGCAATTTCTTCTAGCATATCAAGAGCCATGTCCGCGATCGCCTCCGCATGATCGTCGCGGGGAGTCGGTAGTCCACCCACTACCATGTAAGCATCCCCAATGGTTTTAATTTTTTCTAAACCGTGTTGTTCGGCAAGTTGATCGAAAGCCGAAAAAATTTGGTTGAGTAACTTCACCAATTCTACCGGAGGAATGTCCGCGCACATTTTAGTAAAGTCCACCAAATCCGCAAACAACACGCTGACATCGGCAAAGCTATCCGCAATATTGCTTTCTTCCATTTTTAAGCGCACCGCAATCGGTTCGGGCAGAATATTTAATAATAGCCGCTCTGTGCGCTCCTGCTGATAGCGTAGCGCCTCCTCTGCCACTTTGCGGTAGGTAATATCTTCTAGCGTACCTTCATAGTAGAGGAGTTGACCATTCACATCCCGCACTGCTCTCGCATTTTCTGAGATCCAAATAATACTGCCATCCTGACGATAAATCTGGGAAATAAACCTGTAAATCGAGTTTTTCCGCTCAATAGTGCTAATAAACCGACTGCGACGGCGGGGATCGACATATACTTGTTTTTCAATATCGGTAATATTAGTAATTAATTCTTCTGGGGAAGAATAGCCAAAAATTTTCGCTAAGGCAGGGTTAGCACTAATAAACTGTCCTTCATAGGTGCTTTGAAAAATCCCTTCACTGGCGTGTTCAAAGATCTGGCGATATTTGTCTTCCGCGTGTTTCAATGCCGCCTGCGATCGCTTACTTTCAGTCATATCGCGGACGATCGTACAGACCAGTTGTCTCCCCCCGTATGAAATCAAACTAATACTAACTTCTACCTCTACCAGGGAACCATCTTGACGGCGATATTGCCGCTCTCCTAAAAACAGGTGTTTTTTGGTGCGGATCAATTCAATATTGCTATCAACCACTTCTGGATCGGTAGTGATTAAGTCATAAATTGTTTGTTCCAAAATTTCCGCAGGTTCATAACCTAATAATTGCTGAATAGCAGAGTTAGCATCTACCACTCGCTTAGTATCTGCATCAAGAATCAGAATCCCTTCTGACGCTTGTTCAATAATCGCTCGATGCCGTTTCTCTCCTTCTAATCGCTGCTGCTGAGAGGTTTCTAATGCCTCCAACATTCCATTAATTGTCCCCGCCAAGCTCGCTAACTCATCGGTTCCCCGACTATATAATCGCAAAGATAAGTCCCCACTAGCACCTACCCGTCTCACGCCTTTACTCAATTTTGCCAATCGAGAGAGGACTAATCTTTCTAACAGTAACAGGGTCATACACCCAAATACCAAACCCAGCATTACTACGGCTAATATCAGATAACGTAATGCGCTTTGACTTTGTTGGTAAATACTGCGGGTAATATCGGCTCGCAAGATGATGGCAGGCTTGCCATAAATGTCATTAATAAAAGTGTAACCAGCAATATTCTTTCCATCCAGTACGCGGACAAAAATTGGCTTTTCTTCTGATAATTTCTGCTGTACTTCCCGAAAGTCATCTGGCAAGTTTGGGTCATTAATGGCATAAACAGTTAAATAAGTCCGATTAGAAAATTTTCTAATTGCGTCAATATCTAGATATCGTCCCACGATCAAAGTCCCCCTCGACGGGCCAGTTTTGCGGCTAGTGAGGATGGGTTGTGAAGTAATAATAATTGCCCCTTCTTTCAAAAGCAAAATGCCTTTTAGTGGCTCACCTTTCGTTCGCGATAAAAGTAAATCTTGAGGGGAAATATAATTTCTTATAGCATCTGAAATCGGGATTTGTTGTTTGGTTTTGAGGTCAAATCCTGTACCAAAAACAATCTGATTGGAAGAATTAATAAATAAGGCTAGATTAATTTTTAAATTCGATAATTGTTCGGGAATCAGGTTGGATTGGATATATTGTTGGTTCCCATCCTGAATAAAGGTGTAGGTATCATCCCAAGCTGACCAATCGGAAAAGCGATCGCTAAAGTCCTGTTGAACTTGCTCAAAACTGCTCAGAACTACTTTAACCGCTTGGCGAGTATTCTGTTCCTCCGCTCGTTTGAGGCTACCGAGCAAAATGCTTGAGGAAGCAGCGTATAGCACCCCAACTAACCCGACGAGGGTGACACCAATTGCCAGTAGAGTCTTAGTTCTCAGTTTCATTGGGCTATCCTCCCGCGATCTCCTGTAATACTGGACATCGCCCAATCGCAGAGGAGATCTGCGGTCTTATTTCTCCACCTAGCTTTCATTGAGTTTTGTGGTCTAGTATGCTGCTATAGAGAAATTACAGCGCCCTTGAGCCTTCCTGGTAAATTGCTGAAATTGCCATGCTTTTCAATGAATTAACCGCCTCTCTGATTTTATTAATCCTCAAAGCCATCTTGCAAGATCTTAATAATCTGATTTTGAAGTTTGGTGAATTTCTGACTGGCGAGCAATAATTTAGCCACAGGAGATTAATCTTTTGGTTAAGAGGTTTTTAATCCTGATATTCAGAAATCATACAGCAGCGTACTGCTGATTCGGGACAATCTGGGCGGTAAATGAATAAATCATTACTAGCCCCAGTCTCTAAATTTTGATTGTTGTGAGGAGATCGCCACTATGCACAATACTATCAATGTTCCCAGTCTGATGACTATGGATGGCGATAGCGCTAGCGCGCACACAGAGCTTCGCACTCGCGCCCTCGCCAAAATCCGCGCGTGGGTTGAGATTGATCTGAATGCTTTAGCCAATAATGTCCGTCAAATCCACCAGTTTTTAGCACCCCAGACAGCGTTCATGGCAGTAGTCAAGGCCGATGCCTATGGTCACGGAGCCGTAACTGTTGCCCAAATAGCCTTGGCAAACGGCGCTAGCTGGTTGGGTGTCGCCACTATCCCAGAGGGGATGGAATTGCGAGCAGCAGGCATTAAAGCGCCAATTCTAGTATTGGGAGCAACGAATACTGCGGAAGAAATTCAAGCGATCGCCCATTGGCAGTTACAGCCAACTCTCAGTACACCTCAGCAAGCCCTAGTATTTTCTGAAACTGCTAATACTATATCACCCCAGGGTATTTTACCCGTTCATATCAAGTTAGATACTGGGATGTCTCGTTTGGGGATTAATTGGGAATCGGCTCCCGAATTGGTTCGGCTAGTCCAAAGTCTGCCTAATTTGCACATCGCCAGCATTTATTCTCACCTTGCCACCGCCGACAGCCCCCATCGGGCATTGATGCAGCAACAGCAAGCCCGATTTAATGCTGCCATTGCTAAGATTAATTTAGCCACCGACCATTCTCTGCATCCCCTACTACATTTAGCCAATTCAGCGGCGACTCTGGGCGATCGCTCTTGCCATTACGATTTAGTTAGGGTGGGATTAGCGATTTATGGTTTGTATCCTGCCGACCATCTCCAACCAAGTCAGGACAATCAACATCCCCCATTATTCCCTATTCTCCAACCAGTTCTCCAAGTTAAAGCCAGAATTACGCAAATTAAAACTATCCCTCCCGGCACGGGAGTTAGTTACAGTCAACACTTTATCGCTGATCGAGAAATGCAAATTGCCATAGTTGGCATTGGCTATGCCGATGGAGTCCCCCGTTTATTATCCAATAAAATGCAAGTCTTGATTCGCGGGCAATTTGTCCGACAAATAGGTGCAATTACTATGGATCAGTTGATGCTTGATGTCAGTGCAATTCCCAATTTACAAGTAGGAGAAATTGTCACTTTGTTAGGACAAGATGGCACAGAAAAAATATCTGCTGACGATTGGGCAACCACTTTAGGCACAATTTCCTGGGAAATCCTCTGTGGTTTTAAGCATCGTTTGCCCCGCGTCGCCATTAGTGGGACTTAAAATAATTTCAGTTTAACCCCATCAGTAGAGACGTTCTGACAGAACGTCTCTACTCTAGCAAGACTTACGCCACACCTCTATAAAAATTACAAGATATGGAGTTTTCAGCATGGCAGCTTACGCATTTAGGTAAGATTTTGGCTGCTAACTGATTCAATGAAGTTTTTAAAAATGCCAATGATTTTCCCCAAGTTCCCCAGAAAGTATTCATTTAAATCAATCGCGATTGTTTGATCTTCTAATTGCATGAATTTCCATAAACTTCCAGTTGTCACCACTCCATAAATTCTCGGAATTTGATTGCCTTTTTGCTGGTTAAATAACTGGGCGGCAATCATTTCTGCCATACATTGAGCCAAACCAGATTCAATATTATCATTTTTGGCTTCGATTAAAGCGATAATTGGAGCTTCTATGATTAGCTGTTCGGCTGATTTGCTAATCAAAAAGTCGCAGAACCCACTTAAGCCTCTTGCGGAATCTACTGTAAACTCCTTTCCAGAAAACAAACCAATTTGATTGGCAAATTGCTTTCTGATTTCAATCAAAATTGGCGTGACAATCATTTCAGAGCGAGATTTTTCTGAGTTAATTGCCAGGGCTAAGGGAATATTATATTCTAAGGTTTCAGCCAAAAAATCGCTGTAACTAGCTTCGGGAATATTGGCAAAAATCCCCGCTTGTTCAGAAAAAGTTATGCCAAATTCTGATTTAATCTGATTAATGCTAAATTGACTATAAGACATTTGATCGCATTCCTCCAATAACAATATTGTAACTTAAAAAAAGAGCGATCGCCCTGAGATCCATTTCTTGATTTAAAAAAATCTGTTATTATCGGATTATCTAGTTGAGGTGAAAGCAATGACTAACATTACCAACAGAGAACCAACACTCAGAGATGTTATCGACAAGTTAGATAACTTATCGGGGCGTGTAGATAACTTATCAGATCGGATGGATACCTTATCGACTCGTGTGGATAACTTATCAGATCGTGTGGACACTTTATCGACTCGGATGGATCATTTATCGGCTGATTCCGAAAAGTTCAACGATCGTTTTTCTAATTATCAACAAGCAACTCAGTGGGTAGTACAACTGGCTTTTACATTGATTGCTAGTGCTACCATTACAGTAATTGTCAGTACAGTTTTTCGCAGATAATCAGAATACAGGTAGTAGCACGTCTAGTCTAAAATGTTGGGTTATCCCAGTTCGTAGAGACGTTCCGGTGGAACGTCTCCAATAGATCTTCCAAAGAAAGCAAATTAGGCTAGATGCGCTAGTAGGTTGGGTTAAAACGACAGTGGAAACCCAACCTAAGATTATTCAAGTTATTGATTTTTCATTCCTTAACGAATTGGAACAAATCCAGCTTTTGACAGCAATTCCTTCCCTTGGGCAGTTAGCAATAATTTAGCATAGGCTTCCCCAGCTTGTTCGTCAATTTGACCATTTTGCTTGACAATTACTGTTAAACGGCGAGTGTTAGGATATTTACCGCTCAGAATCGCTTCTGTATTCACTTGGTTGCGCTTTTGGGGACACTGGGAAAGAGGAATAAAAGGCTCTTGATAAGGGCTAATTAACTCATTGGCAGTCCGACCTAAAGGCAGAGTTTTCACGTTACATTGCCCAACTACTAAGGGTGCTGAAGTATAAAAAATTGCTCCTGGATTAGCTTGAATTTTTTGCAAAGCTTCCGTAGTTGTGTTAATCAGTTCCGCAGAGGTATTACTATCTCGAACTGGTTTACCATAAAGTTTAATTTTTAAATTCGGTCCACCAACTTGCTGCCAATTGGTAATTTTACCACTATAAATATCTGTAAATTGATTGGTCGTTATTCCGGCAACTTTAAGATTGGGATGGACTACGATCGCGATCGCATCTAAAGCCACCGGAATCTCTTTGATTTTAAACCCTCTTTGTTGCGCCTGCTGATATTCTTGGTCGGTAATGGGGCGGGAAGCCTGGGCAAATTCCAGTTGGTTATTCAATAACATCCGAATCCCCGTATCGGTACTGGGCGCACCTGTGGGAGAATCAGCATAGCGTAATTTAAAGTTAGGCCAAACCGTTTGGATGGCAGGATCTATTTCTTTGCGGACAGTTGCCCAAGTTGTACTGCCGCCATAGGTAAAGATGCCATTGGGAACACCGGAAACTTGGGCAAAAGTTTCGGCAGTTTTGGCAGGTTCTGGCGCAGTGGTTTTGAAGTTAAATCCTGACTTTTGACTAAACCACCAAATTCCCGCGCCGACTACACCCGCTGTCACCAGCAAAGCTAAAACTAGAACTGTGGTTTCATTTTTGGCGGACATAAGCTATTTAAGGAAGTTTGTAGTTGGGCTTTAGCCCTTCGGATTGAGGCTCAAGCTAGGCTGTTGACTCTGCGAGTTTTTGAGCAATTTTATTCATACAATAACGCGCCCCCTAAATCCCCCAATGCTGGGGGACTTTGAATCTTGGGTATCCTGTTCCCCCCAAAGTTGGCAGGGCTGTTTCACGCAAGGATTTTTGACGGTCTGAAACCCTTGCAAAGCAAGGGTTTCAGACGATAATTCCTACAAAGAAGGTAGGAATTATTAAAAACTCCGGTTTTGCCCACTGGGAGAGGCATTGAAAAGCCAAAGATCGGAAATTGAACCTTAGCGTGAAACAGCCCTGCCCAAAGTTGGGGGGTTAGGGGGGCGATTATCATCCCGAAAATCAGTTCAGAAACTGCCAGAAAACCCCTAAAAAGGCACAAAGTCAACAGCCTAGGCTCAAGCCCAACTACAAACTTTTTGTTATCGCTTCTAACTAGGACCAATGGCTGGCGCTCGCCAAGATACTGCTTCCGTAGTCGGCGACTGTTTCTGCGCCAAACTGGGGACAGAAGCTCGCAATCTGGCAGTTAATTGGGAGGTGGTAGTGTCGTAAATCTGAGTCAAGATTTTGGGATAAAAACCAATCCCGATAATTGGCACTAACAGACAGGCAATAATAAACACCTCGCGGGGTTCGGCATCAATTAAGGCTTCGTGTTCCACCAATTCTTTGTTCTCTGGACCATAGAAAATTTCTCGCAGCATTGAGAGCAAATAAATGGGGGTGAGAATTACGCCCACTGCCGCTAAAAAGACGACAATGATCTTGAATGTGGGATTGTAGGCATCGCTGGTAGCAAAACCAATAAATACCATCAACTCCGCCACAAAACCGCTCATTCCCGGCAGCGCCAAAGATGCCATCGAACAAACCGTCCACATGGAGAAAATCTTCCGCATTTTTTGACCAACCCCACCCATTTCATCTAGCATCAGGGTGTGGGTGCGATCGTAGGTTGCGCCAACGAGGAAGAATAAACTAGCTCCAATTAAACCGTGGGAAACCATTTGCAACATGGCTCCACTGGTTCCCAAATCGGTAAAGGAAGCAATCCCAATAATCACAAATCCCATGTGGGAAATGGAAGAATAGGCGATTTTGCGCTTCAGGTTGCGCTGGGCAAAGGATGTCAGCGCCGCATAGACAATATTGACTACCCCCAAAATGACGAGCGCGGGGGCGAAAACGGCGTGGGCATCGGGCAGCATTCCGGCATTCATCCGCAGCAAGGCATAACCGCCCATTTTCAGGAGAATGCCTGCCAGTAACATATGCACCGGGGCGGTAGCTTCACCGTGGGCATCTGGCAACCAAGTATGTAGGGGGAAAATGGGCAACTTGACAGCGTAGGCAATCAGGAAAGCCGCATACATCAACAGTTGAAAGTTGATAGCATAATCTTTGGCAGCGATCGCCTGCATATCAAAGGTGACATTACCGCCATAAAATGCCATTGCCAGGGCTGCAACCAAAATAAATAGGGAACCGCCAGCGGTGTAGAGAATAAACTTGGTAGCGGCGTAGAGGCGTTTTTTGCCTCCCCAAATCGAGAGCAGCAGGTAAACCGGAATTAATTCCAGTTCCCAAACCAGGAAAAACAGCAGCAAATCCTGAGCCGCAAACACGGCAATTTGTCCGCCGTACATTGCCAACATCAAGAAGTAAAAAAACTTTGGTTTCATGGTGACAGGCCAAGATGCCAAAATTGCTAGGGTAGTCATAAACCCTGTCAGCAATACCAGGGGCATCGACAAGCCATCAACTCCCACTGACCAATTTAAGTCTAATTGGGGAACCCAAGGATAGCGTTCTACTAGCTGAAGTCCGGGATTGCTAGGGTTGTATTGGGTATAAAAAGCCGTAACAATTACTACAAAATCAATTAGTCCCACAATCAGGGCATACCAGCGGACTGTTTTACCATCTTTGTCTGGGACAAGAGGTATCAACAGGGAGGCAGCGATGGGGAATAAAATGATGAAGGTCAGCCACGGAAAATTAGCTGTATTCATTGCTATCTTTAATTGAGATTTTAGTCAAACGATGACAGGACTTACGCAACGCAAGCCTATCGGCATGGCTAAAGCCAAGGGCTGTGCTTCGCTCACGCTAACACACCATCGACACTATATCAGGACTGACCCAATTGGGACAAAGCGAAGCCCTGCGATAGTGCTAGCGCTATCGCGAAATTTTAGCAGTCAGAAAATCTCCCGATACCAGAATCAAAGTCTTTAAGGGGGTTTTTGCTAGAATAAAATCAATTCTGTCTATGTAGGGGCAATCCCCCCGTGGTTGCCCCGCTAAATCGGGGTAGGCACGGGGGCGCTACCTAGGCTGTTGACTTTGTGCCTTTTTATGGGGTTTTTGTTCATGCAGTTTTTAGGTAGTCAGTTGCGGGATTTTCAACCAATACCAAGTCCTTTTGATTGACCATGATTTATGTAGGGGCGGGTTTGGGGATGAATTTTAATATTCACCAATAACCTGAATAAACCCGCCCCCGACGGCATCGATGAAGTCAATTAATGGTAAATTTGAGGGTGTATGGGGCGGGTTTAGATCATTTGTTGGTGGGTATCAAAGATCTGAGTTTTAGCGAAGCGAAGCCCTTGGCGTTACCCGCCCCTACAAACTACAGACTTGGGTTAATGATTTAGACCCAGTATAATGACATAGTTATTGTATGAATAAAATCGCTCAAAAACTTACAAAGTCAACAGCCTAGGCGCTACCCCTACACATTTACTCAATAAACCCGCCCCGTTAAAATTAATTAATTCAGAAAGATCCGACTAGCTGATGGAGAAATGATATAATTGCTCATGGTTGTCTCTGACGCGATCGCTGCAATTTTTCTTGCAATTGAGCTATGACTAACTCCCCATCAATTCCTTCTCCTCGTCTCAGTTCTTCGATGGCTTCATCTACTTTTTTTCTGGTTTCTTGAACCCACTTTTGATCTTCTCGATCTCGTTGTTCTAGCAATTGCAAAGCTTCATTGATGACTTGCTCGATGGTTTGGTATTTACCGCTATTTATTTTGGCTTGTATTAACTCTACTTGTTCGTTGTTTAAGATAATGTTCATGGTTGAATTTCAGTGAATCGTAGGTTGGGTTGGAACGACAGTGGAAACCCAACATTTACCAGTATTTTGTTGGGTTTTGCTGTCTCGCCACCCAACCTACAAATATTCCCAATCATATCATGCTATTGCGGTCAATCGATCGGACATGATATGAAAAATTGACGATTATTAGTCCTCTTCAGAGGACTTTAGCTTTGAGACAGGGACTTAAGTCCCTGGCGGATTAATGGTTTGAGTTAAAATCAATTAATCCTAAATTTTAAGCTCTGGGGGAATGAAAGGACGTTCGTAGTTGGGCTTCAGCCCTAATCCGGAGAGGGCTGAAGCCCAACTACGAACTTTTGCGTTCTTTGATTTATGACCACCTACTTAACTGAAACGTATTGCCTACTATATCACTGCATATTCGGTATGCTGTCGCAAATAGGGAGAATAAAAGGCTAAAACTATATGGTCTTTGGGAACGCCCCCAGCGACTAATTCATCAGCAATCCCATCTTCGATACCATCATAATGTATCCAAATTTTACTATCAAGAATTTCGACGTGAACAATAGCGCCATGAATCCGTTTTTTTCCTTCCCATCCTTCGTGCATCATCAGAAAATGATTGCGTTCCTTGTCAACAATGACATAGGTTTTAATATCTCCATAGCTGTAAGGAATGCTGGCATAGTGTGACAGGATTTTATAAATTATATCCCGGTATTCATCTAGTCTATCCATTGAATAATAACCTCCTGAGTGGAATCAAAAATCATCAGTTTAATTAGATCGTCTTCAAATAGCTGCGATCGCCCACAGTTATAGTTGAGTTTGAGTCACAAATTCCGAGGGCTGAAATAGTTGAAAAGCTTCCTTGACAAACCTTTCCTGCCGCTGGTGCAGATTTTGGGCGCTGAGGTGGGAATCGGCTAAAGTTTTAATAACAGCGCGATCGCCGAAAAATTGCTTGACAAAGCTGGAAAGGTTGTGCATAATGAAAGATCGCGAGTCAAATATTGTGCGGAACTGGCGGAATTGGCAGACGCGCTAGATTCAGGTTCTAGTGTTCGCAAGGACTTCCGGGTTCAAGTCCCGGGTTCCGCATTGAAAACAACATCCTTCGTGGGGCAAATGCTGACTAGCTTGCAAAACCCTTTAATTAAGCAGCTACGAAAGTTGCAATCTGCCAAGGAAAGGAAGGAACAGCAAGCCTTTTTGTTGGAAGGAACTCATTTGCTGGAAGAAGCGTTGGCAGTGGATTATCCTCTGCTGACTGTCTGTTGTACCCCTAGTTGGCAAGAACGTCATTTAGAACTTTGGGCAAAAGCTAACCAACAGGCAGAAAGGGTAGAATTAGTTAGTCCAGAAGCGATCGCAGCCATTGCCACGACTCAAAACCCGGATGGAGTGGTAGCTACGGCTCCTCGCCTGCATTTACAACAACCCTCTTTAACCATCCACAGTTTAGGATTGGCAGTAGAAACTTTGCAAGATCCCGGCAATCTGGGAACAATTATTCGCACCGCCGCCGCTGCCGGAGCCGAAGGATTATGGTTAAGTGCCGATAGCGCTGATATGGAAAATCCTAAAGTTTTGCGGGCTTCGGCGGGACAATGGTTTCGGCTACCGATGGCAGTTAGTCCCGATTTAAGGGCGGTAGTCAGAAATTGTCAAGGGGCGGGAATGCAAGTTATTGCCACCGCTGCCACCGCTAAAATGACCTATTGGGATGCAGACTGGCGATCGCCCACTCTGATCTTACTCGGTAACGAAGGCGGGGGACTTTCTCCAGAATTAGCTGCTTTAGCTGACCAAGAAGTGAAAATTCCCCTCAGTCCAGGAGTAGAATCTTTAAATGTGGCGATCGCTGCTGCCTTGATTTTGTATGAAGCTCAACGGCAGAGACGCAACAATTAAGGTCAAATAAGTTCGTAGTTGGGCTTTAGCCCTTCTGCAAACCTTAAATTGCGCGGAGAGAGTTCAGTGACTCAGGGATTTGATTACGATTTAGTGATAATTGGGGCGGGAGTAGGTGGACATGGAGCCGCTTTACACGCCGTCAGTTGCGGATTGAAAACTGCCATCGTCGAAGCAGCCGATATGGGCGGTACTTGCGTAAATCGCGGCTGCATTCCTTCCAAAGCTTTATTAGCTGCTACCGGGAAAGTCCGAGAATTGCGAGATGCCGCTCACCTGAAGGCATTGGGTATCAAAACAGCCGGGGTAGAATTTGACCGTCAAGCCATATCAGACCATGCGGGCAACCTAGTTAGCAAGATTCGCGGCGACTTAACCAACAGTTTAAAGCGGTTGGGAGTAGAAATTATTACTGGATGGGGCAAAGTAGCGGGTTCCCAAAAAGTCGCCATCGAAACCAGTCAAGGCGAAAAAACCATTACTGCCAAAGATATTATTATTTCTGCGGGTTCTGTACCGTGGGTTCCCAATGGGATTGAAGTGGATGGCAAAACCGTCTTTACTAGCGATCATGCCGTCAAACTAGATTGGTTGCCGGAATGGGTAGCCATCATTGGCAGCGGTTATATCGGTTTGGAGTTTGCCGATATCTACTCCGCCTTGGGCAGTGAAATTACCATGATTGAAGCCCTGGATCAATTAATGCCCACTTTTGATCCCGATATTGCCAAAATTGCCCAAAGAATTCTGATTGCTCCCCGCGATATTGAAACCAAAGTGGGGGTATTTGCCACCAAGATTACTCCCGGCTCCCCAGTGACGATTGAATTAACCGATGCCAAAACCAAAAAAGTTGTAGATGTATTGGAAGTAGATGCCTGTTTAGTCGCCACTGGGCGTATCCCCGCTACCAAAAATCTAGGTTTAGAATCCGCAGGAGTGGAAATTGACAAAAGAGGCTTTATTCCCGTTGATGATAGGATGGCAGTCTTGGCAGGCGGCGAACCCATCCCTCACCTCTGGGCAATTGGCGATGCCACTGGGAAAATGATGCTGGCTCATGCTGCTTCTGCTCAAGGGATTGTGGCAGTAGAAAATATTTGTCAGCGCCCCCGCACGGTAGATTATCGCAGC
Source organism: uncultured cyanobacterium (assembly GCA_936920195.1). Lineage (GTDB taxonomy): Bacteria > Cyanobacteriota > Cyanobacteriia > Cyanobacteriales > FACHB-T130 > CAKZHE01. The sequence goes on along the minus strand of CAKZHE010000049.1, from coordinate 1,878 downwards.
ATTCCCGCCGCTGCTTTTACCCATCCGGAAATCAGCTTTGTGGGGATGACAGAACCCGATGCCCAAAAATTAGGCCAAGAACAGGGGTTTGAAGTTGCCGCTGCCCGAACTTACTTTAAAGGTAACTCGAAAGCGATCGCCGAAGTCGAAGGGGAAGGCATCGCCAAAGTCATCTATCGACAAGATACCGGAGAATTGTTGGGCGTTCATATCATTGGCCTGCACGCTTCTGATTTAATTCAAGAAGCTGCCAATGCGATCGCTAAACGGCAATCAGTCCATGACCTAGCCTTTCTAGTCCACGCTCATCCCACTTTATCAGAAGTTTTGGATGAAGCCTTTAAACGGGCTGCCAAAATATAGTCCTGTAGGGGCAATCCCCCGTGGTTGCCCCTACAAAACGCTATGGATAGAGGATTTGCCTAACTCCTGAGCAACCTAAGTAAATTTCCCCAAACTTTTTTTCTTCAGTTAGGATAGAACTTAAATAGCGTCTACCCCTGAGAAGAATATGCTAACTATTCCCGGCTACCAACTTGGCGAAGTTATCAATTCAGGTATTAATACTCTCATATATCGGGGGATCAGGGAAAAAGACCAACAGCCAACAATTATTAAAACCCTCAAAGCCGAATCTCCGACTATTGAGCAACTGGCACGACTGAAGCACGAATATCAAATTGCTGCCAATCTAGAGGCGGAAGGCATAGTTAAAGTTTATGGCTTGGAAACCTGTCAAAATGGTTTAGCACTGATCTTAGAAGACTTTGGCGGCAAATCTCTGCGAGAAATACTTACATCCCTCAAATCCCCCCTAGAATTAAAAGGGTTTTTAAAAATCGCTATTCAACTAGCCGAAACTCTAGGTTTTCTGCATCAAAATCAAATTATCCATAAAGATATCAAACCGGGCAATATCATTATTAATTCCCAAACCGACAAAGTTAAAGTTACTGACTTTAGCATTGCCTCTCGATTGAGTAAAGAAGATTCCCTAATTGCTAACTTAGGCAAATTTGAAGGCACGCTCGCCTATATGTCTCCCGAACAAACCGGGAGAATGAATCGCTCCATTGATTATCATACCGATTTTTATTCTCTGGGCGTAACCTTTTATGAAATGCTAACTGGAGAAATTCCCTGCCAAGGGGAAGATGCTATCGAAATAGTTCACTGTCATATTGCCAAACAATTTCTGACTCCCCAACAATTAAATGGCATTATTCCCACAACTATTTCCGAAATAGTGATGAAATTGCTCGCCAAGAATGCCGAAGATCGCTATCAGAGTGCGGGGGGATTAAAAGTAGATTTAGAAACCTGTTTAAATCAATTAGCAGAAAAAGGGGCGATCGCCTATTTTTCTCCTGGCAAATTAGATCGTTCTTCCCAACTAACAATTCCCCAAAAACTCTATGGCAGAGACAATGAAGTTAACCAATTATTAACAGGTTTTGAAAGAGTTAGTCAAGGGCAAAGGGAAATCATCTTAGTTTCGGGATATTCTGGCATTGGCAAATCTTCCTTAATTAACGAAGTTCATAAACCGATTGTCCGACAACGGGGTTATTTCATCGAAGGGAAATTCGATCAGTTTAAGCGCAATATTCCCTACGCTGCTTTAATTCAAGCCTTGGAAGATTTGATTGGGCAATTACTTTCCGAAAGTCCCGAAAAGTTAGCTTACTGGCACAAAGAAATTCAAGCAGCATTAGGGGAAAGCGGACAAGTTATCATTGATGTGATTCCCGACTTAGAAAAAATTCTTGGCAAGCAACCTCCCGTGGCTGAAATTGGCGCAGCGGAATCCCAAAACCGTTTTAATCGACTTTTTCAACAGTTCATTCAAGTCTTTGCCCAAAAATCCCATCCCCTAGT
>CAKZHE010000048.1 GCA_936920195.1 uncultured cyanobacterium | reverse complement strand
AGCTCAGATTATGTCTTCAACGAAGAGTCTCTGAGAAGCCTACACCGACCTGTACTCAGGCGGTGTAGGTACGTCACTACCTGCCACCCCTTGACATCTCCAATTAACCTGTAGCATAATATATTACATGGGAACTGAGTTAGATCCAGCGTTGCATACCACCCTGATTCCAGATTTGGGAAATTGCTAACGGATAGTTGCAACCTCGCACGCTTGGATGCTAGCCACCTGTCCCACCAAAGATTTTTAAATTTTCTTGCCGAAGCTGAGACAATCCAACGCTTGCCGCCTGTCCTTAATTCGGAACTGAGCAAGGTACCATTGTTACCGTGGTGGTACTCGCGTTTCGTAGACGCGAGCGGGGGGTTCGATTCCCTCCTTCGGCTTATAACTTTGTCAGTTTTTCAAAAAACTCAAAAACGGCTGGTAATTGCCCGCCCCAAAACTGATAATTGTGACCAGCCCCGGAAATGGGATGATATTCAATTAAAACTTGATTATCCAACTGATTTTTTAAAGCTTGGTAAAATAAACAACTTTGAGATTCGGGAACAATATCATCATCAGTGCCGTGAGCCAGATATAAAGGCATTTTCCATTCTGCTACTCGCGCCTGGGGATTATCTTGTCCTTGCCAGCGCGAGGGAAAATCAGCAAAAGAACCGTAGACTAGAGTCATCAGGCGATCGCTTGGGGTATTTTCCTGACTAAAATCTCCGGATAGACTAGCCCCAGCCACAAATAAATCGGGATTTTCCAAAGCAATCAAAGCGACTCCTCTACCCCCCGTGGAAAGTCCTAACAAAAAGTTGTTGTCACCAGGAATCAATAAATGATGTTTGGTTTGCATCCCTGGAATGAACTGCTCTTTGATAAACTTGCCTCCGGGAACGGAATGCCATTTCAACTCAGTTTCGGGATAGTAGGAACTTTCGTAGAGCGTCTTGAGCATTTCCGGCAAAATCAGAGCATATCCATATTTATTGGCATATTCAACTAGGGGGGAATTTTCTACCCAACTGGTGCGGGGGTAATTCCATCCCGGCAAAACTAGCAAAGTGCGGCGAAGCCGGGGGTGCGCGCTAGCGCGATCGCGATAGTTTGGGGGTATATAAAGATCGTAGGCAATCCCATCTACTGACAAATTGTTGTTCCAGCCCACATTAGCTCCTATCAATGCCATTGGTTCTGCTCCCGGCACTGCCTTCAAGTTGGCGGCAGTGCAAAATAACCATAACACCAGCACCAAAGGATAAAAAAACTGCTTTAAAAAACCTTTTCTTAACATATCCCTATCTTCCAGAATTTTCTAACCTATTACCAGTTCCCTATTTTGGACAAGATTGATATATTTAGATTAACTCCCCAATTCCCTATTCCCTATTCCCTCTCCCCCCCAATTCCCTATTCCCTATTCCCTCTCCCCCCCTGTTCCCTATTCCCTCTCCCCCCATCCCCCCTCCCCCCTGCCCCCAGCTCCCTGTTCCCTGTTCCCTGTTCCCTGTTCCCTATCCCTATGCTTGAACTAACAGACATCAAACGCGAAATCGAAACCTTGTCCCAGCGCCTGGGTAAAACCCAGGACTATCTTTGACGTTCCTGCCCTGACAGCCAAAATCCAAGATCTAGAACAACTCGCTGCCCAACCGGAATTCTGGAACGAACAGACTTTTGCTCAACAAACCTTGCAGGAACTCAATGACCTCAAATCCCACTTGCAGCAATACCAGCAATGGTGTAGCAGTTTGGAAGATGCCCAAGCAGTCATCGAACTGTTGGAATTAGAGACAGATGAGGGTTTGCTCCAAGAAGCTGAAACCAATATTACTCGACTGCACCAAGAACTTGACCGTTGGGAATTGCAACAGCTACTTTCGGGAATCTACGACCAAAAAGGGGCAGTATTAACCATTAATGCTGGGGCAGGCGGTACGGATGCCCAAGACTGGGCGCAAATGTTATTACGGATGTACACCCGTTGGGGAGAAAGTCACGGTTATCAAGTTAATATTGCCGAAATCTCCGAAGGAGAAGAAGCAGGGATTAAGTCCGTTACCTTAGAATTTGATGGACGCTATGCCTATGGCTATCTCAAAGCCGAGAAAGGCACGCACCGCTTAGTCCGGATTTCCCCCTTTAATGCCAATGGCAAGCGCCAAACTAGCTTTGCTGGGGTAGAAGTGATGCCCCAGTTGGATAATACCATTGAGCTAGATATTCCCGATAAGGATTTGGACATTACCACCACTCGTTCCGGTGGTAAAGGCGGACAAAACGTGAATAAAGTGGAAACTGCTGTCCGGATTGTCCACGTGCCGACGGGGATTGCGGTTCGCTGTACAGAGGAACGCAGCCAACTGCAAAATAAAGAGAAGGCGTTAATTATCCTCAAAGCCAAATTGCTGATTATTGCCCAAGAACAACACGCGAAAGCGATCGCCGAAATTCGAGGCGATATAGTAGAAGCAGCCTGGGGCAATCAAATTCGCAACTATGTCTTTCATCCCTACCAGCTAGTCAAAGATTTGCGGACTGGTGTAGAAACCACTGCGGTGACAGATATTCTCAATGGCGAGTTGGATAACTTTATTGAAACCTATCTGCGCCAAGAAAATCAGCTTAGTCGGACTGAAGCCTAAATTGAGTTAAAACCGACATCTCCTCGTTCCTCGTTCCCAGGCAGAGCCTGGGAATGCCTACCAGAGGCTCTGCCTCTTATCATAACCAAGCGAGGCAGAGCCTAGGCTGTTCACTTTGTGCCTTTTTCGGGGCTTTTTATTCATGCAGTTTCTGATCTGTTTACTCATTCCCAGGCTCTGCCTGGGAATGCCATCCAGAGGCTCTGCCTCGCTTGGCGCTCATACGAGGCAGAGCCTCTGGATATCGGTTCCCAGGCAGAGCCTGGGAACCAGTTAGGAAATATCAGACACAATTACTGCATGAATAAAATTGCTCAAAAACTCGCAAAGTCAACAGCCTAGGCAGAGCCTCTCGATCTTGGTTCCCAGGCGGAGCCTAGGAACCAGTTCAAAAACCGACATCTCCTCGTTCCCAGGCTCTGCCTAGGAATGCCTACCAGAGGCTCTGCCTCTTATCATAACCAAAGCTAGGCAGAGTCTCTCGATCTTGTTTCCCAAACGGAGCTTAGGAAACAATTCAATCAGTTCAAACCCAAAGTTAGAAATCCCCATGGAAGATCCCACCACCCCACCTCCCAGTTATGTCAAACTAGCCATGCGGAACATGGTACGCAAACGAGGGACATCTTTATTTCACTTTTTCCTCACCACCATTGCCCTAGTAGCAGTGCTTGTCGGTCTGGCTTACCTGACTCGCTAAAGTAATTATCATTCAGGAGCCGCAGCGTGCAAGTCGAAATCAATATCCAAGACTGTTTTTTCCCAACTTCAGATGGCAAATTAACTACCGCCATTACGGAATCCATCTGGGAAAAGTGGTTCCAAACATGGTTAGCCAACTTGCAACCCCATCTCGCCGCCAATGCTTGCGAACTCAGCCTGCGACTGACAAACGATGCTGAAATTCAATCTCTCAATGCCCAATATCGCCACCAAAATCAACCCACTGACGTTCTGGCTTTTGCAGCTTTAGAGGTAGACTGTCCCCAACCAGCTGAGTTACTGTTGTCCCAACCCCTGTACTTAGGTGATATTGTCATTTCTGTTGATACTGCCAGTAAACAATCTAGTCAACAAGGGCATTCTTTAGATATCGAGCTAGCTTGGCTCGCTGCCCACGGATTGTTGCATCTCCTCGGATGGGATCATCCTGATGACGATAGCCTAACGCTGATGCTGGAAAAGCAAGCAACTTTACTGCACAGTTTAGGTCTGCAAATCTAAACAGCCTATTGAGCGATTGGTTGTAATATTAAGTTTATTTAACTTTCGCCTCCCGATTGGAGTTTCCCTGCTATGAAACCTGATGAATTGTTAGTTTCCTTCAGGCCATTAAATAATGCTCCCATGTCTCAAGAATTCTCAAAACCGATTGTTAATAATGCTCGCAAGCCAGGGAAACCTAACCGGGAGCTAGCTTGGGCGATCGCGCCTAACTTAATGGTTAGTTTTAAGTATGCTTGGAAAGGAGTAAGTTATGCCTTCCAGACGCAACGGAATTTTCGTATTCATATCGTCATTGGCGCTCTAGCAATTGGGTTGAGCCTGGTTTTACATCTATCAGCAGTCAAAATTGCGGTCATTGGTTTAACTAGCGCCCTGGTCATCGTTCTAGAGTTGCTGAATACGGCAATTGAGTCCGTTGTAGACTTAACGGTGAAGCAGACTTACCACGAACTCGCCAAAATTGCCAAAGACTGCGCGGCGGGAGCGGTATTGGTTTCAGCTTTAGCCGCAATCTTTGTGGCAGGTTCGCTGTTGCTCCCTCCACTGCTAGAGTTAATTTGGGCGGTATGGCGATCGTAGAAGACCAAAACGATCTCAATGGCAATTTTTAGGTGCGGAGGAATGAAGGGACTTTGATTCTAGTAATTGATAACTACGACAGCTTTACTTACAATTTAGTCCAGTATCTCGGCGAGTTGGGGGCTGAGTTTCCCGTAGCTGCGGAAATTCAAGTTCATCGCAATGACAAAATTTCCCTAGAGCAAATCCGGGAACTGCAACCGGATGGCGTGGTGATCTCTCCAGGACCGGGACGACCGGAAGATGCGGGAATTTCTCTCCAATTGATTGAACACCTCGGACCAACTTTACCGATTTTAGGCGTTTGTCTAGGACATCAAGGGATTGGGCAGGTATTTGGCGGACAGGTAATTTTAGCCCCGGCGTTGATGCACGGCAAAACCTCTGAGATTCAGCACTCCGGGGTGGGAGTATTTCAAGGCTTAGAAAATCCCTTTACTGCTACCAGATATCATAGTTTGGCAATTGAGCGGCACAGTTGTCCGGAGGTATTAGAAATCACAGCTTGGGTTGATGATGGCACAATCATGGGTGTTCGTCATCGGAACTATCCCCATGTTCAAGGAGTCCAATTTCATCCAGAAAGCATTTTGACAACTGCCGGAAAACAATTACTCCGTAATTTCTTACAAGGGGTGAGTGCGCGGAATTAGTCGATGATTGCTTAGGGTGGAAATTGAGTTCAGCAATTGATTTGAAAATAAATGATGAAACGGCGAGAGTTAATTCAGTATGCTGGGGCGGGGTTACTGGCGGCGGTAGGTACTAGCTTAACTTCGGGATTGCAGGGCTATCAAGCCCAAACGAGCAGCGTCCTATCGGTGCAGTGGTTGGGACATACTTGTTTTTTGTTTGTCGCCAATGGATTGAAAATTTTGGTGAATCCATTTCGCCCAGTTGGTTGTACGGCGGGTTATCGTGCGCCGAAAGTAAAAGCGGATTTAGTTCTGATTAGCAGTCAGTTGCTGGATGAGGGGGAAATTACGGGTTTACCAGGTAATCCGAAGATTCTCTATGAGGCGGGGGATTATGAGTGGCAGGGAATGAAATTACGCGGGATTGCGATTGACCACGACCGGAACGGTGGGCGACAATTTGGGACTAATGTTGCATGGCGCTGGACTCAGGGAGATATTAATATTCTGCATTTGGGTGGGGCAGCGGCTCCAATTGCCATTGAGCAAAAAATCCTGATGAATCGTCCCGATTTGATTCTGGTTCCGGTGGGAGGCAAAGGGGATGACCGGAAGGCTTATAATGCTGAGGAGGCAAAGGCGGCGGTGGATGCGCTGGGTCCGAAGTTGGTGATTCCGACGCACTACCGGACGAGGGCGGCGGATGCGGCAAAGTGCGATATTTTCCCAGTGGATGAGTTTTTGAAGTTGATGAAAGGTAAACCAATTCGTCGGACGAATAGTGACACAATTGAACTTAGGCCGGGAAGTTTGCCCAAGGATGATTATGCGGTGCAGGTTTTGAGTTATCGGTTTTAGCAGAACCTCTGTAGTTGGAATATCTCAACTGGTAGAACAGCTAAACTCTTTCCAGACAGTCGCTACGGGTATTATCAGCAGGACTTACGCAACTATCTTAGGAAGAGGGGCAACCACGGGGGGATTGCCCCTACAAAACACTATATCAGGACTTACGCAACTATCTTAGGAAGAGGGGCAACCACGGGGGGATTGCCCCTACAAAACACTATATGTAGAGGGTCTGCGTAAGTCCTGTATATGCAGAGCAACTGTGTAAGTCCCGATCAGTTCTTGATGGTAAGCAACCCAATTTCGCCGAATTCAAGGGGTCAACAAAAATGACTGAGAACGATCTCGGCTAATTGTAGTTGAATTTAAACCAAGTAGTTGCTGCCAACTATCGTCGTACATGGCTTCGGTTGAATTGTTAGCAGCATTAATTTGCTCTAAACTCAAATTAATAGCGCCCCTTAAATCAGCCCCACTTAGGTTGGCTCCGGCTAAATTTGCTTCTGATAAATCTGCCTCTTTTAGTTTAGCATCTTCTAAATTGGCATTTAATAAATTGGCTCTTTCTAGTTTGCTTTTGGTAAAATTAGTCTCAATCAGAATGGCATTATCTAGTCTGGCATCGGTCAAATTAGTATTTTCGAGTTCGCTATTTCTGAGATTAGCATTTTCGAGTCGAGCATCAGTCAAATTTGCATCTTTGAATTGGGTATTTCTCAAGTTAGCACTCTGTAACGTCGCTCCAGTGAGGTTAGCTCCAGTGAGGTTAGCATCTTTGAGGTCGGCATTTTCTAATTTGGCTCCTCTGAGATCGGCATTGGTGAGGTTGGCATTTTCTAATTTGGCTCCTCTGAGATCGGCATCTCTCAAATCAGCATTTTCTAGATCGGCATTTCTGAGGTTAGTATTTTCTAAGTTGGTGGCAACTAAATCGGCACTTCTCAAATCGGCATCGCTGAGATTTAATTTACTCATCAGTTCGGAATCGATCAAAAAGCGGGCAATATTGCCTTTTCGTTCTTTGTCTTCTCCAATCCGGCGCAGAATGGATAGGGTTCTGGCTCTAATTACATTTAATGCCACTTCTTGAACGGGATCGTCTGGGGTTAATACGGTTAATTTTTTATTGAGTAATAATTCTGATAAACGATCGAAGTAAGCTTGTAAAGCTTCTTCGCATAAATTGTTGTCGGCGATTTCTTTATCTACTTCGGCTTGCTCTTCGGCGCGTTTTTCCTGCTGTTGCTGAAACCAAAATCCTAAAATAGTTAGGGAAAAGGGGGCAATTAAAGTATTAATCCAATCGATTAATGTGGTTCCCGAATCAGGCTCTTCGGTGATGATATGTTTGAGGATGGTAGTTTTACCATCTTGTTCGATTTGCTCGGTGACGGTTTTGGTTTCTGTGCCAGAACTAAATCCAGTCCAATCTGCCCAGGTAAAATTGCCATCTGACCAAGTAAAGGGGGGGGAAATGAGGAAAAATAAGATGGCGATCGCGCTGACAATTAATGTTATTCCTAATTTAGATTTAGTGAAAAATTGAATTATTTTGTTCATGATAATAGGGAAAAAAGGGAACGGGGAACAGGGAACGGGGAACAGGGAAAAGGGAAAAGGGAATTGGGAATTGGGAGAAGTTATTTGTTGATTTTGGTCTTTTCTGGTAGAGCTTCTTTCTTACCAACTAGATCTTTCTTTTCAGCTAACTCTTTGGACGGTGGATTGAGATGGCGCTCTGTTTCTATGGGAGTAACTGCCAAAGTAGTTTCTGGCAGTTGTTCTTGATCTTCATCTTCTTTCCCTAGATATTTGCGCTTTTCATTGGCATTGGTGCGTTTTGCCACATTAATCGCATTCTTTCGCATTTCAATTACCTTGGTAATTTCCGTGGATAGGTTGGGTTGGCGGCGAATCATGCTTAAAACTGCATCAGCCCCAATTACCAATACTTCCATATCTTCAGTTGCCACAAATGAGGCGGAACTAGGTTCGCGACTAAACATTGATTCTACGCCAAAAAACTCGCCTTTACCTAAGTTCAAAACGGTTAATTCGCCATATTCATCATTAACAACTAGGTCAACACAACCAACAATGATAATATAGAGGGCGCGGACGCGATCGCCCTGAGTAATAATTGGTTCTCCGACTCCAAAATGCTGAATCCTTGTCCCTTTGACTAAATCCTCTAATTGGCGCGGCTCTTTGGCAACAGCCATGAAAGCTGGAATTGCCGATAGGGATTTAGCCAATTTGTGCTTGGGATTTTCGGCTCGATTCGGAGGTAGATCGATATTACATTCATAATTATAGTGGTAGAGAATCAGACCATTCCGGCGAGCGGCATACCACAAACAAGACATTAATTCCCCTTGGATTAACTTCAACTTTTCAAAGTCTTGGATATAGAATTCCAACTCATAGGTAATGGTTGATGCCAAATAGGAAATCGGATAGCATTCTGGCGGGGGATTGCTCAAAATCCCTTTGACTGATAAAGCCGCATTCACCATGATCCGTTTCACCAAGTTGGGGGAATTGTCGTAGGAAAAACCGACGGTAATTGAGGAAGCCGAGAGTTGGCCACTTTTGCTGTAATTGCAAACAACTTGTTGACCGACGATTTGATATGGTAAGACCAGGATTTGGTGATCGCTGGTGCATAAATGCACTGTCCGCCAATTGATATCCACTACCCTGCCTTCAAATTCCCCCACTTTTAACCAATCGCCCAACCGAAAGGGACGTTCTAGGACTACTAGAATTCCCGTTAAAACGCCTCCTAGGGGTTCCTTCAAGGCTAGGGCAATGACGATAAAAGTTGCTGCTAACACGATCAATAGCCATGCTAAATCAACCCCCCATACCCGGGCTAAAACGATGGCACTGCCCACCACTATGGCTAAGAACTGCGCTAGATCAACAACTACTTTGGGAATGCGGGTGTACCAAGAGTCTTGATTTGCCTTGGGATCGAATACTAAAAGATTCAGCCCTGATAAAGTCACATTGATAATGGAAATCCACCACAGTGTTTCCAAGGTCTTTGTCAGCATTCCTTGCTGCTCAATCCGAAATACTTCTCGGACAAAGAGCCACACAACCATTGTTGGCAGAATGATATTTTTGATCTGCACCAAGATGGGGGCAAAGCGACTTTTGCGCCGTCTTAACCGCTGAATGATTTCTTCTAAGAGAACTGATACCAGTGGGAACCCAATGCCTAATGCTATTCCCCAGACAAACCAAGATTCTGTCCAATTTGTACTATTCATCTCAACCCCCAGGAGACCCACACCATAGCTGTACTCAGCCCTTCGGCTATGCTCAGGGTAAACTTGGTGTCGGGAGGAATGGGGGTGAATTGCGAAACGTCCCCTGAGTGAATTTTTGCATCAGCAAAAACGGGGAAGGGGACAGTTGAGTAATTCACAAACTCACTGTGCATAGTTATAGCCGTCCTTTTGGTGGATAGTCCTGCAATATTTATGACTAATTCCTTGTACCAGTTCTGATGCAGAAATATTGAATGAGCCGCTAGACCTAACAGCTATACGTCCGACATAATTGCCAATTTTCTTGCCAGTGGTCACGATTGCTTTTACAATGTCACCAGTCTGGAAACCTTTAACAAACTTGAGCCTTGGCACATAGCGAGATGGAAAACCAAACTTGTTGGTTCTGCACATTTGGCGGCTACCGTGTCCAGCAGCTTTAATTAGCAAGGGCTTGTTGGTCTTCAGTTTTAATCCGTCAATTTTCCCCACACAAGCAGCGTCTAACCAGTGGGTTTTAGGTAGGTTTAATCGAGTCCGATTGAACTTAGTTAATCCACCTGACCCGTTGTTAACAGGTAGCCCTAGAGCTTTTAATTGCTTAAACAATTCCCACCGGGTAGAGTTAACTGCCGCAGCATCTTTAAGAGGCTTTTTAGCTTGGGCTAATATCCGTTTCAGAACTTCTGGCTTCTTAGCAAGGAATTGCTCAATTAATTGAGTTCCCTTGGATTGGTTGCATTTTTCACAAGCTAGACAAAGATTAGAAATCCGATTACTTCCCCCTTTAGACTTGGGGCAAATATGCTCGACCTGTAAGGGAGTGTTTTCAACCCCGCAATAAGAGCATTTCCTGTCCCATTTATTCAGGAGATATTCACGAACTTCGTACCCGAAAAGTTCTCCCTGCTGATATTCAACGCCTGAGATTTCAGGGTTTTCTATTTGTTGCAAATCGAACCGGACTAGCTCTTGAGAAATTGAACCAATGGGAGCAAATCTAATTAATTTCCTGACCCAAGATAAAGTAGTTTCTACCCTGTGTTGCAAACTAGGCGCTAACCAGCCTTTAGGTCGGGTACGGTTTAGGAATCTAGGCTGGCGGTATCGAGTATGGCGGCTTCTTCTCCCCCGGCGTAAAGAACGGCGGGACTCTAAGGATGCTTTAATCGCCTGACCACGATGGGTTAGGTCAGCACCGAAGATAACTTTGTCACCTTGCAAGATTGCCAACCCAGTAGTCTTAGAGCCAGGGTCAATCTTTAACTCCAAAGGTTCTGGAATTTCTGTAACCGCCTCTTTTAAGATGATGGTGAATGGGTAGAGTCTAAATACCGTAGCCTTACCCTGCTTTAGCAATAGCCTTGCCGAAGCCGGGTGAATTGGCTCGCTTTGCTTTTTGTTGGTATCTAGCACGAAAATAAAATTAGACATTTTGAGGGTTTCTCCCTTGCGGGGTAATGTTAGCTTCGTCAATGTTTAGGGTCGGTAACTATCTCAAAAGCACTGGTTTAACCCTTAAGCCTGTTTAACTTTTGAGTTCTAGAGCAGTGGACTAGCTTCGCATCCACTGGTAGGTCTTTAACTCTTGCCCTAAACGTAGTAAGAGAACACTCTTACTTAGACTGGTCAACTAGGCTCTTTCAAGCCCCCGCTATATGGTTACTGAGCCTGTCGAAGTATCGGTACTCCGATTAGCGGTGGGTTGTTGACTTTTCTTCACTCTGATTTTGATCATCAGTGGTTTTATCCAGGGGCAATGGTGGGTTTTCGGCAGAGGTTTGTCCGTAAACTAAGGATTGAATTGATTGTTTCCAAGTATCCAAAGTTTGCCGGAATTTGCCATTGGGATTACTGCTGTCAGTCAGTTCTTCTGGTTGGCTTCTCGCTTCCGAAGACTTGGGGGAAATCTTTCTTCCGACTGCTGCTGCGCCATTCCGGGACTCTGCACCTCTGGAATGAATTCCCGAATCATTTCCCTGGGGGAGAATTTTGCCGGGAGTGCGCTGGGGGATAGTGCCGTTACCTTCTGGTTTGGTTGATTTGGCAGCACTTTTTGACTCAGCTTTGGTATTCGGCTTCCCCGCACTGCGTTCTTTATTACTACTATTCCCCCGCAACTGCCAAGCTTCTAAGGCTTCTTTTCCTGGCTCCGAGATGGCGCGGAAAGGTTCAAACTCATAAACATCAATCAGGCGTTCGTGGATCTTCCCTGAGACTAGAATGCAGCCGGGGGGACAAGCGGATTTTAATCTGTAGGCGATATTGACGCTTTCGCCCCAAATATCATAGTTAAATCGGCTTTTACCTACCGTTCCGGCAATCACATCTCCGGTATTGATGCCAATGCGTAAATCCAGATCTAAATTCCGCTCATTATTAAACCGCTCAATCGCCGCCAACATTTCCAAGGCACAGTCAAGGGTGCGCTTTTCACTATCTATATAAGGGACAGTCAAGCCGCAGACTGCCATGTAGCCATCGCCAATGGTTTTAATTTTCTCTAGAGCGTATTTATCCAACAGGTCGTCGAAAGTATCTATCAACTCATCTAAGGTAAATACCACGCGATCGCTGGTCATGGAGTGGAAAAGTTTAGTGAAGCGATGGAGATCGGTAAAAACGATGGTGACATTCCCCGCCGGATCTGCCACCATGCCTTCCCCTGCCTTCAGGCGGCTAGCAATGTGTATCGGCATCAGCTTTTTAATTAAAATTTCATCTTCCTTTAATTCGCGATCGCGATCGCGAATTTCCTTCCGCAAGTTATACAGTGTCTGATTAAACACCCTCGCCAAATCACTAAATTCGTCCCCAGTTCCTGCCATCACCAGGGCATTTTCATCCCCTCTCTCAATTTGTTCTGCCGTCGCAATCATCCGCTCAATTGGTTGGGAAAACAGTCGCGACAGCCACATAGCCACCAGCGTCACAATGGCAATAATCAGTGCCGCTGTAATCAGCACTTTGCGTTGAAAGTCCGCAATGGAGGCAAAAGCCTCCGTTTTGTCCATCTTCACCCCCACCGCCCATTGCAAACCATTAAATTCAATGGGGGCATAGGTTCCTAATACCGGAACTCCTCGGTAGTCAGTCAGAAACAAACTTTCCTTTTTGCCTTTTAATGCTGTTTCTATCCCTTTACTTCTAGTTGGTAAGGTCAAAATCGTAGTTTTAAAATGATTAATTTTTCGGACTATTGATTCTGGAGTGCCATTTTGCAGGAGGTTTTTACTAAAAATTTCTATGTCTTCAATTAAAAACCGAGAGTTCGCCCGCATCAATGAATCTGGACCGGCTAGTACCACTTCGCCAGTTTTTCCTAAGCCATTTTCTGCCCACTGACGGTTGAAATTCACAATTTTGTCAATTCCCTCCGCTGGCAGCTTAAATGCTAGTACCCCAATCATTTTTGAGCCTTCAAAAATGGGCGAAGTTACAAAGGCTGATGGAGCATTATAGGCCATGATATAGGGTTCATAATCAGCCACCTTCACATACCCTGGACTACTAGATCGGCGACAATCTCGATAGGCTTGAGTTAAATTACTTTCCGCTAGCGGACCATTGAGAATGTTAATGCCGTAATCGGCCTCCGCCGAAAGCAGATAAACCACATTGCCCTGCATATCAATTAGGTACAGGTCGCGATAGCCAAAACTATTAGCCAACTCTTCAAATTTATCGGTATATTTCCCGCTAACTTTACTATATTCACTGCCGTCACCAGCATCTGTTAATTTATACTTTTCCCCCACCGGAAACGGGTTATTGGCAATGTAATGATACTGAATATACCGGGCAGGTACTGTTTTGGGCAAAAACGTTTCTGCAAAGGGTTCAGCATCCATAGTTTTTTTCAGCCGGGGAATAAATTCTTCGCGGTAGAACTCTAGCAGTTTTTCATCATAGCTCTTAGGAATCTTGACTTGCGCCAACTTGTCAAAACTCTGTTTCGACTCCTTCATGGCGTTGACGAACATATCATTGTTGCTGAGAGTTTTGGTGTGATTGATCACAAACTTGAAGTATGACTCCAGCTGACTGATGGTGCTGCCCTGAACCGCCGTTAACTGCTGAAATACCTTTTTCGAGAGAATGTCCTCTCCCACTTTGGAACAGATATAGGTGCTTGCCATCATCGCCCCCAGACTGACTAGCAATAGCATGATAATTAGTTTAGTGCGGACGCTGAAACGGTTCAGATGTTTTTTAACCGGAATGCCACTGGTGAGAATGTTGGGTTTCATAAAATTAGATTGGTAAGCGATTCCATATTTTACGCAGTCAGTTAAGACTTATGCTGGTCAGCTAAAAGATTTCAGTTATGTTCGGCTAGCCTGCGCTTTGCCCATCGCTCCATGACTTTACGGGGTGGTGACTTGTATATTAGTTGCAATCAATTGAGATATTAGGGTGCATCAAAGCCGGCAAACCTGATTAAATCTAGACAATTCCCTGTCAAGCACCATATTAACCATGCCCATCGGGGCAGTTTGCCCTAAAAACAGGACAATGCTGAAAGTCAGTTTACCACCAACAGTTTCCATATTCACTGGGAGTAATTGTCTATTTAGAGAGTTGGTGACATTTGCTGAGGTCTGAGCTATTTCCCTAAAACTAGGAATTTGCCAGACTTAGGGTTAAAGTAGAGCCTAGATACAATCCCTGAAGGCGATCGCTCTTCAGGTAAATTGCATAAGCTTAGATTATGTTTCTTGACTACCCATCGGACAGAGGTTAAACGCAAATGGGGCAACTGGACAATTACCCGGAAAACCCTGGCGACGAAATTCCGAACCCAACGGAGGCGCTCCTGAACTCAGTAACTCAGGAACTGGAACGCCTCAAAAGCGGCTTGCTCGACCAGTTAAATCACGATGTGGAAAAACTGCGAGCCGAGAAAGCTAGTTTGGAACAGGAGATTGCCGGACTGCAATCCCAGCGCCAGCAGCAAATTGCTCAACAGCAACAAATGCTTAGGCAATTGTTTCAAGGTTTGGCGAACCAACTGCAAGGCGAAATTGCCGTCCATCTGCACCAAACAGCAGATTCCCATCCCCCCGTTGCCGGAAACAGCCAAGCTGACTACAAAGAAAATGCCTATCAAGTCCTGGCGGCTCTAGATTCTACGCTCAGGGCAACTTTCGACACTCTCCAAAATGACCTGAATAGTTATAGAAGTTCCTTATCCCAGCAGTTGCGCCATATGCACAGCTTGGAACAACAAGGGGAACTGATTTTAGATGCGCTGGTTTCTCGCCTGCGAGATAGGCTGCAAAATGGCTCTGGAACGCTCCCCCCACTGTCGAGGGAACAAAATTTTGATTTTCCGCCCCCTGACCATGAGCCTTTGGCAGAAATTCCCATTACCCCAGAACCAGAACCAATTCCTGCCCCCCCAGCGCCAGCCGCCAAGCCGCAAAAAGCCTCTGCCGTCCAACTGGGTTTTGTATTTATTATTGGCTACGCTATCTTGCTGTCATTTTTTAATGTGGTGGTAGCAATTATCCAAGGAAAGCCCAAAATGATTTTGGGAATGTTTCAACTAGGGGGATTTATTCAACCTGGTTTTGGCAATTCTCTATTAATTTTGTGGCTGCGGATGTTGGTAGTTGTGCCAGCGATGGCAGTGCTAGCGAAATTTCTCTATCCCAAGGTCTTCCAAGATATTAGAAAGTTTGGCAGTTTGTCAGAGCCTCGGTTAGTAGTGAATGTAATTGGTAGCGGCTTCTTTCTGTTTTTATCTCAGGTGCTAATTTACATTGCTTTGGGAGATATTTCACCAGGGGTAGCGATTACAGTTTTCTTTATTTATCCGATTGTGACTTTGCTCTCGGCTTGGCTATTTTTTGGCGACCGTCCTAGTAATTTTCGCGGGATTGTGGCGGCAATAATTTTCGTGGGAATTGTGCTAATCTCTCTGCCCAGCACGGGGATTAAAGTGGACGATCTGTTTGTGCGGGGGTTAACTACGGCGGCGTTTTCTGGGATTACCTTCGCTTTCTACGTTTTGCTCACCCAAGCCTCTGCCAAAAAGCTCCATCCCGTACCTTTCAGTCTGATTAACTTTATCGTGATTCTGGTTTGTACCTGTGGCTTTTTGATGCTATTACCTCCAGAATATGGTGTTCAAGTTAATCCTGATGTCTGGCCTAGTTTGATTTGGAGTGGGGTCATTTTAGGGGTGTTAACGCTGGTCAGTTATCTGTTAAATAATATTGGCATCAGCATGATTGGGGCGGCGAAGGCTTCGCTGCTAGGGTCTTCTGGACCAGTGCTAACTGCACTTTTTGCCTATATTATTATTGGCAGAGCCTTATCGTTTCAACAAGCCCTAGGGATGTTGATTGTGACGGTGGGGGTGACAGCGTTGAGTTTTGAAAAGATGCTTTCGGCTCCACCGCCGCCGGGAGCGAAACCAGCCAAATGAAAAAAGTCCAGCGATATTGATGTAGGGGCGGGTTTGGGCAGGAATTTTAATCTTTACCAATAATCTCAATAAACCCGCCCCCCACGCCTACTGCTTTGTACCTTTTTGGGATGATAATCGCCCCCCTAACCCCCCAACTTTGGGGGGAACAGGATAATACCAAAGGTTCAAATTCCCCCAGCATTGGGGGATTTAGGGGGCGCTCCCGATCAAATTTTGACATAGTTATTGTATGAATAAAATCTCCCAAAAACTCTTTGAATTTTGAATTCAAAAAAGGTCACGGTGATGAAAAACAAGACTTGGTTCAGCTTAATTTTTGAGTTCTTCCAAAAAAACCAAGGCGGAATTTTACAAAGCCTCATCGCCAGTTTTATCTATGCTGGCTTAACTAGCCCTAGCCTTATCCAATGGTGGCAAGGAAATATCGGATTTTGGTCAATAAACTGGCTTGTGTTTTGCAATATCTTTCTCTGGGGGTGTTGTATTTACATCTGGCTTAATAAGAAATCAACTCCGACTTATCATGGACCAACTTACCCAAAGGGACGCTATTTTTTTCTGGCTTTCACTATTATTATTACTATTCTGACTGCTGGTTTTTGGGTACACTTCCAAAATGTACTTTCTAAGCAAATTATTGTTTTAGTTGCCAACTTTGACGATAACGAAAACAATAATTTGCATATAACTAATGATATTCTCAAGCAGTTAAAGAGCGCTACAAGTAAATATCCTGACGTAAAAATTCAGGCATTAGATCAAGTCATTAATGAACAAAAAGGAGGCAGTGAGGTTGCTCGTTTTGAGGGGGAGAAGCGGAAAGCGAGTATCGTTTTGTGGGGATGGTATAGCGCGACAAAACCAACGGCTGATGTCAATGTCTATTTTGAAATCCTAAAAAAACAGCATGATTTAGTATTAGGTGATGAAAAAAGAGACTTGCAACAAGATATAGCAGAACTTGAAACTTCTAAAGGTAAGTTCCAAATTTCTAATCCCATCAATTCTTTGATACTGCTAACAACTGGGTTAATCCGCTATCAAGCAAAAGACTATGATGAGGCTATAAATCGATTTAGTGATGCGATCGCTCAACTGGAAAATAATCAGCCCCAACAAAAAGATATTCTCGCCAGTATTTATTACTGGCAAGGAAATGTTCGCCGCGACCAAAAGAATAATGAAAAGGCGATCGCGGACTACACTAAAGCTATTAATCTCAATCCTAAATTCGCTAATGCTTATAACAATCGAGGATTTACTTACTCCGAATCAGGTAATAAACAGAAAGCGATTGATGATTTTAACAAAGCTATAGAAATTGATCCTAATTATTCAACTGCTTACAATAATCGAGGCTTTACTTACTTCAATTTAGGCAATAAAAAGAAAGCAGTTGATGACTTTAATGAGGCTATAAGAATTGATTATAAATATGCTTCTGCTTACACTAACCGGGGTCTTGCTTACTCTCACCTAGGTAATAAAGGGAAGGCAATTGATGATTTGAATAAGGCTATAGAAGTTGATCCCAGCCTTGCAAATGCCTATAATAGCAGAGGAAATATTCAGTATGATCAAGGCAAAATCAGAGAGGCATTGAAAGATTATAACCAAGCTATAAGAATTGATCCCAAAAATATATCAGCCCACACTAATCGAGGTCTGTTTTACTCATCCCAGCGGAAATTTAAAGAAGCGATTGATGATTTTACTGAAGCCTTAAAAATTAACCCTAAATTCTTTGCAGCATATTACAACCGAGGTTTGGCTTACTTTGACCAAAACAAATTTAAAGAAGCAATTGATAATTTTACCAATGCTATAAAAAAAGCTCCACAAAATGAGGGCATAAATGATACCATCCTAGCAAATACATACCACAGTAGAGGAAATGCAAGAGCATCTCAAGGTGATAAACTTGGAGCGATCGCAGATTTAGAACAGGCAGCAAAACTATATTTAGAGCAAGGGAATAAAACTGAATATGAAAAAGTAAAAGATCAAATTAAATTATTTGGACAATAGCCAAGTCGCTTTGCTCCCATTCAAAATTATTTCCATTCTTCATCGGGACTCAATACAGTTCAGTTAACTAAGTTTGTAGTTGGGCTTCAGCCCTAATCCGGAGAGGGCTGAAGCCCAACTACGAACTTTTG
>CAKZHE010000047.1 GCA_936920195.1 uncultured cyanobacterium | reverse complement strand
TTTGTGATGTTCGTTGTTCCCTGTTCCCTGTTCCCTGTTCCCTGTTCCCTGTTCCCTTTTCCCTGTTCCCTGTTCCCTGTTCCCTGTTCCCTTCCTATTCCCTGTTCCCTTCCTATTCCCTATTCCCTTGATAGATGCTGACGATGCGAGCGATGACTTCGGGAATGGTTAAGCCATCGGTGATGAGTTCAATGGCATCAGGAGCTTGTTGTAAAGGCGCGATCGCTCTGGTACTATCTTGGCGATCGCGATCGGCGATCGCTTGGGCAATATCTTCTACACTGGGGGCAGTTCCGTGTTTGATGGTTAATTCCTGGTGACGGCGACGAGCGCGTTCTTGGACGGAAGCAGTTAAAAATATTTTGACTTCGGCATCGGGGAAAACGCAAGTCCCAATATCGCGTCCTTCGGCAACAATACCGCCTTTTTCTCCCCAACGCTGCTGCTGTCGCAATAAGGCTTGGCGGACGGCGGGTTGGGCAGCAATAGCGGAAACTTGGGCAGTAACTGCTAAACTGCGAATAGCCTCAGTGACATCGCGGCCTTGAATTGTCACCTGGACTGGTGATTCTGGGCGATCGCTGGCAATAAGTTGAATTTCTGATTGGCTGACTAATTCGGCGATCGCGGGTTCATCGGTAATCTCAATTCCTGATTCTAATACCAACCAAGTCACGGCGCGATACATGGCTCCGGTATCGAGGTAAAGCAAGCCTAAATTTTGGGCAACTTGTCGAGCCACGGTAGATTTTCCGGCTCCGGCGGGACCATCAATGGCAACAATGGGGCGGCGCTCTCGCAGCAAGACATTATCGATTAACCTAGTATTGTCTAAACGAGCGGCGATCGCTAACAATCCAACTTGATTAACTTCGTTCATCGGCATGAGGCTATCGGGATGCACCAGTTCAATATACTCTAGTTGGACTGCTGTTTCCTTTGCCAATTCTGCTTTGACTTCGGCAATTAAAACCTCTGTTTGTCTTTCTCCCTGCTGAAAAGCTTTTTCCGCTTGCTGGAGAGCGCGATATAACACCGTGGCTTGTTGTTGCTGTACTGAATTTAAATACTGATTGCGGGAACTGAGGGCTAATCCAGAGGTTTCGCGAACAATTGGGCAAACGACAATATTGACAGGTAGATTCAAATCTGCTAACAACCGCTTGATAATTGCCACCTGTTGCGCGTCTTTTTGTCCAAAATAGGCGGTTGTGGGTTGCACCACATTTAACAGTTTGGTGACAATGGTGGCAACGCCTTGAAAATGTCCGGGGCGAGATTTGCCACAGAGTCCCGCTGTCATGGTCGCGGGGGGGATGATTGCGGTAATTGTATTAGAATCTGCGCCCATTTCCTCGGCACTAGGCGCGAAAATGACATCAACTCCCGCTTGTTCGCACAATTCTTGATCTTGCTCTAGGGTGCGGGGATAGCGCTGCAAATCTTCGCTGGGAGCAAATTGCAGGGGATTGACAAAAATGCTGACAACGGCGATCGCATTTTCCCGGCGAGCCTGCTGGATTAAACTGAGGTGTCCGCTGTGTAACGCGCCCATGCTTGGCACTAAACCAATGGTTTGGCGGTGGTATTGGTTCAAATAACAGCGTAACCCAGCTATAGTCTTGAACAGGCGCACGAAAATCCCCCTCTCCAGTTTAAAATTTTGGCATTTGCCCAGAGAAACTGCTAATTTGCTTGTAAACTTCAACAATGCGATCGCCGTCTAAAAACACCTCTTTACTGGGGTAATTTTCCAAAGCTTGAATCAAAGTAATTTTGCCACTACTGAGGGCAGAGTTGACTAAAGCTGTCCGCAAAGCCTGTACATTAGCCCCTTCCGCCGGGGCGATCGCTTGGCTTAAAGGTGTTAGTATTGCTTCTGCGAAGGGACTATTAAATATCTGAGTGGCTAACTGGGGGCTAATCGCTACCTCTTGGGTAAGGAGTTTTCTGACATCGGCGGGATCTTTGCCTGCCAGCAGAAGATAACCGCGCAAAGGCAAGGAAAGTTCGCCAGTTTGAGCAAATGTTTTTAGTTCAGCAACAGAAATTGATTGCTGCAAAAACCCGTATTTAAACACAATACTTTCGGCGGCTGACGCACGGGGCTGGAAAAGAAAAAGGCTGGTAGCGATCGCCAATCCGGAGCAAAGTCTCATCACCTGTCTAATAGCGTCCATAAATATTCCCTAGAACAACGTCAACTACCCACACTGAGCGGAGTACCGCTACAGTGTAGGCTTGTATCTAAACTCCACCGCAATTCTGAAAACCGATGCAGAATTTCAGCTTTGGTTTCACTGCTCGACACATCATGGGATGCTGACAAGCTCCCAGTGCCAGTCCAGTCTTGCCGAACTAGCAACGCTCTTAGTGCAATATTTCTGGAAC
>CAKZHE010000046.1 GCA_936920195.1 uncultured cyanobacterium | reverse complement strand
ACTTTTGAAATGCTTGACCAGGATATTAGCGGCTCCATTGCAATCAGCATTGACCAACCAACCTTTAGCGGTTCGGTTCCCCCTCGCCGCCAAGCCTTGCTATGGCGGGAGTCCCTCGGAGAATTAAGATGGCAATTTTCTTGTAAATCCTATTTGCCTGTGATCTGAGTCAATGACTTTATTGGGGAATTTCGTTACATTTATTCACATAAAGCCCCAAAGTATCGAAATAGGATTCCTATGCCAGTTCCTTGCTACGAATCTAGCCTTCTTGAAGCCCAAAAAACCTATTTGGATAAATATAACGCAATTCTGGAGAATGAGCCGTCTGAAACCAATCCGAGTTTAAAATATAACAAATTCCGTGATTATGGAATAAATATGGTAGCAAAAATCACAAGAGATCGTAACACTCTTTACTCCCAACTTAGTATTTTTAGCCAAAAGCAGTTTACAGGGAAAATAGAAATAGGAGTAGCCACAGGCCAAAAATGGTGTTTTTATTTGAGTATGGGGCGATTAGTCTGGGCAACTGCTAGCCTTCACCCCACTAGACGCTGGCAACGGCATTTAGCCAAACACTGTCCTGAGATCAATCCCCATGAAGTGACTCTGCGACTAACAGACCGTTCTGAGTGTTTTGAATATCATATCCTGGCAGTATTAGCTCGACGGGGAGTGAAGTTTGGCGATCGCACAATTGCCCCCGAGAAGATTCTAGCAGTAATTGAAGGAATTGTGACGGAAGTGTTATTTGACTTATTGCAGACTCTAGAAACTGTAGATCGAACTATCCCCAATGTAAATATAAGTAATGATAAAAGATTTTCGATTACCGCCACCGCTGGGGTACGCCCTTCCGATGATGGAATATTACCATCAACATGGATGCTAGATGTCGAAAAAGTGATTAATAAAACCCAGGAAATTTGGCAGATTTGGAATCAAGCAGGTTTAGGGAATTATTCGCCCAATTTAGCTCCAGTTTTAAAGCAACCCGAACGGCTGAAAGAACAAATTTCCGCTGATACCTACAAAAATTTGGCAGCATTAATTAATGGTCAACGGACATTGCGATCGCTGGCATTATTGATGAAGCAAGATGTTTTGAAAGTAACGCGATCGCTCCTCCCCTATATTAACCAAGGGCTAATTGATCTAATCCCAGTCCCAGACGCATCCTATCCCAATCCAGTCCAAATATCGATCTCAAGCACTAAAAAGAAAAAACACCAAATTAACAATCAACCAACTACTTCCCTATCCGCATTGAAAATTGCCTGTATCGACGACTCTCCCCAAATGTGTCTAGCTATGGAGGAAATATTAACGGTAGCTGGCTATCAATTTATTGAAATTCAAGATTCAGTTCAAGCTTTGCTTACCCTAGTAGAACACAAACCAGATCTAGTTTTTCTAGATTTGATCATGCCCATCGCCAACGGTTATGAAATTTGCTCCCAAATTCGTAGGATTGCTATTTTTCAAAATATTCCCATTATTATACTGACGAGCAAAGATGGTGTAATCGATCGCGTCCGTGCTAAATTAGCTGGAGCTACTGATTTTATTAGCAAACCAATCGAGCCAGAAAAAATATTAGCCGCTGTTCGCAAATATTGTGGTGTAACTAGCAACAACCATTAAGTCTCCTGAAACTTATTTAATGACAATGGCTGAGTCTGGTGAAATTCTCAATTCGGCGCTGGCGTTGGGAATCTAGCCGAGGCTTATCAACCTGAAAAATAATAACTGTCACCATGTACTAGCACAACTGGTTTTTAAAAACCTCCAGGACTTACGCAGTTGCTCCGCATATAGCGTTTATGGTGCGTTACGCTGCGCTAACACACCCTACTAATAGAGGTG
>CAKZHE010000045.1 GCA_936920195.1 uncultured cyanobacterium | reverse complement strand
CAATACCCCGGATGTTTCAGGAAATTCTGTTTCCTAGTTACAAGCCCCATCCCCTTGTGGGTGGGGCAGTTGACTTCCTGCCTAAATCATTAATGGTTCCCGATACAAGGGGACAGTAAAAGTCACCGTTGAACCTAATCCCTCGCCCATACTGAAAAAATTTATCTCTCCCCCCATTGCTTCTAATAACTGTTTGCAGATGACTAATCCTAATCCCATCCCTCCAGTCTTTGTAGTAGTGGAGCCATCAACCTTTCCAAAAGGTTGAAATAATCGGGATATTTTAGCTAGAGGTACGCCAATACCTGTATCATCAACTCGAATTTGTACCATTCCAGGTAGCTCTTGATTGTCCAGAGTGATTTTTTTCTTAATAATTTTAAAGCTAATATTAATCTCTCCTTCTGGAGTAAATTTTATGGCATTGCCCACCAGGTTTAACATCACTTCTAAAAGTTGACGATAATTACTATACAGAATAATTTCGTCTCTAGTTTGAATTTTTTGAATAGTTAATTTTAAATTTTTATGCAGTGCAGAAGGCTGCATAAACCGTTCAACATCACTAAGTAGTTCAGTTAAATTTACCGAGTCTAGATCTCGATCGATTTTTTCAGTTTTCGGTTTACCAATAGTCAAGAGATCGTCAATCATTTCCCACAACCCAATAGCTGAATGGTGGGCATTATGAATAAATTCTCGCTGCTCCTGGGGGTCTTCCATCATATCTTCTAAAATCAACTTCAGACTCAAGATGATATTGTTGAGGGGATTGCGGAGCCTGTCGTTAATCGTAATCAGAAACTCATTTTTTAGGCGCGAGGCTTCTTCCGCTTGTTCGAGAGCAGCTTGTAATTGTTGATAGATGTCAGCATTAGCCATGATAATGCTAGTTTCTTCGGCAACTTTTCGCACCATTTTCATTTCTCCCTGATTCCAACAGTGAGAGCGATCGCATGGATACAGGATAATCAAGTCATTAGTTTGATAGCGCTTGCTAGTAGCCACCACCATTGACTGTCCTCCAAGATCGCCATCAAGCATCGGTGGTGATATTGGTCACACTCTAAACTTAGTAAATTGATGTACTACTTACAAGCGGATCTCCCCATCTTCATCAAATATTTATCAAATATTCATCGGTTTTTCATCAAAAAAACGCTTGACAATTCTTAAGTTAATTGCTAAATCTCAGTAAAGCTATCTAATTTGGGAGCGATCGCGCTAGCGCGATCGCAGATCTTCACCCTCTTCTGGTGGTGAGAGCCAATCAATTTGTCGGGCTAGTGGGGGTAATTGGGCTTGGCGCTGTCCTCTTGTCCGCGCCGCTGCCGCCAGCAGGCTGACAGGAGTGCTGAACAAATCAATGGGGGGTGCTTGGCGGGCGATCGCTTTGATAAGATTAATGGGTAGTTCCTTGCCCAACCATCTCGCCAAAAGGTATAAATACTCTGAAGTCGGTAATTCTCGCATTAAATCAACGCCATAAAGTTCGTGCAAATACCGATTAGACTTTCCATAGCGCCGCCATTGACTTTGAAATTCTGGCAGCGTCGAGCGGTGGCGGTGGCGGATAATGGCAGAGGGAAAAAATCCTAATTGCCAGTTAGTTTGCTGTTGAATCCGCCAGCAAATATCCGCATCGCCTCCGGTAGTCAAATAGGGGCGAAATAAACCGACTTCTAGGAAAACTTGCCGTCGAATTGCCAAATTAGCAGTTTGTCCGTAGGGATAAAAAGGATGAGCTAAAGTGTGTTTTTGAGATAGAGTATTTTGGCGGTCAGCGTATTTTTCCCATAAGGTTTGACCCGGAAAAGCGATAATTTCACCGACAGCAATACCCAAGTTAGAATTTATAAATCCTGGGACAATTTCAGAGAGCCAATTTGGTTCTGGACGACAATCAACATCAGTAAAAACGATAATTTCTCCCGTGGCAGCGCGGATACCTGTATTTCTGGCAGCATAGGAACTTTGAATATTAGTTTCCAGGAGTGGAACTATAGAAAGTCCTGGAATTGTGGCTTCAGATTGTAGAATAGTAGAGGTGCGATCGCAGCTATAATTATCTACTAACAAATATTCTACTTGAGCCACGGGATAAGTTTGCGATCGCAAGCACCGAATCAATTCAGGCAAATCGTTTTCGCCATTGTATATTGGCACAATCACAGAAACTTTTGGTAAGTAAGAATTAATCATTAAATGGGGAACAGGGAACAGGGAACAGGGAATAGGGAACAGGTAAAATGAAAAAGGTATGACGATCGAGAATTCAGCATG
>CAKZHE010000044.1 GCA_936920195.1 uncultured cyanobacterium | reverse complement strand
CCGTTGACTGATCCTCTGACTGATCCTGACTTGGATGAGGATCAGTCAGAAAAAGCACCTCCTTATCCATCTATAGGTGATTGGATTTGGAGTCACCCCACTAAGAAGCAGTCCGGGATGGTTGGCTATATTAGCAAGTTTGTGGGAATTGAAGCTCACGCGGCGGTTGCTCCCAAAGGAAGGCTAGGCGAAGTCAATATCAGCCGATGGGCGTGGGAGAAAGGAGAGTGCGAGCCTTATGACCACAAAAAGCACCCCCCAATTCCCCAGGTGTTGGCTGACTCTGTTCGTCTCCTAATTGAAAAGCCGACGGCGACTATCGAAGTTAAACCCCAGGAGCCGACTGAAATTGTCGAATCCTCCGGGCCACCAGAACCCAAGTTTAAAGAAGGCGATCGCGTTGCTTGGGTGAAGCACTGCGAGTTTGGATACATCAAGCGTTATGAGCGATTTCCCGATAAATGTTTGGTTGGCTTAGACAAGCGGGGAAATGCCCTAGTTGCGGAAGTCGATCTCGAACCAGTGAAGAAAAATCCCCGGTTTGCAGTAGGCGATCGCTGCCGATATAAAGACCAAGTTGGAACGGTGGTTTTCCCTCATCTCAATAGTTCTTATGTGGTGTGGGATGGAACTGACCGGAGTGGAATTGCATTCAGAAGTCTGGCGGCCTTGGAAACAACGACTGAAGAGGGTGGCGAATTGCTGCCAGCGCCAAAGGCCGTTGCCAACTATTTGAGCTTGAAGTGTGGACATACGGTCAGAATTGGCAAACACCCCCAGCACAAGCCGAAGTGGTATCAGAAAGGTGGACAGAAAGTTCGGGTTCTCTCAATAATTTTGGGGTTATCAGCTAACCAACTATTTGCGATCGCCCAAATTCCAGGGGAAGAATTCCCGGTCAAGTTATTCCTAAGTGCCGTGGACATTGTGGAAGAAACCAGCGGCGATCGCGGGGAGGGGTAGGGCAATGGGTGTTGAAGTTAATAAGAACTGGCTACGAATCAGGTTCACCCATCAAGGCCAGCGCTACTGCTTCAATCTGGGACTAAAAGACACCAAACCTAACAAAGTTAAAGCCGCCTCATTGCTATTGCAAATTGAGGCGGACATAGAGGAGGGTAAATTCGATTCTTCCCTAGCCAAATACAAGCCCCACCCAACCTTAAACAAGCCTTTAAACGCTTTAACTTGCCCCGAACTATTTGCTGAGTGGGTGAAGTGGAAAAGCGCTTTTTGCGACGATCGTACCGTTCAGTGGCTCACATCCATGGGGCAACCATTAAGCCATTTTGAGCATCTACCCGCCAGCAGCATTAGCCAGAAACAAGCCAAAGATTTTGCGGCGTTGCTCTCATCCCAAGCCAAGGGCGATACGCAATGCCGTCGATTATCGGTAATTAAAAGCTGTTGGGAATGGGCGATTGAGAACAATTATTTATCCAAGAATCCTTGGAGGGAAACAAACAAACTCATCAAAGCTTCTCCCAAACAAATACCTAAGCCATTTACCCAAAATGAAGTGGAAGCTATATTGGCAGGTTTTCAAGAAAATTACCCAGAGTTACATTCGTTTGTGCGATTTCTATTTGGAACTGGATGCCGATTGGGAGAAGCGCGAGCATTGCGTTGGTTAGACTTAACCAATGATTTTACCTGCTGTGAAATTGCTACTCAGATCTCCCAAAATACGAAAAAGCGTAAGCTGCCAAAAAACAACAAAATCAGAAGCTTGACCTTATCAAATTCCTTGACCGATATGCTGAGGGAATTAAACAGCATTTCTGGCGGTGGTGACACAATATTTCAGCTAAACTGCTTGCCCATCAAAGAGAGAGATTTCTACTACCGATGGGAACGAGTATTGAGCCTCAAAAAAATTCCCTATCGAAGACCATACAACTGCCGACATACCTTTATTAGCCATGCCCTGGCAAAAGGCATCAGTCCATCCTCAATCGCCCAGCACACTGGCCACACATTAAAAGTCCTATTTGACCACTATGCCGGGTACATAGAAGCTAATCCCAAGCTGCCAGAGCTATTCTAGTCGTGTACCAATTCTGTGTACCACTCTGAGAAGCTAACCCCAGTGCCGACTAGCGCTAGTAGGGATAATATTCCTTTGGTACTAGATATAGTGGTAAAAACGAATTTTGGCGGCTTGAAGGGGTTAAAAGATTGCCTAGGGTGCAATTCCCTATTTGGATTAATAAGGCCAAAATCAGCCTTTATTAAGTGGCGAACGATGCCCCATGACCGACAAATTCTAGTAGGCCAAAGTTTCTAGCGTTTCCCGCAGGTAACGGCGCACCCGATTATCTAAATTCAATTCTTGAAGTTGATTATTCAGAGAGTGTTCTAACTGCCAGCGCTGAAAGCCAGAACTAGAAGCGATCGCTTCTTTGAGGCTGTTCCAAATTTGGGCTTCTTCGAGAACGGGAGTGGCGGAGGAGGCGGAATAGCTAGCCATAATGCACCTTAATGAATTTATGAGTGTTTATCGAAACCGAGGCGCTAATTTAATAAACTTTTATTTCTATTCTTATCATAGTCTAGCTCTAGCCCAATGATTGTGTTAAAAACAACATTTCAAAAATTTATTTGCCAAAGCATAATTTTTTTGTCAAACCCCCCGCTGGCGAGGGTGAGTCCATCAGGACTAAAGGCGAGCGAGCGCACCCAATCTTTATGTCCCCCATCGGCGCTGGAGAGAAACTGCAGTAATTCGCCTGTGGGTAAATTCCACAGCCGAATCCCGTCGCGGCTGGCACTTGCCAAAATTTGGCCTGATGGGTGGATGGCGATCGCTTGAATTTTATCTGTATGTCCTAAAAGATGATATAATGCCTTCCCAGATGTCCTTTCCCAAACTTTCACGCTGCGGTCATAACTGCCACTAACTACAGTTTGTCCATCTGGCGCAAATACCAAAGCACTGATGGGATTGCTATGTCCTAGCCAAGAATTAATTTCCGTCCCAGTATTCAAATTCCAAAGTTTAATTAAACCGTTTTTGCCGCCACTGGCTAAAATATCTCCATTAGCTGCCAGAGCGTAGGTTTGTGCGTCGAATCTAGCTAAAATATAGCGGGGACGCTGCGATCGCAAATCCCAAACCCGAATCCCATCCAATCCGCCACTAATTAGGGTTTGATTATCGGCAGAAACGGCTAAAGCCAGAACATTGCTAGAGTGTTCCAGTAAAGTTCGCGTATAACTACCTGTTTTCCAATTCCACAGATTAATCCCACTATCGTCACTACAACTAACTAAAGTTTCGCCATCGGGACTAAGTACCAAAGCATTGACAGCCGTGCGGTGCGCTCGCAAACTATCAATTTGCGTCCCCGTTCTCACCCACCACAATTTGATTTTGCCATCATTGTCACTGCCCCCGCTAATCAGCATTTTACTATCGGGGCTAAATACTAAGGATTCTACTGTGCCATCGTGACCATCGAGGGTACGAACCAACTGGACGTTTTGCCAAGCTGCTGTCACCGGAGCCGGATTGACCTTTTTTGAATTCAAAAGGCAAAATTCAAAATTCAAAATGAAGAATGGAAATAATTTTGAATTAATTAAT
>CAKZHE010000043.1 GCA_936920195.1 uncultured cyanobacterium | reverse complement strand
CGCCGCAAGAGCGATTCTTGCTCGGTCGTAGGATAGAAACGGTAGCGATAGGCTTTTTCCATGCTCACATCATAGCACATATTTTGTGATTGTGTTAAACTTTTAAGACAAAGCCGTCCTCCGCTATCGCTAAAGGACGGGGTTTCTACCCAATTTTTCGATGATTGTCAATTTAGGCTTCAGCGGCTTCTACCTTGGGTTTAGGAACTTCTTGCTTAATCGTCAGATAGCGAATCACATCTTCGCTCAACCGGAAAGCTCTTTCCAGCACGGCGATTTGACTGCCTTTACCGGGATAGTTTAGCTGGACATAGATGCCATCGCGGTGACGGTTAATTTCGTAGGCAAGCCGACGCTTACCGCGATTGTGGACATCAATTTGGGAAGTGCCATGTTCTGTCAGAATGTTCTTAAACTTGGCGATCGCTTGATTGACTTGATCTTCTCCCAGTTCGGGACGGAAAATAATCGTCGTTTCGTAAATAAAGCTCACTGTGACCGAATCTCCTTATGGACTGTAGGCTTCAGGGGTTGAGAGGATCGACAATACCCAGACTTAGAAAATTAACTGCTTCCCTGTGGCTGAATATGCGCTCAATACTGAAGCAAGGATTTACAATCTTACTACAAGTCCGTTGATTGTACAAAATTATTGGGAGCGATTGGGATCTCCCCGCTGAATCATTTTTTTTAGGCTCGCAGGACAGCTTTATTTCCTATGGCGCACCGCTACGTCCGAGTTAGAACCCTGAAGGGACAAATCTATTATGGCTTGCTCCTCCTCAGCCGAGGAGTCCAAGTTCTGGATGCTCCCCCCTGGCTGCAAGGAGAACCGACAGAGTTGCAGCTAGAACCCGATACTTATCAACTGTTGGCTCCCTGCGCTCCGTCAAAGATTGTGGCAGTAGGCCGAAATTATGCCCAGCACGCGGCGGAAATGGGGTCAGAAGTACCCCAAGAGCCAATGCTATTTCTCAAGCCACCCACGACGGTAACTGCCACCAATACTGAAATTTATTATCCTCAGCAATCGGAACGGGTAGACTATGAAGGGGAATTAGCTTTGGTAATTGGCGATCGCTGTACTCAATGTACCCCCGAACAATCCCAAAGTAAAATTTGGGGCTATACCATTGCCAATGATGTCACGGCGCGGGATTTGCAGCAACGAGATGGGCAATGGACGAGGGGCAAAGGTTTTGATAGTTTTTGTCCTTTAGGTCCCTGGATTGTTCGGGAATTAAGTTCTGCGGCTAAGTTGCAAACCTTTGTGAATGATAATCCCCAGCCAGTCCAATCGGCATCCATTAGCCAAATGGTGTTTTCCCCAGATTTTTTAGTTTCCTATATTTCTCAGGTGATGACTTTATTACCAGGAGATGTGGTATTAACCGGAACCCCTCAAGGTGTAGGATCGTTGCAAGTAGGCGATCGCGTGCGGGTAGCGATTGAAGGGATTGGTTCCCTAGATAATGTGGTCATTTCTCGACCAATACCCCATCAATCTTAGATTACCTAGTTTGAGAATAGGCAGCTTCAGAAATCATCGGAATTTCAGCATACAGTCCCCGAAATGCTTGGATAATGGAATAAATCGCTACGGCAAAGGTGGCTAAGAAAACGGCACTAGATAATATTCCCCAAAACCAACTTCCAGGCAACTGAGTATTCACTCCTCGCTGCACAAAACCTAAAACCTCCAAGATCGCGCTCAGGATAGAAATAAAAATGCTCACTAATAGGGCTTGCATGGTATGAAAGCGGATAAAATGTTTAATCCGTTCATTCTGAACTACTAGAAAAAACAAGGCAAAAAAGATTACTAGACTAGGGTAGGGAATAACTTTGGCAATTGCCCCATAAAGTAATAAAAAAGGTGTCAATGGCAAATAAATTGCTTGGAGTGTTGGAAAAAGAGCAAATAAAAATATCCCAAAGCCATACACTTCCAGCAATGGTAAAATATATGGCAACGCAGCGAAAATTCTTTCTGGTATGGTATTAGATCCGCGCCCAGTCATAAAAATGTTTCCTTAGATATTTTGAACGAGTGTGAATTTTGAATGGCTCTGAATTTTGACCCACTCCCCATTATTCTATATTGGCAATCCGAAATCCCATTTGGCACTGATATAGGTCTGGTTGATTGGCGGCAATTTTCCGAATCGCTTGACCGCAGCGCAATTGTCCTTGATTCCAGCGTGGTTGACCGCTTTGGTCGGCAAGCAGGCAAGTTTGACAAACCTGTCTGGGGGGCAGAAGCTGCTCGTCCATCATAATGACTAACATTCTATACCTCTTTTCAGCCCAAGGCTGCTAACTCTATTATAAGAGCAGGGGGGTATAGGAGCAGGGAGAAAATTCCCACCTCAAAATTTTGAATGGGGAGATGGGGAGTTAATGCACTATTTTAGCTGAAACAGTCCAGTAGGGTGTGTTAGCACAGCGTAACGCACCATCAACTCTATATCTAGAGTGACTGCGTAAGTCCTGCTACAAATATTGCCAGTGATATCATCAATATTGCCGTCAATCGCTCGGACATGATATAAAAAACTACCGATTATTAGTCCTCTTCAGAGGACTTAAGCTTTGAGACAGGGACTTAAGTCCCTGGCGGATTAATGGTTGGAGTTCAAGTCAATTAATCCTAAATTTTAAGCTCTGTGGGGTAGGTTCAAATCCTTTGGGCTTTTACGACTCTCATTGCCCTAGCACAATGAGAGTCTATCTTGGCTGAACTTTTAACGCCTCTTCTGAATTCGGGATTGAACTTTAAAGTAGCGCTTTAGCAGCAGCAGCAATTCCCGCTCCAGGGGTAAACCCTTGATAACCCAATTGCAGCAGCGTGGCTTCTAGAGCGGCAATGGCTGTCAGAACATCGCGATCGCTGACAAAACCTAAGTGACCGATACGGAAGATTTTACCCTTGAGGTGGTCCTGTCCTCCTGCCAAAACAATATCAAATTGTTTTTTCATCACTGAACGGATTTGTTCGGCATCGACGGTGGTGGGGGCAACGGCGGTAATGGCAGGACTTCCCGCCCCTTCCGGGGCAAATAAGGGCAATCCCAAGGCGGTAATGGCATCGCGAGTGGCTTTCATTAACCGGAGATGGCGGCTAAAAATCCCTTCCAAACCTTCCGCTTGCATCATTTGCAAAGCTGCTTGCAAAGCCACAATTAAGTTAACTGGAGGCGTGAAGGGAGTAGTATTTTTGGCAGCATCTTTGCGATACTTGCCCAAATCGAGGTAAAAACGGGGTAATTTAGCAGTTTTATAGGCTTCCCAGGCTTTGGCACTGACGGCGACAAATCCTAATCCGGGGGGAATCATATAACCTTTTTGGGAACCAGACGCGACGACATCTAAACCCCAGGCATCGACGGGGACATTCACTGCGCCCAAACTGGTAACAGTATCGACGATAATTAAAGCTTCACCGTGGGCTTTGACGTGCTGATTAATCGCGGCTAAGTCGTTGATTACCCCGGTGGAGGTTTCGCTGTGGGTAATAATGACAGCTTTGATTTCCTTGGCAGTATCGGCGGCTAACTTGGCTTGGAAATCAGCAGGATTGAGGGGTTGTCCCCATTCTGCCGTCACCTTATCCACATTTAACCCAAAAGCTACGGCTAATTCTGCCCAGCGATCGCCAAATTTCCCATTACATCCTACCAAGACGCGATCGCCGGGACTGAGAAAGTTAATTATCCCAGCTTCCATTGCCCCCGTTCCAGACACAGTTAACAGCAGCACATCATTCTGGGTTTGATGCAACCACTTCAGATTGGCTGTCACTTCCGCCTGAATCTTACTAAACTCGCCGCTCCGGTGTCCAATGGGGTGTTTGGCTAAGGCGAGTAAAACGTTTTCTGGCACTGGGGTGGGGCCAGGAATCATTAACATTAACTTGTTGTCCATCGATATTTTCCTATGGGGTGGTGAGCAGAAATCGCGCCCCTACTATTTAACAGTGCCATTGCAGGGAAGATCTAGTGGTCTTTCCCGCACTACCTCTACACTGTTAAGTGACCAGCGATATTCCACGGGTAAATGCGATCGCTCGCAACTTTCTTCTAATTGCTTTTGCTGGGCTAAGGCTTTGCGGAGGGTGACAATCAGTTGCTGCGCTTGCTCTCGAATCGCTGGTTTTTGACTCAGGGCAAAAGAAGTTTGACGTTCTAGAAGTTGCAGTAGTAATTCGTAATGAATCTGAGAAGGTAGTGGTATAGGTTCCATGAAAACCAGTCTTTTTTCTAAAGATAAGGATATCCAATTGTCAGGCATAGATAAAGCTCGTCAACTAAGCACGGGGGATTAGGGCGGCTAGGGCTTGACCTGGATTTGGCTGTTTGACTAGAGATTCTCCCATCAATACCGCTCCAGCACCAGCGGCTGCCACTAAACTAATGTCGTCAGAGGAATGTAAGCCGGACTCGCTTACTGCTAGGATACCCCGTTCTTGCAGTTGACTACCTCTGGCTGCCAAAAGTTGACAAGTAGTTTGCAAATCCACTGAGAAATCTGCTAAATTGCGGTTGTTGATTCCCACTAGGGTGACACCATTGAGGGACAACACGCGGTCTAGTTCAGCTAAAGTATGGACTTCAATCAAGGGAGTCATTCCCAAACCCTGAGCAATTTTAATGAAATATTGCAGATCTTTATCACCGAGAATAGCAGCAATTAGGAGAATGGCATCGGCTCCATAACTGCGAGCTAAGTAGATTTGATAAGGATAAATAATAAATTCTTTACAAATGAGTGGCAGTTCGACGCTGGCACGAACTAGGGCGAGGTTTTCAAAGCTGCCTTGGAAAAACTTCCGGTCGGTTAATACTGAGATGCAACTGGCTCCCCCGGCCTGGTAAGATTGGGCGATCGCCACGGGATCGAAATCTGCCCGAATCACTCCTTTACTGGGAGAGGCTTTTTTAACTTCAGCAATGACGGCGGGTTTAGTTTTCCCCTGTTGTAATGCTGTCAGGAAGTTACGGGCTGGGGGTACGGCTTGGACTCGCCGTTGCAAATCTGCCAAAGAGACAGTTTGGCGCATTTTTTCAATTTCGGTTTCTTTGTGCCAGACAATTTCTTCCAAAATGTGGCGCGGTGCAGCATCAGGTATGGGAACCTGATATTGCAAAGTGTCAACATCGACAGTTAGGTTAGGGGGGCGGCGGCGGATTTGCATATTTAATATTTTGGCACAAATTATTATTAATTTTGGATGGGAGATGGACAATTTTTCCCTAAATCCACCAAAAACACTTCTATCGGTAGCAACTGGGTGATACCACCAAGGCGCAGAGTCAACAGCCTAGGCAGAGCGCCTCTCGATAGGCGTTCCCAGGCAGAGCCTAGGAACTACTCTATTTTGCTAGCCTGTTTCACTGGAATCTCAATGATCAACTCTGTGCCTTCGCCTAATACTGAATTGCATTTTAGCAGACCTTTGTGCCTATCGTGAATAATTTGATAGCTAGTCGCCAAACCTAAACCCGTACCTTTGCCCACATCTTTCGTCGTAAAGAATGGTTCAAAAATCCGGGGCAGAACTGCTGGGGAAATTCCTACGCCATTGTCGGCAATTTTAATCATTACCCTGTCGCTATTTAGCAGTTTGGTAGTGATAGTAATCCTGGGCTGGCGAGTTGAGTCGTCACCGCGAAAACTTGCCACTGCTTCAATCGCATTCAAGAGAATATTCAACAAAGCCTGATTTAATTCAGTAGTATAACATTCAATTAAGGGCAGGCTGTCGCCTTCTTGGACTAGAATAATTGCCGATTGGTCATTCTTGGGATTCTTTTGGTCATTATGTTGATTCAGACTATGTTGTAAAATTAACAGCGTACTATCGATACATTCATGGACATTAGCATCATTAAACTCAGCCTTACCCAATTGGGAAAACACCCGTAAAGACTCCACAATATTCTTAATGCGGCTACTACCCCCCTTCATTGAGGAAAGCATTTTAGGAGCATCTTCAATAATGTTCTTCAAATCGATTTCCGCAATCTTATCTTGAATTTCTTCAGCAGGTTGAGGATAATATTGTTGGTATGTTGCCAGCAAATCAATCATGCTTTGGGTATATTCTTCAAAATAAGGAAGATTCCCATAAACAAAATTATTAGGATTATTAATTTCGTGGGCAATTCCGGCAACTAATCCTCCCAGGCTCGTCATTTTAGCAGTTTGAATTAACTGGGTTTGACTCCGTTGGAGATCTTCTAGGGTTGCCAATAGCTGTTGATTCTTTTCTTGTAACTCTTCAGTTCTTAATGCTACCCTTTCCTCCAAAGTCGCATACACGCGAGCATTTTCAATCGAAATCGCCATTTGGGAAACCAAAACCTTGATAATCTCCAATCGTTCTTGGGTAAAAGCTCCTTGAGCAAGGCGATTTTCTAAATAAAGAATGCCGATGAATTTGCCTTGGTAAATAATTGGCAAGCTTAAAATTGATTTGGGTTGGTACTTTTGAATATAGAAGTCGTTGGTAAACTTGCCCTCAACAGCAGCATTATTTAGGAGCAACGTTTCTTCCTTTCTTTGAACATAATTAATCATCGCGAACGGTAAATCCGCATATTTATCAACTGGAATAAAGCGCAGATTGGTAACTTGCGCCAATTCCACATTCCCTTCCGCTGCCAGCACCATCTGATTCTCTTCCAGTAAAAACAGCAACACCTTTTGCGCTCCGGCACTTTCCATAATAATTTGAATTAATTTAGAGAGCAGATTTTCCAGAATTAATTCTTTAGAAATAGCTTGGGATGCTCTGGTGACAGTAACAATATCCAGCATCGCAGAACTGGTTTCATTGCTGGTGGTATTGATAGTAGTGCTGGGAACTAAATCCAGATTAGGTTCTTCGGGAGCAGCAGCTACTACAAAAATTTCTGGATATCGTTGCTCTAAGTCTTTAACTTTAGCTAAAGCGCCCCAACGTTGATAGGTATGGTAAGATTCAATCAAATAAGCTTTAGCCGTGGTTTGTCGATTGCGAGAGAAATAAAACTCTGCTGCCAATTCCCAAGCCAAAGCTTCATCCTGAGTAAATCCTTCGGCTTTGGCTCCAGAAATGGCTCGTTCATAATATTCTATCGCTTGAGAATCTTTTCCCAAAACCCGCGCCTTTTCTGCTTCAACTAAATCATAACCGTGCTGATAATTCATTGGCGCATGATACGCCCAATTTTTTCTGATTTTTTGGTTCGTTGCAACTTTCTTTAAAAATTCCTTTTTTTCTTTGGCTGAAGCTTGGGGATAAACGGCGAGCAAAGAGAGGGAATAATAAAAGTTGTGTGCGGTAATATGGAAACTACCAAATACACTGTCAGTATATTTTTCAGCTAGGCTTGCTTTGGCAACTGCCTCAGTATAATTTCTCATAAAGTAATCAAAAATAGATTTAGTTAGGGCTTGCTGAAATAAAATAGCAAAATTATTACTTTGAGTGAAATTAATAAAATTTGTTTTTTGAACTTCACTCAAATCTTTACTAGCTAAATTCAAGTGTAATTGTACCCAATGATAGGTCATTCCAATTGCATACTCTTGTTTTATTCTTTTTAATATAGTAGTTTTTTCTGCATCTTCTTGTAGCAAAGCAGCCAAGTTCATCCCGCTTAAAAACGCAATTTGGACATAACCAGTTACTGCGTAGCCGCTATATTCTAAGTCGCCAATTTCTAGAGCCATTTTCATTATTTCTAAACAAGGTTCTATTAGACTTTTGACAGGTTCTTTCCAATGTCTAATGGTTATAACAGACATTAAGTAAACGCTTGGTTTAAGTTTTTTGAAGTTAAAAATTTCTATTAATTCTACTGCCAATTGTCCGAGTTTATATCCCGCCTCAATATCTCCCATACCCGCGCATAAAATCAATCCATAAATGTCATAACTAATTGCTGTCTGAGGACAATTACCATGTTTAATGCTGAAATTGATCATTTTCATTGCTACTATAGGCAATAGTTCAGGTCTAGTTGTTCCAGAAGCAATAACTACAGCATTTAAAAGTCTCATAATTGCAAGTTTATAGGAGTCTATCATTATTGGTAGAATCGCTAACTCTTCAATTGACTTATTAAGTAAATTTAATTTTGTGTTTAAAAATTCTATTGTAAATATTAATTTATTAACTTTTTTGGGCAATGGAAATCCTAATTCTTCTAACAAAGGCATTACCATATATATTACTTGCATCATCTGGTTTTGAGCCATATAGAATTGAATCTTTTGCTCATAGACTGGGATTTTTTCTAGGAGAGTTTTAGCTCGTTCTAAAACCAAATCAGATAACTGATTTGCTCGCTCGAAGTTAATATTCAAATACTCAGCCGATATCGCTTCTATATGAATATCCAAAGTCAACTGATATTGATTCTGCCAACTATCTTTATCCAGCAATTCCAA
>CAKZHE010000042.1 GCA_936920195.1 uncultured cyanobacterium | reverse complement strand
GAATTATTAGCCAGTTGTCAAGCTACTGCCGATGAATCCCAATGGCTCAAAGGAATTTACTTTCTCCCAGAGATTTTCAAAACCGCCCTTGTCGCCATTCATCAACTACCCCGCACCCCCGAAACCCTGTGGTTGAGAATCTTAGGGAGAGGCAGAGTACAACAACAAGCCATTCAAGAACTAGAAACCCTCCCAGAAAATAATCCTTGGCGCGAAAGTACAATAGAATTGGTTTGCAATTTACTGGCGATTTTAGAATTAAGGCAAAGACAGCAAGAAGAACTAGATGCAGAAGAACAGGAGTTAGTTATGCAATTATCACCCATTTACTTGCAAAGACTAGAAGAAGCTACCCAGCAAGGCATTGAGCGAGGCATTGAGCAAGGCATTGAGCGAGGCATTGAGCGAGGCATTGAGCGAGGAGCCGAAAGAGAACGGCGTAATACTGTGGAAACTCTCATGTTGATGAGATTTGGAGCAATTGATGCCGAGTTAGCCACAATTATTTCCTCATTGATGGCACTTTCCCCAGCGGAATTTACTCCATTGCTGATGCAGTTAAGTCGTCAGGAATTATTGGCTAGGTTTGGAATCATATAGCACTTCTAAATAAATTGTAAAATCCTGTAGGGGCAATCCCCCCGTGGTTGCCCCTACCCTTACGGCGTTGATTTGGCTATAATTCAATACGGTTCAGTTAGTAGATGGTCGCAAATAAAAGAACGCAAAAGTTCGTAGTTGGGCTTCAGCCCTCTCCGGATTAGGGCTGAAGCCCAACTACGAACTTTAGTTAACTGAACTGTATTGAGTCCTGTTGGAGAAATATAAACAGTTAAGATTTAATTAAAAACTGCTCCGACTTGCGATAATTAGCAATTAATCTGGCTCTTTCCAAAGGTGGATAAAGCACGATCGCACTTAGCGGTAAACTGGTGACTAAAATCGCACCGATCACCCAGCGATTCAGCATTCCCACTTCCAAACCAATGCCTAAACTAATTCCTAATGCTGTGGCAAGTACCGATAATCCCACGGCTAAAATGGGGCTGAAACCTCTTTTTAAACAGTTGCTTGCTACCCCTTCCGCATCGAATGTTACCATAAAGGCGATCGCATCTACCGAAGCAAAACCACAGGCGATCGCCGCCTCCATCGCTCGGAATTGCGAGCCAAATTGGACAATATAATAAGCGGCAATTCCGGCAATTAATAGCATCACCCCAGTATCAAGGGCAGGTAGTTTAATTTTCCACTTGGACATGATATAATTTGTCCATGTTGCCATTGCTCCCGCCGTCACCGCCGCAATTAGTCCAAACGCTCCGGCAATGGAGACAACAAAGAGGGCGATCGCAATCCCAATATTTCCCACCTCACTAATTACAGTATTCCAGCCAAATGCCTCTGCCCAAGCCGCAATGGTGGCAATAAAAATTAATAATCCTAAAGAAGATAAAGGCAACTTTTTGGTTTCAATGGGGATGGGAGCAGTTTTTACTTTGAGCGCGATCGCTTGAGTGGCTGGCAAAGCATTACTATGCAATAAAATTTCTCGTTCGTAGATAGTATCTGCCATCAAATAACGAGTATCAATCGTAATCCTACACCTACACTGATTGCCCACAAATTTATAATTATCAAAAGCAATCCACAAATGCTTATCTGGTTGGTGGGGAGGATCGCTTAAATGGGAAACTACCTGCCAATTGCCCTCTAACAAAGTTTCTGGTACGGAATTATTAATAGTAATAGTATAAGTTAATTTTTCCCCTAATTTCTTTGCCGTCAACTCCCAACTTAGTTGACTTAGTTCCACTTCCGGAATGCGAATCACATAAATTGGTTGAATTGCTGCCAAAGCCGCCAAAGCATTTGGATAGCGATCTTTTGGTTTTAATTCTACCATCTCTTGCAACCAATCAATCCATCGCAAACTCAGTTTGGGAACCAAATGCTTAAAATTGAGCCGATAATCTTCATCAATTAATTGACTAATTTCCGTTGATTTTGTCCCAGTTAATAGACAAATTAAAGTTGTTCCCAATCCATATAAATCTGAAGCTTCCGAAAGGTGGCGATTAAATAACTGCTCTGGCGGCATAAATCCCAAAGTCCCTTTTGCCACACTACTCATCGCCACTTCCCCTTCCCCAATCCGCGCCAAGCCAAAATCGACTAAAAAGACATTAATTTCGTCATCAACTAAAATATTTTCTGGTTTCACATCCCGATGAATAACGACAGGCAGACGATTTTGTAAATAAACTAGAATTTCTAATACCCCAAC
This sequence comes from uncultured cyanobacterium, assembly GCA_936920195.1. Classification (GTDB taxonomy): domain Bacteria; phylum Cyanobacteriota; class Cyanobacteriia; order Cyanobacteriales; family FACHB-T130; genus CAKZHE01. Next base: position 6,337 of record CAKZHE010000042.1, on the reverse strand, counting down.
TGCAATTTTTTTGATTTCATCCGGATCAAAACTGCGGGGAATCGTTAAAGATGGGGCATTTTTATATTCCTGCACCATGCAAAAGCCGTCTTTGGTTTGAAAAGAGTCCAAATATCGGGGAATACCGGGATGATTTAGTCCTCGCAACACTTGAATTTCTCTTTCATAAGCATCATAGTCTGACCAACTGGTATTGACTTGGGCAAACTGAAATTGCTTGATTACCGCAGGTTGCTGGTTTTTTAGATTTGTCGCTAGGTAGGTAATTCGACCCCCGGAACGGTTATGTCCCAATTCCCGGACAATTTGATAACCGTGGCTAGATAAATCGATAAAGTTGTTCATAAAAAAAATAGCCAATGCAAGCTATCACTATTCTATGCAAGGTTTTAAAGAAAGCTGGCAGATCTTGAGATCAAATGGCGCTCTGGCAGGGGGTTTAATCGGATTTTGGACAAGAAACCATCGGTAAATCTATCTCCTTTGGGCGCATCAGTGTCAAATCCGGCTCTAATCTTGCTATTCTAAAAGAAGTATTCCCAATTATTTTGCGTGCGCCTCCTCTTCATTACCGAAAGATTTCCCCCAGATATTGGCGGACTAGCTAGCAGCGCTGGTCGAATTACGGCTATCCTTTGCCAATTAGGTTTAGAAGTGGATGTTCTGGCTTGGAGTCGCTATCTACAGCCCGGTGAAGTGCGGATAAGTACGCAGAACGAGGAATTACTGAATCAGCCATCTCACCATAACATCCCGGTTCCAAAATTGTATCGGATGGGGCTTTATCGGCAGTGGGAAATGACTATGCCCCACACTTTGAATGTCTTAGAATGGTTGCACCAACAGCATCCATATAATGCGGTTTGGGGTCATTATATTTTTCCTAGCGGTTTTTTAGCAACTTGGTGGGGGGAATTACAAGGGATTCCTAGTACCGTCAGCGTGCGGGGAAATGATATTGATAAAGCGATGTTTCCACCAGGAGATTTTGCCCGGTTACAATGGACTTTGGAACGAGCTAATTTAATTACGGCGGTTAGTCAAGATTTGGCGCGAAAAGTGCAAGTTCTCGCTTGTCGAGATGATGTAATGGTGCTGAAAAATAGCGTTGATGACCAGATATTTTTTCCAAATCAAAAATTAGATGTTTCAACTTTGCGAAGTAGGTTAGGAATAGAAGACAATGAAATAGTTTTGGGCTTTGCGGGAGAACTGCGGGAAAAGAAAGGACAGCAATTTTTACTTTCGGCCTTAACTACTGTGCGCCGCCAGAAACCTGCTTGCCTACTAATTATTGGTGAAGTGCGCCCTTCCCAAGCAGCCATGCTGCAACTTTATGCTATGCAGTTTCCAGAGGATTACCAGCGAATTATTATTACTGGACATTTAGCTGCACCGGAGGCTGTAGCGGAACATCTGCAACTGTGCGATGTTTATTTGCAGCCTTCTTTGTGGGAGGGTTTACCTAATGCGTTGTTGGAGGCAATGGCTTGCGGTTGTTGTTGCCTAGGCAGCGATGCGGGGGGAATTGCGGAGGTGATTGAATCGGGAAAAAACGGCTTTATTTTACCCCGGTGGAATTTGCATCAATTAGGAGAAGCAGTATTAGAGATTTTAGATTTAGCTGTTGCTGAACGAAAACAGATTGGTGCAAAGGCTCGCGATCGCATTTTAACCGAATACTCCCTTACCCAAGAGAAAATTCGCCTGCAAGCCGTAATTAACCAGTTAATTGTCCAGTAAGAAATATGGCTAAAATAGGATTATATCAGGGGGCTAAATTATGATTTACAAATTTCCACTAACCCATGAGGATCATGTCAAACCAAAAATCCCGGATTCTGCTAGTTGATGACGAACCATTTAATTTATTACTGCTAGAAGAATTATTGCAATCAGAAGGTTATACTACCCTTTCTGCTAGTTGCGGTAGCGTCGCCTTGGAAACTGTTCAAGACTTTCAACCAGATCTGATCTTGCTGGATGTGATGATGCCAGATTTGGATGGTTTTGAAGTTTGCGAGAGATTGCGCCAAGATCCCAGTTTACAAACAGTTCCAATCATCTTTTTAACCGCATTAGATGATGATGAATCGCGATTGCGGGGTTTGGAAAGTATGGGCGACGACTATTTAACCAAACCGATTAATAGTAACTTACTCTTAGCTAAGATTACCAGCATTTTGCGCTTAAATCAAATGCGATCGCAGCAAATGCAACGGCAAGTTACCCAGCAAACCTCTGCCATTACCCAAGTTAATCAACAACTGGCAGAAAAATTTCGCTTATTTGTTCCCGATCAATTTTTAAATCGGATTGCCCCCAAAGGAGTTGGTTCAATTCAACTCGGCAATTCCCAAGAAGAAGAACTGACTATTTTATTTTGCGATATTCGCAGCTTTACCACCATTGCCGAAACTCAAACCGCCACTGAAACCTTTAATTGGTTAAATGGTTTCTTTACGGAAATGGAACAGGCGATCGCTGCCAATGGCGGATTTATTGATAAATTTATGGGAGATGCGATTATGGCAATTTTCGATCGTCCTGCCACCCATCCCCAAGATGCCATTATAGCAGCTTTGGCGATGACGGAACGGCTGGAAATATTTAATGGCGATCGCGCTCAATATCACCTGGAAAAACCAATCAATATTGGCATTGGTATTCACTCCGGTAAAGTTGCCATTGGCACAGTTGGTTCTAACTTGCGAATGGAATCAACCGCGATTGGGGATACTGTTAATACGGCTTCCCGATTAGAACAATTAACCAAAGTTTATAATTGTCAAATTATTGCCAGCGAAGCCGTCATCAATGGACTAACTCAATCAGCAGAATTTACCTATCAGCTACTTGATTGTATTGCCCCGATTGGCAAACAGCAACCCATCAAAATTTACCAAATTCTCAATCATCAAACATGGCTTTCTTGCACCTGCGGTGATAAGCACGGCCTATTGAAATAAGGTGAATGATCGCAATACTAACAAATGATCTGAACCCGCCCCACCAGACCTAAAATTTAGCATTAATTGACTTGAACAGTGCGTCGGGGCGGGTTTATTGAGGTTATTGGTGAATATTAAAATTCATCCCCAAACCCGCCCCTACAGATCGCATAACGGTTTATTTTCATCTTCAGCAACCCAGTACCAGAATTAGAGCAGCCAACCCTAATTTCAACCAGATAAATTGTCTCTAATCTAGCACCAACAGGACTAACGCAACTTGATCTTATCTAGTCGGAGTAGGGGCAATCCCCCCGTGGTTGCCCCAATTTAACGGGGTAGGCACGGGGGCGCTACCCCTACAGATGATCCATTCTTTGTGTCTTTGTACCTTGGTGGTGTCAGAATATTTTCATCACACAAGCGATCGCGCTTAAGGCTGAAACCCTTGCAAATAAAGAGATCCCCCGTTTTTAAGGGGGATTTAGGGGGATCTAAACTTAGAACGGTAGTCCTAAAAACCAAAATGTCGATGACAATGAGCGATCGCACGTCTGCCCACAAAAGAGCGCGCCCAATAGACAAAACAATTGCCAACTGTTAGCATGAAACTATCAAATAATTTCTTGAGAATATTATGCCCATCGATAAGATTGAGTTACTGGAGTCTATTGTAGGTATCCGCAAAAGTATTGAAGAATTTGAGCAAGACCAAGGGATACCTCTAAAGCGAGCATTTGCAGAACTTCGAGAAAAATATGACCTTTTTTGAATTCAAAAGGCAAAATTCAAAATTCAAAATGAAGAGTCGATTTCAAATTTTTTAATTTCAGGTAATGGCTAAATTTTACCCAGAGTTAACCCCAGAGTTACAGCAGTTTATCCAAACCCAAAAAATCTTTTTTACGGCGACTGCTGCCCACCAAGGACGAATTAATTTATCGCCTAAAGGGATAGATACTTTCAGATGTCTTGATGCTCAGACTGTGGCCTATTTGGATTTAACTGGCAGTGGCAATGAAACTGCTGCCCATCTCCATGAAAATAGTCGGATGACCATCATGTTTTGTAGCTTTTCGGAACAACCTTTAATTCTCCGGTTGTATGGACAAGGGCGCAGCATTTTACCTCGCCATCCCGAATGGCAAGAATTCTATCCAAGGTTTGATTGTCTACCGGGAGAGCGCCAAATTATAGTCTTAAATATCGACTCAGCCCAAACTTCTTGCGGGTTTGGAGTACCAATATATGAATTGAAAGAGGAAAGACAAACTTTGCTAAAATGGGCAGATGGCAAAGGGAAAGACGGTATTTATGAATATTGGCAAGCCAAAAACCAGCGCAGTATTGACGGATTACCAACTAAAATTTTAGAAGATTGAAGTTTGTAGTTGGGCTTCAGCCCAATCCGGAGGGCTGAAGCCCAACTACAAACTTTTTCTGATAATATTTTATGGATGAACATTTACTGAACTAAACCGTCTTGACCAAGAATTGAGATTGATTTTGGCAGTTTCAACGACTAAAGATGAGAAATATCATTGGATTAACTGTACTATTTACCGCGATCGCTTCCTCTGTGTCCGCAGCACCCTCTCTCTACATTTCCCATCCTCCGGCGAATTATCAAACTACTTCGGAGAAGGTTTTTGTGATTGGTACCGCTCCCCCAGGGGGGGAAGTATCGATTAACGGTAAACCTATTGCCCGCAGCAATGCCGGACATTTTGCCCCAAGTTTGCCCTTGCAAGTGGGGGATAATTTATTTATGATTCGCTATCAAGGGCAGGAAATCCCCATCAAAGTCAAGCGACTGCCGACAGAAACGGAAGTGCCGAAGGAATTGGGATTTGCCAAAAATTCCCTTACGCCGGAGGTGGATGTTGCCAGACTGCCAGGAGAATTAGTTTGTTTTGGCGCGATCGCTCCCCCCAATGCTAACGTATCTATTCAGCTAGGCAATCAAACTGTTCCCCTGATGCCGCAGCAACAAATCGTTCAGTTACCCCCTAATGCGGGAGCGTTAACGAATCAAAATCAGCCTTATACAGTGGCTAAACCAGGACAGTATCTCGGTTGCGCTTCTGCTGATACGCCGGGGGAATTGGGCAAACCGGAATTTCAAGTCAGTCAAGATGGCAAAAAAGTTCGCCAAACTGGTCCCGGTAGAGTGTCAATTATTACCCCTTCTCAATTAGAAGTAGCAGAAGTAATTATAGATAGTGGGGTGGCTCGCACTGGTCCGAGTACGGATTATTCTCGTCTCACCCCCCTACCTAAAGGTACTCGCGCCACGATTACAGGCAAAGAGGGGGAATGGTTGCGATTGGATTACGGCGGTTGGATTAATGGCAAGGAAGTGAAAATTAGCCCTAGTGCTGTGCCGCCAAGATCGATTATTCGTAGCGTCCAAGCCAAGCAAGTAAATGGCTCAACGGAGGTAACTTTTCCTCTGCAAGTACCAGTGCCGATGACAGTGCAACAGGGCGATCGCACTCTTGTCCTCACCCTATACAATACCACTGCCCAAACCGATATTATTCGCTTTGATGACGACCCAGTAATTTCTCGTTTGGATTGGCAGCAAATTGCCCCCGGTCAAGTGCAATACACTTTTAATCTGAAAACTCAGCAACAATGGGGTTATAAGTTGGAGTATCGCGGCACGAGTTTGGTGATGTCGTTGCGCCATCCTCCGGCAACACAACCGCAATCGGGAAAACCCCTAAATGGAATTAAAATTGTTCTGGATGCGGGACATGGCGGCACGGAAACCGGAGCGCAAGGACCAACGGGTTATCCCGAAAAAGATGTAAATTTGATCGTGACTAAGTTGCTGGCAAATCAGTTAGTGGCGCGGGGAGCAACAGTTTATTTAACCCGTGAAGAAGATAAAAACTTGTCTTTGCCAGACCGAACCGCCATTATAGATCGGTTGGAACCTGCGATCGCCATTTCTATCCACTATAACTCTTTACCCGACGAAGGCGATGCGTTTAATACTCAAGGATTTGGCGCTTTTTGGTATCATCCCCAAGCCCACGGTTTAGCCGTTTTTTTACACAATTATGTTGTCCAAAAAATGAATCGTCCTTCCTACGGAGTATTTTGGGATAATCTTGCCCTTGTTCGTCCTGCCACGGCTCCATCAGTGCTATTGGAATTGGGGTTTATGAGCAATCCCTTTGAGTTTGAATGGGTAGTTAATCCCCAAGCGCAACAAAAATTGGCGGTAATATTAGCGGATGGAATTACCCAGTGGTTTGCGGTGACGCGCTAATAGGGAATAGGAATAGGGAACAGGGAACAGGGAAAAGGGAAAAGGGAAAAGGGAAAAGGGAAAAGGAATAGAGAGAAGGTATAGGAGGGAGAGAAGAGAGATAAGG
>CAKZHE010000041.1 GCA_936920195.1 uncultured cyanobacterium | reverse complement strand
AACTCATCCCCATCGAATCAAAATTGACCCAGGAAGCAAAACAACTGGAATCGCAGTAGCTCAAGAGGAGACCGGGCAGGTCACAACTGCTTTAGAGGTTTCTCACCGAGGACAACAAATCAAAAATGCTCTTGATTCTCGTAGGGCATTGAGACGGGGTAGGCGTAACCGTAAAACCCGTTATCGTCAGCCTCGATTTCTGAACCGAACCCGTCAAACTGGGTGGCTGCCACCAAGTCTAGAGAGTCGAATTGCCAATATTGAAACTTGGGTTAGGCGGATTAGAAAGCTGTGTCCAGTTACGGCAATTTCTCAAGAGTTGGTGCGGTTTGATTTACCGCAAACAGAAAACCCGGAAATTTCCGGGATTGAGTACCAACAAGGGGAACTTTACGGGTATGAAGTTCGGGAATATCTACTCCAGAAGTGGGAAAGGAAATGTGCTTATTGTGGCATTGAAAACGTGCCGCTACAAGTTGAGCATATTCAACCCAAGGCTAAAGGTGGAACTAACCGAATTTCTAACCTTTGTCTAGCCTGCGAACCCTGCAATCTCAAGAAAGGTACTCAGGATATCAAAGAGTTTTTAGCTAAAAAGCCAGAGGTTTTGAAAATAATTCTGGCGCAAGCTAAACGCCCATTAAAAGATGCCGCCGCTGTCAACGCAACTCGATGGGAATTATTTAGACGATTGCAAGCCACTGGATTACCTGTAGAGGTAGGGAGTGGAGGATTGACTAAATTTAACCGTCAAACCAGAGGAATTGAAAAATCCCACTGGACTGATGCGGCGAATGTTGGTAAATCAACTCCTGAGCGATTACTAATCAGAGGAATAAAGCCCCTTTTGATTATCGCTAAAGGTCATGGAATTCGCCAGCGTTGTCGTCCAGACAAGTACGGATTTCCTAAAGCTCATGCCCCATCAGCTAAGTCTTTCCAGGGGTTTCAGACTGGCGATATCGTGAAAGCGAATATCCCTTCTGGAAAATTTGCCGGGAACTATGCGGGGCGAATTGCGATTAGGCATCGTCCAAGCTTCGTCTTGCAATTACCATCCTTAAAATTTGATGTTCATCCCAAATATTTGAAAACCATTCATAGGGCTGACGGTTATGACTATGCGCTCTCAAAATAAGGATTCCCTATCGCTCAATTTCTCTGTTGGCGGCAATTCCCCTCCCGCTAACCCTATCGGGTATAACGGGAGTCCCCTTGCCGCATTTAGATGGTTAGGGGGGAATTTTTTAAGAAGCGATCGCTACTGTCACCAATTCTTGCAATTCGCCCTTATTGTACAGTTCCGCCATAATATCAGAACCGCCGATAAACTTGCCATCAATATAAACTTGGGGAATTGTTGGCCATTCAGAATACTCTTTAATCCCTTGGCGAATTTCCCAATCTTCTAAAACATCAATGGTTTCAAAAGGTACGCCTAGAGCATTGAGCATTTGGACAACATTATTAGAAAAACCGCACTGGGGCATCAACTTATTGCCCTTCATAAAGACCAAAATTTTGTGCTGTTTAACCAGATTATCAAGCCGTTGTTTCAGTTCAGGAGTCATGATGGTGTGTGGGGGATAAAATTTGGTGGAAAATTTCCCTGCATCAGGATGTAGCCTGTGCCTAGGCAGGGGAGTATCAGGACTGTGGGCTAAATCTAGCTTACAGTTACTTTACCAGATGCTTCCCAAGCTTCTGGGGTGTAGGTCTGAAACGTCAGCGCATGAATCGCCTCGGTTGCCATCGCATCTTTCAGGGAACGGTAAACTAGCTGGTGCTGTTGAACTAGGGATTTCTCGGCAAACTGGGGGGAGACGACAATTAGTTGGTAATGATCTCCACCGCCAGTCAAGTCTTTGACAAACACCTGTGCGTCTTGTAATTCGGCTTCGATTGTGGCCTTCACTTCTGCTGAACTAATCATACCAATTGCTATTTCCCAATAGATCAATCTTCTTATTGTAACTTTACCTGCCCGTGACAGCAGCGGAGTTGGGCATACTACGGTCGGCATTGGCGGGATTGTCCACAAAACCGACTTCAATCAGTTGCTGGTAAGCCTTCCTACCCAAATCCCGCCCAGGATTTTGACTGCGAATAACCTGGATTAACAGGGGTACAGAAAGTTCTGGCTCATTTTGCGCCCGATGAACTAGGGCAAGTTGGTAAGTAGCATCATCCCGTATTTGGGCAGTTTCCAGAGCCTTGGTGCGATTAACCTCCGAAACCTTATTGTCAATCCCGGAAAAGCTGGCAGCCAACTGCTGATAAAAATTAGATAGCTGGTTAAAAACTTGCCGCGCCTCTTGGAACTTTGTGATTGCCAAGGGATAATTATTGGCAGAGATGGCATTGCTCGCTTCTCCTAGTAAGTTAGGATAACTCTCTTTGTCAAAACCAAGTTGTTGCAATAAATCATAGGATTTTTTGCCCAAGTCGCGGGTAGGGTTTTGACTGCGAATCACCTGGACTAACAATGGAATTGACAGCAAGGATTGATTTTGGAGTTTGTGAACTGATGCGAGTTGATAAGTGGCATCATCGCGCATTTGGGCTGTATCTAAAGCTTTGAGGCGATTAGCTTCCGAAACTCGGTTATCCACCCCAGCAAAACTGGTAGAAAGTTGTTGGTGAAAGTTAGATAGTTGGTTGAAAACCTGCCGAGCTTCCTGGAATTTCTTCACTGCTAAGTCGTAGTTTTTGGCAGTAATGGCAGTGTTGGCATCGGCTACCAATCTCTGTCCAGTGGCAATAAATGAATTGGGTGTATTACTGGGATTGGTGGGATTATCTACAAAGCCCATTTCCATCAGTTGCTGGTAGGCTTTTTGACCTAAATCTCGTCCCGGATTTTGACTGCGAATAATCTGAATTAACAGCGGTAGAGAAAGTTCTGGTTGATTTTGGGCGCGATGGGCGAGGGCAAGCTGGTAGGTAGCATCATCCCGCATTTGGGCTGTTTCCAGAGCCTTGCTGCGATTAGCTTCGGAAATCGGATTATCAATCCCAGAAAAGCTGGCAGAAAGTTGCTGATAAAAATTGGATAGTTGGTTAAAAACTTGCCGCGCTTCTTGGAACTTTTTGATGGCTAAGGGGTAGTTATTGGCAGAGACGGCATTGGTAGCTTCTGCTAATAAGTTAGGATAACTCTGTTTGTCAAAACCAACTTGTTGCAACAAGTCATAGGATTTTTTGCCCAATTCCCCATTCGGGGTTTGACTGCGAATCACCTGAACTAACAAGGGAATTGACAGCAAGGATTGATTTTGGAGTTTGTGAACTGATGCGAGCTGATAAGTGGCATCATCGCGCATTTTAGCGGTTTCTAAAGCTTTGGTTCGACTAGCTTCGGCAACTCGACTGTCAATGCCAGAAAAACTGGTAGAGAGTTGCTGGGCAAAATTAGATAGTTGGCTGAAAATTTGCCGAGCGTCCTGTAATTTCTTCACTGCCAAGTCATAATTTCTGGCAGTAATGGCAGTGTTGGCATCGGCTACCAGTCGCTGTCCTCCAGCGATGCTGAGTAAACTACTATCTTGATTGAGGGGACGGAGTTCGTCGGGTTCTATTGAGGTTGGGGCAAGCTGATTGTTGGCAGGTAGCGTTGGTTTTTGTTGCTGGGCAAGGACTGGTTGTGGTGCAGTCAAGGCAGTAACCAAGGGTAACAGCAGCCAACCGCTCAAACCAAGCAGACGAAGTTTTCCAGAAGCTACCATAGAATAATCACTCAAGTGTTTTGGCTGAAGGTTGAAAGTAATGAAACTCTAGGATAGCTTAACATTTTTTGATTAACCTAGCTGGAACGAGATTAATCTATAGGATGGCGATCGCACTCAGACGATTTTCCCCTAGAATTGTCCGGATTATGTACGAAACAAATGTCTCTACTTTTATGTACTAAAATTCAATTCCTTGGCAGTGAATTCGGCAATTACGGGAAAATGATCGGAGGGTAAAATTTCTGCCCAACGACGACGATCTACTTGGGCATTGCAAAGATGAACCCGACTGTCATAGTAAATTGTATCCACGGGGGCAAAAGCTTGACCAGAAAATTCGTGATAGCTCATTTGCTGTGCTAATTCCAAACCAGCTAAAGCATCTAGCATTTCTACTCCGTTAGACAACTTGCCAGTTAAAGTATCTCTGGGGAGAGTGCCGGGAGCAGTGTTGAAATCGCCAGTTAAAAATAAAAATGAAGCGGATAAATTTAACTTGCTCAAGCGATCGCTAATTAATTTTGCCCCTAATTCTCGCGCTTTAGCACTCTCATAATCTAAATGGGTATTAAATACCGTCATCGTGGTTGCCCACCCTTTGACGGCAAACTGCACCCAAGTTACCATGCGAGGGTGACGATTTGCCCAATCAGGACTAATGCTACCGACTACTTCCGGTGTATCGCTCAACCAAAAATCCCCGGTAGCTAACGGCTGCAACAGCCCAGAGCGGTAAAAGATGGCACAATGCTCTCCGAGGGAATTTCCAGAGCGATCGCGTCCGACACTTTGGTAGTCTGGTAGCAAGCGATGTAAATCTAGTAACTGGTTAGGCTTGCCTTCCTGCGTCCCCATAATATCAGGCGCGTGTTCCGAAACCAACGCTGCCACCGCCTGCCGTCGCACTATCCAGGAATTATTTCCCGGATCTGGTTTATCATGGCGCAAATTAAGGCTCGCGATCTTCAGTTGCATGATCTCTCCTGTCTAGCTTAAGTGTGGTGTTATGTCTGTATTCAAAAATCTTGCCGCCAAACAGTTTTGGATGGGGATGTTCGTCATTTTCATCGTTTCAGCGGGATTGCGGTTTTGGGGATTGAGTCGTTTCAATGTTTTGGTCTTTGATGAAGTTTACTATGCCATATTTGCCAATGACTATCTCACTCATACGCCCTTTTTTAACGCCCATCCGCCCCTCAGTCAATATTTGATTGCCATCGGGATCTGGTTTGGAAAATATTTACCCTTTGGCAAAGATATTACCAATAATTTAACCGGATCGGAAATTTCCACCTTTAGTTATCGTTGGTTTAACGCTTTTACTGGCTCTTTCATTCCCCTGGTTGTGGGTGCAGTTGCCTATCAACTCCATCCTAAACGCAGCTATGCCTTAATTGCAGCCTTGTTTGCGGCGGCAGATGGTTTATTTTTAGTCGAATCTCGCTATGCCTTGAATAACATCTACTTAGTATTATTTGGGTTGCTGGGACAATTGTGCGTTCTGATTGCCCTCAGAAAACCAGATCGGCGGCGCTGGTTTTGGCTCGCTTTTGGGGGAGTTTGGTTTGGAGCATCGGCAGCAATTAAATGGAATGGGTTGTGGTTTTTATTGGGTATTTATTTGCTGTGGATTGGGGCTTGGATAATTCGCTGGAGATCTAAAAATCGAGAATCAGCTAATTTGGAGCCGCTGGCAGAAACGCCTCTGGCTAATTTCACTCAATTCAATATACTGCACATAATTTTCAATTTGGGAATTATCCCCATTTTGGTTTACAGCGTTTCTTGGATTCCTCACCTCATTCTCAATCCCTCGCCCAATTTCTTCCAAATGCAGAAAGAGATTTTGGTTTATCATCAAGGGGTAGGTAATGGACCAGAAATCCATCCCTATTGCGCTAATTGGTACACTTGGCCTTTGATGATTCGCCCATTAGCTTATTTTTATCACAATACTGCGGAGGTTAAAAAAGTTGTCTCTGATATTCCGGCTCAGGTGGGAAATACTCCCTTAATCTATGATGTTCATGCCATGGGCAATCCGATTCTTTGGTGGCTATCAACAGCGGCGATTTTGTTGGTGTTAGTTGTGGCGATTCAGCGGTTGTTAAATATTAATCATCCCTATGCTAAAAGCGCCTTGATGCCTTCTACTTGGATTGCTTTGTATTTAGTGGCAAATTATGCGGCTAATTTACTGCCTTGGGCAAGGGTGACGCGCTGTGTATTTTTATATCATTATATGGGGGCTTCAGTTTTTTCTAGTTTAGCATTGGCTTGGATTGTCGATCGTTGGTTGCAGCACGAAAAAAAGGAATTTCGCGATCTAGGTTGGGCAACAATTGGGTTGATTTTGTTAGCTTTTGGTTTTTGGATGCCAATTTATTTGGGCTTGCCACTTTCTCCAGCCGCCTATCAATGGCGAATGTGGTTTCCTTCCTGGATTTAACAACCCTAAAAAGCCGCCTTTAGTTAAAAAAATCAGTGGGGATGTATTGATAGCTGGAATTTCAATCACGTTCCAATTCCCTCTGAAGATCGTCAAAATCAACTCCAAAAACATCGACTTGTTCGCGGGCAAGTATTTCCAAGAAGTCTCGGCGGTTTAATCCAGCAATTTGAGCCGCTTTTTCTTGGGAGATTAATGCTTTTTGATACCAATAGATGGCAGCAACTTGACGCATATCCTGCACGAATTCAACCGGAGGAAGGCGACGGGCTGAGAAGATTTCTTCAGGTAATTCTAGAGTAACTATGGTCATCGGATTCTCCGATATTTAAAATCCCACAGCACTTACGCAATTATTCTAGCAATAGGGGCAACCACGGGGGGATTGCCCCTACAAAACGCTATATATAGAGGAGCTACGTAAGTCCTGTCCAAGATCTATAAAAGTTGATTGTTTCCCCAGCTTTAGAATAAGAAATATGATTATACTCCAATCCACTGCAAAAAGAAAGGCAATACAGTATATAGCGCGTCTCAATGAGTTGTGCAATTCCGTAGGGGCAATCCCCCCGTGGTTGCCCCGATGTGTAGGGGTAGGCACGGGGGCGCTACCCCTACAGATTTACATAAATGATTCAGACGCGCTATATCCTGATTGAGACTTCCATGAATGCCAGGAAAAATACCAATTTGGCAACTGTCACACATCTAGCGATCGCCAACTTTAGCTATGTAGGGCTGAAAGGCTGATTTTTAGGCTGTATCTATCTGTGGAGGCAGTTTTTAAAAAGTAGTTCAATTCATAAATTGGCTAAAAATGGAGCGCGATCGCCAACCCCAGCATAAAATTAACAATAACCTAACGGGTGACGCAGAGGTAAAAATGTTATGGTTTCCGATAAATTTCGCCGCCAACTGCGCCAAGAGGTGCAACAGTGGCACAGGGAGGGATTAATTTATCCCGAACAATACGAGCAATTATCCGCACGATATCAGTTTAATGCCCTAGAAACTTCGGCTCGCAACCGCTTTGTGGTAATTGTGATTGGGTTGGGTTGCGTGCTACTAGGTTTAGCGGCGATTACTTTCGTCGCGGCAAATTGGCAAGTTTGGTCACGGGAATGGCGATCGCTATTATTATTAACTGTATTTGTGGGAGTAAATGCCATAGGTTTTTATCTATGGCGCTATCCCATTCAAGTTTGGCAGCATCGTTTCGGACAAGGTTTACTCCTCCTGGGAGCGCTAATTTTAGGGGCAAATATGGGTTTGATGGGGCAAATGTTCCATCAAAGCGGTTCCCCGGCTCCATTATATTTACTTTGGGGAGTGGGAGTGTTAGCCATGTCCTACAGTTTGCGACAAACTATGTTAGGACTATTGGCAGTGTGGCTGTTAGGTATTGGCTATTGGTGGGGAATGTTAGATTCTGCCGATGAAAGGGGTGCTTGGTGGCTACAGTTGATGCTCCAACATATGCCTTTGTTATCAGCAGCGATGTTTATTCCCTTAGCTTATTGGTGTCGTTCTCGATGGATATTTGGCTTGGGTGCGATCGCCATTATCTCTTCTCTCCAATCTAATCTATTGCGAGTCCACTTGGATGGCGGTTCGGGAAACTCTTTATGGATAACATTATTTTTAGCTTTACCACCAGCCTTATTATGGGCATATAAAGATCGTTGGCAATCGCGCTTTTCTCCTGAAGAAGAACCTTCTCCCCAATCTTTTCAATTCATTACTCGCAGTTTGGCAATCCTATTTTTAGGTATAGTCTGTTATTGGTTTTCATTCCATTGGATTTGGTTAGATTCTTGGAAAGCACCTGGCGAAGATTTAGAAGTATTTGGGGGATGGCGACTGATTGATGCTTTGGCTCTCAGCATCTTGGCAATTTGGCAATGGTTGCAATTAGCTCGCCGTTGGGATTTAACTACCGGAGCCGTGGGGGGATTAATTGCGATCGCTACTATCACCCCCATTTGGCATATTAATATTAGTCCCATTGGTATTTTTGCCCCATTAATTTTTAATGTGGTGCTATTTCTGTTAGCTGCTGGTTGTTTGCGAGAAGGATTAGGATCGGGCGATCGCCGTCTATTTTGGTGCGGGATGGTATTACTCAGTTTGCAAATTTTTAGCCGAATGTTTGAGTACAACACCGATTTGATTTTCAAAGCTTTAATGTTATTCCTTTGTGGTGCTGGAATCATCGCCGCTGGCATTTGGTTTGAGCGCTATGTCCGAACTCTCAATCCCCCAGAAAATCCCTAATTTCCACCTCCCCAACTCCCCATTCCCCATTCCCTCTTTTCCTTCTCTTCCCTCTCTTCCCTCTCTTCCCTCTCTTCCCTCTTTTCCTTCTCTTCCCTCTCTTCCCTCTCTTCCCTCTCTTCCCTCTCTTCCCTCTCTTCCCTCTCTTCCCTCTCTTCCCTCTCT
>CAKZHE010000040.1 GCA_936920195.1 uncultured cyanobacterium | reverse complement strand
CACTTTTCAACATAGTCCTTACCCTTCACCCTGTCCCCTATCCCCCTACCCCCCTACCTCACACCCATTCCCCCTTCCCTATTCCCTGTTCCCTATTCCCTGTTCCCTGTTCCCTGTTCCTTAAGTTTCCCCAACCAAATTGTTTATGGAAGTATCCCAAGCCCAATTACTGCTCAAAAGACCAGTTAATATCAAAGCGATCGTCACTCCTCGTTGGAAAGAGGAAGCCCAACAGCAGCTACAGCTAGGAATCAATCAAATTGATTCTCAGTTACAACAGTTGGAAATTCAAGGTTCCCGCGCGATCGCCGAAATCCAAAAACAAAATCTGCAACCCCCCAGTCCCCAGGTGATGCAGCAGATTGACAATGTGCAAATCCAGGTCAATCAAAAGAAAAGCGAACTGCTAGAGCAAAAAAACCAGCAACTGCAACAATTACAGCAAGTACAGACAATTGAATTGGATCAGGAAGTCAATCAAGGTCAACTAGAAGGCTTCTTTAAGATCGCCAAGGGGGACAACCTTGTGCAAAAATTGCAAGTGGAAATTCTGCTGCGAGATGGGATCGTAGAAGAAATTCGCGGCGATATTTAATGATCGCTTCCAGACTTGCCCAATATTTGGGCGATCCCAATTCGTAGAGACGTTCCGGTGGAACGTCTCCGGTGGAACGTCTCCGGTGGAACGTCTCCAGTGGAACGTCTCCAGTGGAATGTCTCCAGTGGAATGTCTCCAGTGGAACGTCTCCGGTAGATCTCCCAAACAAAGCAAATTGAACTAGACGCGCTACTACTGATAAAGGTGTGGTGTGAGAATTTCTGCCCCTCGCCAGATGGGGACAAAAAGTTCAGGAGTAGCAGATGCTCTTGAGTGTCATGCCACAAGATAGAATAACAATCTGGCTTTAATCTTGTCCTAGACGTTTGATTCGGAAGACCACCCCCATGATCCACGAAGTTTTCATGCCCGCTCTTAGCTCTACCATGACCGAAGGCAAAATTGTCTCTTGGGCGAAGTCTCCCGGCGACAAAGTGGAAAAAGGTGAAACGGTGGTGGTGGTTGAGTCCGATAAGGCGGATATGGATGTGGAGTCCTTTTACGAGGGCTACCTAGCCACGATTATAGTTCCGGCAGGGGGCAATGCTCCAGTGGGTTCGGCGATCGCCTTAGTTGCCGAAACGGAAGCAGAAATCGCCGTTGCCAAACAACAGGCAACCGCAGCTAGCGCTCCCGCGCCATCAGTCACAACTGTTACTACTCCCGCCGCCACTCCTGCCCCATCGGTAGCCGCCCCGGTTGCCCAAAGCCGCTCTAATGGTAGGGTAATTGTCTCCCCCCGCGCTCGCAAATTAGCCAAAGAACTCGGTGTTGAATTAACTGCTTTGCAAGGTAGCGGACCCCACGGCAGAATCGTAGCAGAAGATGTAGAATCCGCTTCTGGTAAGCCACCAGCACCAGTAGCGGTGGTAGTCGCGACACCTGCACCTGCCGCTAAGTTGGCTCCGGCTCCCGCCCCAGTTGCCGTTGTGCCGGGGCAGACTGTTCCCCTAACCACGTTGCAAAATGCCGTGGTGCGGAATATGGTGTCTAGTCTGCAAGTACCTATTTTCCATGTTGGTTACACCATTACCACAGACAAACTAGACCAACTCTACAAACAAATTAAATCTAAGGGCGTAACCATGACCGCCCTGCTCGCCAAAGCTGTCGCCGTCACGTTGCAAAAACATCCTTTGGTCAATGCGAGCTATTCCGAACAAGGGGTGCAGTACAAAGGTGGGATTAATATTGCCGTGGCAGTGGCAATGGACGATGGCGGATTAATTACGCCTGTGTTGCAAAATGCTGACCAAGCTGATATTTATAGCTTGTCGCGGACTTGGAAAGATTTGGTTGAACGGGCAAGACTCAAGCAGTTGCAGCCTGTAGAATACAGTTCGGGAACATTTACTGTCTCTAATTTGGGGATGTTTGGAGTTGATCGCTTTGATGCCATTTTACCTCCTGGGCAGGGTTCCATTCTGGCAGTAGGCGCATCCCGTCCTCAAGTGGTGGCAACAGACGATGGATTGTTGGGAGTGCGGCGACAAATGCAAGTAAATATTACTTGCGATCATCGAATTATCTACGGCGCTCATGCGGCGGCATTTTTGCAGGATTTAGCCAAGTTGATTGAGACGAATGTTCAGTCTTTGACTCTTTAATCAGCCAAAACTTACTTGTTCTCAGGCTCTGCCTCGCTTGGTCATCATCCGAGGCAGAGCCTAGTGGACTGTCTCAGCTAATTTGATGCAATAGAAAACCGCAGCAAGTCAGATAATCAGAGCTTGTGGGGATTTTCTTAATGCACCATTTTAGCTGAAACAGTCACCTATTCTTGAAGTAGATAATCGCCGGATTTGCCGCCAGTTTTACTTAAAAGCCGAATTGATTCAATTTGAATTGACTTTTCCAATCCTTTTGCCATGTCATACAGGGTAAGCGCTGCCACCGATGCCGCTGTCAATGCTTCCATTTCTACCCCTGTTTCTGCTTTCGTGGTGACTTCTGCCCGAATTTGATAGCCCGGTAACTGGGAATCGGGAGTTAACAGCACTTCAACTTTGCTGATGGGTAAAGGATGGCAAAGGGGAATTAACTGGGAAGTTTGCTTGGCTGCCATAATCCCGGCGATTCTGGCAGTTCCCAATACGTCGCCCTTGGGAGCATTTCCGGCTTGGATGGCGGCAAAGGTGGCTGGCAGCATCCGCACTTGAGCCAGGGCGATCGCTTCCCTATAACTAGCCTGTTTGCCCGAAACGTCCACCATCCGGGCTTCTCCCCGCTCATTCAGATGGGTTAAAGATTGATTTTCAGAAGATGGTTGCATTTTTGGAAATAGCTGTGTTATGATAAATTTCTGCCAAGGGCTTGTAGCTCAGTGGACTAGAGCACGTGGCTACGGACCACGGTGTCGGGGGTTCGAATCCCTCCTAGCCCGTCCTTGATAAGCAAAAAGAGAACCGTTTCCGGCAATGGTTCTCTTTTTTATTCCTCTTCTCCCAAAAGTACATCTTCATAGACTGCATCCACCGCACAACGGAAATTAACACTGGTTAATTCCAGTTCGTCTGTATAAGTATGGAGTTCCCAAACCCCCCGCTCATTCAGCCGAAAGCACTCAATGATTTTTTGTTCAAGACTGATTAAAACATATTCTTGCAGTGTCGCAATTTGCCGATAGTTCTGAAATTTTCTGCCGCGATCAAATCTTTCTGTGCCGGGGGAAAGTACCTCCACAATTAAACAAGGATAATAAATCGCTTTTTTGGCTTTTCTATCCCGTTGATCGCAACTTACCATCACATCAGGATAGTGGAAAGATCCTTGTTCAGAAATTCCCACTTTACCATCCGCAATCTGAACCTTGCAACCTTTGCCTCGCAGGTGGTTTTTTAATGCCGCTGCCAAATTGAAGGCAGCATCATTATGGGGAATGGTTCCCCCAGTCATGGCAATAACTTCACCAGCAATATATTCATACTTTAATTCTTGCTGTTCCTCCCAATCTAAATATTGATGGGGAGTCATATATAAACGATCTGGAATGGCAATCATGGTTTCAACTCTTTGATTTCAAGGCATAGATATCTTGTTCCTTACCAAGGGCAAATCTGAGGGAATGGCTCAAGTCTTTACTAGAAAGAGTGGCAAAAAAGATCAGTGCCACAATTGACAAGGCAGTGCAAATTAGAAAGATGCCTTGATACCCCATACTTTCTGCCACAAAGCCAAAAATTCCCCCACCGATGGCGATTCCGACATCTAAACCGCTGACACCAAGGGAAAATACTCTGCCTCTTTCTTCGGCGGAAGAACGATCGGAAATTAGGGCGATAATGATCGGCATCAGAGTACCAGAAGCGGCTCCTTCCAGAAAAGCTCCCAGAATAAAAGTTGTGGAAGTTGTCGCCAGGGCAATCATTAACATGGCGATCGCATAACCAATCAAGCTTAAAGTGATAAATATGCCCCGACCATGAACATCTGAGGCTCGACCAATGAAGATCCGAAAACTAAAACTCGCGATCGCTCCTACAGCATAAAACCATCCGGCATTCAATGCCACTTGTGCTTCCCTGAGCAACAACGGCACAAAGGCGTGTAACCCCCCAAAGGATACTCCAATCAGTAGTAGCACAATGGTTGGCACATATAAGCGGGGACTGAGCAATAACAACCAAAATTTTTCGCTATTGGCATCGGTTGGGGCAGTTGACAGATTTTCTGGGAGAGACGGTTCTTGAATTTGCCGACATCCCAGTAAACTGACAATGGCAATGGCGGCGGAGAACAGAAATAACGGGGTATAACCAAAACTAGCTTGCAATAACCCCCCAATTGCCGGACCAATAGCAATGCCAACTGGAGTTACCAAACTCATATAGCCAATAATCTCCCCCTGCTGATGCGGTGGAGATAAATCAACTACCAAGGCGCTGTAACCAGTGGTAAAAGCCGCAATACTAATCCCGTGAAAGGCTCTTAAAATAACCAGTAGCGGAATCGATTTGACAAATATAAACCCAATTGGGGCGATCGCTGCCACTAATGCGCCTAATATTAAGACTAACTTGCGTCCGCGTCGATCGGTCAGATTGCCCACCCAGCGCCGCGACATCAATAGTCCAACGGCAAAGGCTCCAATCACAATTCCTAGTTCGCGATCGCTGCCCCCAATATCTTTGATATAAGTGGGAATAGTCGGGAGTAAAGACCCCAAACTAGACCAAAACAGCAAGCCAGTGGCAAATAAAACCAGTAAATTCCGGCGCTGTAGCGGTTCAAGGGTGGAAAGGACTTTCAAAACAGAGGATTCCTAGGCAATGAGTTGTAATACGATTATACTTCATTGGCAAATTCGCCCTTTCAAAATACCAATAGGCTAATACCAGACTGGTAATACCCGTAGGTTGGGTTGAAACGATAGTGAAAACCCAACATTTATCGGTGGCAGGACTTACGCAATACCTCTATCAGTAGGGTGTGTTAGCGCAGCGTAACGCACCATCAACGCTATATGCGGAGCAACTGCGTAAGTCCTGGGTGGTTTGTTGGGTTTTGCTGGGTTGGAAGATCTACCGGAGAGGTTGCACCTAGGCTGTTGACTTTGTGCGTTTTTATGGTTTTTTATTCATGCAGTTTTTAGGTAGTCAGTTGCGGGATTTTCAACCAATACCAAGTCCTTTTGATTGACCATGATTTATGTAGGGGCGGGTTTGGGGATGAATTTTAATATTCACCAATAACCTGAATAAACCCGCCCCCGACGGCATCGATGAAGTCAATTAATGGTAAATTTGAGGGTGTATGGGGCGGGTTTAGATCATTTGTTGGTGGGTATCAAAGATCTGAGTTTTAGCGAAGCGAAGCCCTTGGCGTTACCCGCCCCTACAAACTACAGACTTGGATTAATGATTTAGACCCAGTATAATGACATAGTTATTGTATGAATAAAACCGCTCAAAAACTCGTAAAGTCAACAGCCTAGGTTGCACCGGAGACGTTCCACCGGAGACGTTCCACCGGAGACGTTCCACCGGAGAGGTTCCACCGGAACGTCTCTACGAACAAGGATTGTCTATGTGTAGCAGTAGTTTATGAAATTGGTATCATTCTCTAAGGAACCAAAGATTGCAATTGAATCTTTTTCTTAATTTATGTCAATATTCAATATTGTTAGAGAACACAAGTTACTGTTGGGTGCAACGGCGCTGCTGTCGGTGGGTTCGGTGGCGGCAGGGGGTTTGGCGGCGATCGCAGCCGGGGCAAGCGCGATCGCTCTCAATCCTTTATTAGCGCAGTTTTTAAACTCCCTATGCGGCAACATGGCGGCGGCGAATTTGCACGATTTGGCGAAGAAACTGCGAGATAGTTCTAAGGTACTGACAAATGAGGATTTAACTAAAGCGGCAGGAAAAGCGATCGCCCTAGGAATTCTCAACATTGCCCAAGAACCATCCTATCAAGATATTGCCCCAATTTTAAAGGATTTAGCCAATTCCACCGAGGGTTATTGGTTGCAAATTGAACGCAGCGGCGATAGTCCGGGGGAATATGCTGCTATTGCTGAAAACCAGTTGCGGTATGCGTTTGAGGCGAATACAGGGGCAGGCGATCGCTTGTTGACTTTGGATTTAGCGACTTGGCAACAACTGGTGCGGTGGCTGATGTCGCAACATCAACGGCGTTTACACGCCGACATTAGCGAATATCAAGATGCCATCGACGCAATTAGTCATCATCTCTGGGAAAAGTTTCCCCATAATTTGCGAGAAGTGTTGAAACAGGATGCCGCTGGCGGGGGACTAGCCTTTAGTGGCATGGTATTAGATTTACTGCGGGATAATCTGGCGGCGAGCCATCAAATCGAGATTAGACAGGAAGATATTATCAATATTTTGAAAGAACTAAATACAGGTGTCCGCGATGAATTGGCGCAAATTCGGGAGACATTACAGCAGTATTTCGATCTGACGAAACCGAGTTTGCCGATTCCCCAAGAATGCGAAACTATCATTGCCGAGAAAACTCAGGATTTTGTCGGACGGGTATATGTTTTTGATGCGATCGCAGAATTTTTACACCAACAGCCCAAGGGCTATTTTATCCTCGAAGCCGATCCCGGCGTGGGGAAAAGTGCAATTATGGCTCGCTGCGTGCAGCTACTCCAGAAACACTGTCTTACCCATTTTAATAGCCAATCTTCAGGGATTATTCACCCTAAACAATTTCTCGAAAATATCTGCACCCAACTAATTGCAGGCTATGGACTAAATTATCCCACTGTGCCAGAGAATACAACGGCAGATGGGAATTTTTTGTTAAGGCTGCTGGGGGAAGCGAGCAAAAAGCTACTGCCGGGGAAAAAGTTAGTAGTAGTAGTGGATGCTTTGGATGAAGTGGATTCATCCAAGCAAAGTACAGGCAGCAATGTGCTGTATTTACCCAATGCCCTGCCGGACAACGTTTATTTTATTCTTTCCAAACGTCCCCAAGAACTGCTTTTACCCCTGAGTGACAATCAACGCACGTTGGATTTAATGCACTATACGGCTGAAAGTGCCATTGATGCTCGTTACTATGCAGAGAAAAGGTTACAGCAAAGTCCGCAAATTCAGCAATGGGTGACAGGGCGAAACTCTACCCCAGAAACGTTTCTAACTGAGTTGGTGGCAAAAAGTGAAAATAATTTCATGTATTTGCGCTATGTCTTGAATGACATCAACAATGGACTTTATCAGAAAGAAACTCTAGACAGTTTGCCCACAGGTTTGAGGAAATACTATCAGAAACACTGGCAAATTATGGGCATGAATGCGGAGCCATTGCCCATCGACAAAATCCGCACAATTTATGTCCTATCGGAAGCGCGAGAACCCGTTTCCCGTCGCTTGCTGGCGCAGTTAATGGCTGTGGAAGAATATACCCTGCCCCCAGTGTTGAAAAAATGGCAACAGTTTTTGCGGTTGCAGAAAGTGGAGGGAGAAACGCGCTACACAGTTTATCATGCTTCCTTTAGCGACTTTCTGAAGGAGCAAGCTAAAGAGTCTGGAGTGAATTTGGAAGACATCAACCGCCGCATGGCAGAAAACTTAGCCAAAGGAGCGCCCCTGTGAGTACAGATTTGGGACATTGGCTAGCGCAACAGTTACCGGAAAACCGCCTGCACTTGCTCCGACATCAACCCAGTTATTTTGCCAAGGGTGGGGAAGTACAGCGGTTGGTGGCTTGGTTGACTGATTTTGGCTTTTTGGCAGAGAAGTTAGCGGCGTTGGGAGTGACGGCGCTGGTGGATGACTACGATTTAGCTCTGCCTTTGGTATCGGCGGCTGAACAGCGAATATTGCAACTCATTCAAGGGGCGTTGCGCCTCTCGGCTCATGTTCTGGCTGAGGATAATAGTCAGTTGGCAGGGCAGTTGTGGGGGCGGCTGTTGTCTTTTCCTGAGCCGGAAATTCAAGCCCTATTGCAACAGGCACAACAATGGCAGAGTAAGCTGTGGCTGCGCCCCTTAACTCCCTGCCTAGACTCCCCAGATGGAGCGCTGATTCGCACTCTCTCTGGGCATAGTCGCTCGGTAAATGCAGTCGCGATCGCCCCAGACGGCAAACTAGCGATCTCTGGTTCATGGGACAACACCCTGAAGGTGTGGGAAGTAGCCGCAGGCCGGGAAATTCGCACCCTCTCTGGGCATAGTAACTCGGTAAGAGCAGTCGCCATCGCCCCAGACGGCAAACTAGCGATCTCTGGTTCAGACGATAACACTCTGAAGGTGTGGGAGGTAGCCACAGGAAGGGAAATTTGCACTCTCTCTGGGCATAGTCGCTCGGTAACAGCAGTGGCGATCGCCCCAGATGGGAAAGTAGCGATTTCTGGTTCAAATGATCGCACCCTGAAAGTGTGGGAGGTATCCACAGGCAGGGAAATTCGCACTCTCTCTGGACATAGTGGCTCGGTATATGCAGTGGATAACGCCGAAGAGGGGAAAGTAGCTAGTTCTGGTTCATCGGATAAGGGCCTGTAGGTGTGGGAAGTAGCCACGGG
>CAKZHE010000039.1 GCA_936920195.1 uncultured cyanobacterium | reverse complement strand
GTCTTCCCACTCTTCCCTGTTCCCTGTTCCCTCTTCCCTGTTCCCTATTCCTATTCCCTGTTCCCTATTCCCTGTTCCCTGTTCCCTATTCCTATTCCCTGTTCCCTGTTCCCTATTCCTATTCCCTGTTCCCTATTCCCTTTTAATTAAACTTATTTCTGATCGCTTCAATCCGCTGGCGGTTCACCCCAAGATCCGATTGGCCTAAACGGGATGCAGAACGGACGTGGATTACTTGGGAAGTTTCATCAAGATAAAATTCTACGTCATCCACAAACCCCATCAGAGCGCTAGTAAATTCGGCATACAGATAATTGGTTGTGACAGTAATGATTTTGGTACGCTCTAAATTTTGGATAATGCCTTGCAGTTTAGCTATGGCTTCCTCTGGCGGAGAATTATAGCTGAGAGGGGCAATTTGATGTTCGCTGTCGGTACTTTGGCTAGAAACGCAATTAGGACTCTGAGGACATGGAACTAATTTATTGTCTGTCACGCCTAAGTTTTGCGGACGGTTGCCAGGGAAAGATAGTAAGGAAGCCATGATTTTATCGGATGAGATTTGGGCAGCGGCGGGAGAAATATTGGTGAGCCACAAAGGAATGGCAATCAGGCATGATAGGAAGACGATCGTTAATGGTGATTTGGCTAGTTTCAGCATGGAGAAGATTTTCATAAAAGGGGTAGATTTCAATTCCACTCTTGAGCGGTTTGGGCTTCGGCTTGGACAAGGCGATCGCGCCATTGTTGCCAATCAACTTTTTCGGCGCTGAGATCCTCCATTAACTGTCCATCCTGTAAGTATAAAACTCGCTGACAGAATTTCTGGGCAAGATCCAATTGATGAGTTACCATCAAAACGGCGATCGCTCCTCGATTGGTTAAATTGGCGATCGCACTTAAAACTCGTTCGGCTCGTCCAGCATCTAAAGCGGAGGTGGGTTCATCTAATAACAGGATTTGGGGTTGGGCAACTAAGGCTCTGGCGATCGCGACTAATTGTCGCTGTCCTAGGGAAAGTTGTAATTCTGTCCTTTCCCGCCATTCTTCGGGAATGTTTAATTCTTCGCTCCACTGGACTAACTTTTGCTGAATTACTTTTTTGTCCTCTCCTCGCAAAACTAACGGATAGGCCATTGCCTCCCAAACTTTCATGCCTAATAATTTCGGTTCTTGGGGAACTAACATTACCCGTTGGCGCAATTGGCGGACAGGAATTTGTTGATAGCGAAGTTTTTCTAGATAAATGTTTCCTGATGAAGGTTCGCTGAGACGATTAAGCAACCGTAGTAGGGAGGTTTTCCCCGCCCCAGAAGGACCGATAATCACAGCGCGATCGCCTGCAAAAATCTCCATAGAAATATCTCTGAGCAAGTAATTAGCAGCTAATGGGGCTAACAAATTTACTTGTTCTAACCGCAATTGAGGATCTTGGTTTGGTGACAATGTTCTTGATTTCTCCTACTAATAAACAATTTTGAATTCTCAATTAACGACAATTTTAGTTACAGGTGGTGCGGGTTACGTTGGCAGCATCCTTGTGCCTAAACTGCTGGCAAGAGGCTATCGCGTTAAGGTTTTAGATCTATATATTTATGGTCGTGATGTCTTAGCGCCCCATCCTCAATTAGAAGAGATTTGGGGAGATATTCGCGATCGCGCCCTACTAACTCAAATTTTACCAGGATGCGATGCCGTAATTCATCTGGCTGCCATTTCCAATGACCCCAGTTTCGATCTCAACCCAGCTTTAAGTCGTGCTATCAACTATGATGCTTTTACCCCTTTAGTAGAAATTAGTCAAAGCAGTGGCGTGCAAAGATTTATTTTTGCCTCCAGTGCCAGCGTCTACGGTATCAGCGATGCACCAGAAGTTACTGAAGAACATCCCCTTGTCCCCCTCACAGACTACAACAAATATAACAGACTTGTATTTACAATTACTAGAGGAACCAAAGGAACGAATTGCCGGGGAAGTATTTAATGCGGGCAATCAAAATTACTCTGTGCGAGACATTGCTGAAATTGTTCGCAAAGTTGTGCAGCAAGAGTTTCCAGAAAGGCCAACCCTAGAAATTGTCACTACTCCTTCTGATGATATTCGCTCCTATCGGCTGACATCTGATAAAATCCGTCATCAATTAGGGTTTATGCCGAAGTATGCGATCGCAGATGCCGTTCGGGAGTTATGCCAAGCCTTTGCTGCGGGTAAGTTGCCCAATTCTTTAACTGATGCCCGGTACTTTAACATTAAGTTGATGCAGCAAATTAATTTAAAGTAAAAGTTTGTAGTTGGGCTTGAGCCACCCGGATTAGGGCTAAAGCCCAACTACGAACTTTCTTCTAGTTTCAATTATGTGATGTTCAATACTTTGTTTACCGCTCAACTGCGTGCCTCTGCGGAAAGATTAACTCAAATCATCAACGGTTTTGCTCAAGCTAAGGTATTAGTAGTTGGTGACTTGACTCTAGATGA
This sequence comes from uncultured cyanobacterium, assembly GCA_936920195.1. Classification (GTDB taxonomy): domain Bacteria; phylum Cyanobacteriota; class Cyanobacteriia; order Cyanobacteriales; family FACHB-T130; genus CAKZHE01. The sequence goes on along the minus strand of CAKZHE010000039.1, from coordinate 6,883 downwards.
ATTTCTGACTGGTCAAGTGGAAAGAATCTCGCGGGAAGCCCCTGTAATGATTTTGCGCCATGAAACTACTCAGCAATTGCCAGGAAGTGGGGCAAATGCGGTTTATAATCTGGCAAAATTAGGCGCGCAGGTGAAGGTAGTAGGATTGATTGGTCAGGATGAACAAGGACAAGTATTACGGCGGTTATTTGAGGAATCTGGGATTGATACTACTGGAATAATTATCGATCCCGATCGTCCCACGGTCACTAAAACTAGAATTTCTGGTCATGCTCGTCAATCAGTAACTCAGCAAATTGTCCGTATAGACCGAAAATCAGATAAATTACCCAAGATAGAATTACAACTACAACTGGCTGAATATATGCTTTCTCAACTGGCAACGGTAGATGCAGTTGTTTGTTCTGACTATGGCGATGGGGTGTTTACTCCACCAGTAATTGCAGCAGCACTTTCTCATCCTGGCTCAATTGTCGATACCCAGTCCGAACTTCAACGTTATGCTGGGGCGATGCTATTTACTCCTAATTTACCAGAGGCCGAGAAAGCAGTGGGATATGATATTGCTACTCCCCAAGCTTTAGTGCAAGCGGGAAAAGATTTACTAAATCTAACCCAAGCTGAAAAAATCTTGATTACTTGCGGCGATGAGGGAATGAGTTTATTTGAAGGCACTGGGGAAAAATTTCAATCTTGGTCAATTCCGGCTTTCAATCGGACAGATGTTTTTGATGTCACTGGCGCAGGAGATACGGTAGTGGCAGCATTAACGTTAGGATTGGTAGCTGGGGCAAGTTTTTGGGAAGCAGCGGTATTGGGAAATTTGGCGGCTAGTATTGTTGTCCGCCAATTTGGGACGGCAACTACTACGGCGGCGGAAATGAAAGTGGCTTTGCAAGCGTTGCTGGAAAGCTAGATTTTGCAACTTGCAGGACTTACCCAAAAATTCTAGATTTAATCAGGGCAAATGCCATTCCCTACTTTGCGCCTTGGTGGTGTCACAATATTTTCCCACAACAGCGTTAAAATTGTTAAGCACTGATTAAGTTTGATCTCCATGTCTCGCAGCGCTAAAGCTTCTGGTGGCGAACATAGCCCCAATACTATTCGCATTCGCGGTGCTAGACAGCACAACCTCAAAAATGTCGATTTGGAATTGCCCCGCGATCGCCTGATTGTGTTTACGGGGGTTTCTGGTTCGGGCAAATCTTCCTTGGCCTTCGATACCATCTTCGCGGAAGGACAGCGCCGCTATGTGGAATCCCTCAGCGCCTATGCGCGACAATTTTTGGGACAGTTGGATAAACCGGATGTGGATGCCATTGAGGGGTTGAGTCCAGCAATTTCTATTGATCAAAAATCAACTTCCCATAATCCCCGTTCAACGGTGGGAACGGTGACGGAAATTTATGACTATTTGCGATTGCTGTTTGGTCGGGCAGGAGAACCCCATTGTCCCCAATGCGATCGCTGTATTGCTCCCCAAACTATCGATCAAATGTGCGATCGCGTTATGGCTTTGGCGGCAGGCACGCGCTTTCAAGTTTTGGCTCCGGTAGTCCGGGGCAAAAAGGGGACGCACCGCAAGTTACTTTCCAGTCTGGCGGCGGAAGGATTTGTCCGCGTGCGGGTGGATGGGGAGGTGCGGCAACTGGATGAGAATATCGAATTGGACAAAAATCATGTTCACAGGATCGAAATTGTGGTGGACAGATTGATCGTCAAGCCGGATATTCAGGAGCGGTTAACTGACTCTCTAACTACCTGTTTGCGCCATTCTGGGGGAATTGCCGTCATTGACATTCTGCCAGATCCCGCTTTAGGCACAGAGTTAGCCCAGTCTAAAGATCATTTTAGCAAAAAAAAGGACATTTCTCTAAACTATCAAGAATTGACCGAAAAGATTGATGTTACATCTAATTTGTTAACCCAGAAAGATCGCGATCAATTTGGCTTGCCAGTAGAGCGGGAAATTGTCTTTTCGGAAAATTTTGCTTGTCCGGAGCATGGGGCAGTAATGGAAGAACTTTCACCGCGATTGTTTTCCTTTAATTCTCCCTATGGCGCTTGTCCTAGTTGTCATGGTTTAGGTAGTTTGCGAAGATTTTCCCCGGATTTAGTTGTGCCTAATCCCGACTTGGCAGTTTATGCAGCGATCGCACCTTGGTCAGATAAAGATAATTCCTACTATATTTCTCTTTTAGATAGTATTGGACAAGCTTTTGGCTTTAAAATTCATACTCTTTGGCACAAACTAACCCCAGAACAACAACAGGTAATTCTCTACGGTTCTCCCGAACCAATTTGGATGGAAGAACGCAACGATTATCGGCGGTTTGGGGGAGTAATTCCAATTCTGCAACGGCAGTATGATGAAAGTTCCTCGGAAATGCAAAAGCAAAAGTTGGAACAATACATCATTGACCAACCCTGCGAAGTCTGTCACGGCAAAAGATTGAAACCAGAAGCTTTAGCCGTGCGGTTAGGACAATACCAAATTTTAGATTTAGTCAGCGTTTCCATTCGGGAATGCCAAGAACGGATTCATCGCTTAAAATTAAGCGATCGCCAAGCCCAAATTGGCGACTTGGTATTGAAAGAGATCCGCGCTCGCTTGCAATTTCTGTTAGATGTGGGTTTAGATTACCTTACCCTCGACCGTCCTGCCATGACTCTTTCCGGGGGAGAAGCCCAACGAATTCGGTTAGCTACCCAAATTGGGGCAGGATTAACTGGAGTTCTCTACGTTTTAGATGAACCAAGTATCGGTTTGCACCAACGAGACAATCATCGCTTGTTGCAGACTTTAATTAAATTGCGGGACTTGGGCAACACCTTAATTGTGGTGGAACACGACGAAGAAACCATTCGTGCCGCCGATCATTTAGTGGATATTGGGCCAGGAGCAGGAATTCACGGCGGAAAAATTGTTGCCCAAGGCAGTTTAGAAAAGATCCTTGCCGCTGAAGACTCTTTAACTGGAGCCTATTTATCGGGCAAAAAGTCCATTGCTACCCCAGCGAAAAGAAGAGAAGGTAACGGGCGATCGCTCTTACTCAGAAATGCCACTCACAACAACTTGAAAAATATCAGTTTGGAAATTCCTCTCGGCAAACTGGTTTGTGTGACTGGAGTTTCTGGTTCCGGCAAATCAACTTTAATCAACGAGTTGCTTTACCCTGCTTTGCAGCACCATCTATTTAAAAAAGCTCCCTTCCCCAGTGGAATTGCCGCGATTAAAGGAATGGCAGCCATTGATAAAGCGATCGCCATCGATCAATCTCCCATTGGCAGAACTCCCCGCTCCAATCCTGCCACCTATACGGGGGTATTTGATGCCATTCGCGAAGTCTTTTCTGCCACCATTGAAGCTAAAGCTAGGGGTTACAAACCCGGACAATTTTCTTTTAATGTGAAAGGAGGGCGGTGCGAAGCCTGCGGCGGACAAGGGGTAAATGTAATTGAAATGAATTTTCTGCCCGATGTCTACGTTCAATGCGAGGTTTGCAAAGGCGATCGCTACAATCGCGAAACTCTCCAAGTTAAATATAAAGGCAAATCCATTGCCGATGCCTTGAATATGACGATGGAGGAAGCGGCGGACTTTTTCCAAAATATTCCCCGTGCGGCTCCGAAATTACAAACTTTAGTTGATGTCGGTTTAGGTTATGTCCGTCTAGGCCAAACTGCCCCGACTTTATCCGGCGGAGAAGCTCAACGAGTCAAGTTAGCTACGGAACTTTCCCGTCGCGCCACCGGGAAAACTTTGTATTTAATTGATGAACCAACAACAGGTTTATCTTTCTTCGACGTTCACAAACTTTTAGATGTTTTGCAAAGATTAGTTGATAAAGGCAATTCCATTCTCGTCATTGAACATAATTTAGATGTGATTCGCTGCTCCGATTGGGTAATTGACCTCGGACCAGAAGGCGGCGATCGCGGCGGCGAAATTATCGCCTTGGGTACGCCGGAAGATGTGGCAGAAAATGGGCGATCGCATACAGGGAGGTATTTAAAACAGGTATTGCAACAACATCCCCCAAATCACTGAATAGTAATATTATTAAGGAATGGGTTTGCCACCAGATAAATCAATAATTCGATTCACAAAAGCTTTTAGTTCTGGACAGGCTTGAATTGTCACGCTCAGATCGTTTTTCTTTAAAATCGCTTTGCCATCAATAGGCTTGTTATAATCTCTTTTACATTCTCCCAATCTAAAAATCTCCTCAATCCATTTAGCAGGAGGTTTTTGGTGATTCACTGTTTCAGGAGAACCACTCGGAGCAGAACGGTTATGTTTTGCCAACTTTTTGATTGTTTCCCAGTAGGGAAGCAACCAGGCTTCAAAATCATGTAATGCTGTATGGGGATAAAATTTAGGGTTGTTTCCCACCCAGTCTTTCATTTTAGCTTTAGCATCATCCGCATTTTGAAAGTCTTTTGTTCCTGTATAAACATCTGTCAGGGCAATTACCGCATCATAGCCATCATTATCTAGGAGATTTTCTACAATCCGCTTGAGTTTTTCTTCCTTGGGAATGCGACCATCCTGGGAAATAAATTTAAGCCTGGGCATATTTTGCCCTAGATGAGTTTTTAAAAACTCAAGTAGTTTTTCTTTGAATGCCACTTCCGTAGCGCCTTCCACCAAAATAGCAATTTTCATGGACGACCTCCCATGACGTTCATTGCCCAAACTTGGTCAAGAGTATAATCTTCTAACCATTTATTCAAGTTAAGAGTGTCAGCCCAAGTCATTTGAGCTTCACCTTCCTCAAGGTCACAAATTAAGACCTCTTTTGGTTCCAGAAATCTAATCAGTCGATCTGAGTGTGTGGCAACAATTAGCTGGGTGTGTTTGGCAGCTTCTCTCATTAAATATACTAACTGTCTTAACAGTTCGGGATGTAGGCTCACTTCCGGTTCATCTAGCAAAGTAACAGTTGTTAAATTTTGACTTTGAAGCAGCGTCACCAGCCACAGGAAACGCAGCGTTCCTTCTGATAATTCATGCACATAGATAGGTTGAGAAAAATTTCTATCTGTCCAAGTCATCGAAAGAGTTCCCGCCGCCACTGGGGGAAAGTTTAATCGTTCAAAATCTGGAAAGGCGGCAGATATAATATTTTCAACCATCTCAAAGCGATCGCGATCGCTTTCCCGGAGGTCATAAAGACAGGAAACTAAGTTTTCACCCCTAGCTCCGGGTAACTTAGCAGGACGCATTGTTTGAGGTAAACGAATGGGACTTTTTTCTGAAACATCAAGCGCTCCATAATAAGTACAGGAAGCTAGACTCTTTCTCAGGCTTTCTGGTTCTTGATACATTTTAGGAACTTGAGAAAGTGATGTTTCAACAGGGTTATGTTCCCAATTTGGTCTAAGCAGTTTGCGGTTTTCTTTGCTAAAATATTGAATATCTAAACCATCAGACTTAATATACTTAAATGGTTCGCGTTCCCTACTCTTGGTGTGCTGCGTTAAATTTTCTTTCCTGATTTCGTAGGATAAACCTTTAGGAGACAAAGTTAAACTATACTTTAAAGACGGGTTCTCTGGTACTTTCATTGAAATGGCAATTTCTAGATCCTGCGCTTTACCTCTCGTCAAAATTTCGTTTAAACCACCTTTCAGTTCCAAGGTATGATGTAAATCTCCCTTAGCGGAAGACGCTAATACAGAAAAAACATCTAAAAAAGAAGTCTTTCCCGATCCGTTTGCCCCGATCATCACGATCAGATTTCGCATCTCTAAATCGATATTTTGAAGACGGCGAAATCCTTTTATTGATATACTTTCAAATGTATTCATAGGACGAACTGCTGTCAGGATAATTAAACTTGTTTAGATTTTTAGCTATAAATCAAACCTTAATATACCTGCTTTATAAACCTTTGTCAAGGCAAATCGAATTAATCTACCCAGAAAAGAATTTTGGCTTTTCCCTAGAGCCAGCAACCTTTTCCACTTTTTTCGGCAAGCCCTAATTAGAGTATGCCAATCATAGCTGATGTGATTTCTCGGAAGATGCGATCGCATTTCTAGCGAACCAAAAGTTTGCCTTGATTTCTCGCCGCCGCGATCGCACCATAATTGGCAGTAAAAACTTTAATGCCTGGAACAGTCACATAATCACCATCATCAGTAATTATCTGAGCGATATTTGCTTTGTCCATTGCTTCCAGTATCAGTAAATCATAACCATCAAGCAATTGGGTTTGAAATCTAGTCAGCGCTGCCTCGCTGGTTTCTAAGTATGCCAATACCAGGCATTTGTATCTACCAAGAAAATATCATCTGTTTTCGGATTATCAGACTGAATATCAACCACTTCAGCCTGAACCATGTAGTTGATTACCATTACTGTATATTTGCTTGTTCGCTAATAACTTGGTCTACTCGACTGCGAAAACCAGAATCGGAGTAATACCGCTTTGAATTTTCGATTACGAGCTTCAATATTTGCCTACCAACCGGATTTAAATGGTAGAACTTGAGCAAACGGTTGAGCGGTTCTGGCTGAATATCCCGCAGTAATTGTCCAATGGCGAAGTTAAAGAACGGAGAAGCAAAAATTTCTACTCCAGCAAAGTCTAGCTCAACCTCCTGTTGAGCCAATAATGCTGGGTGAACTAAATCGTACAATGTCTGACCATCACTCGGTGTAATGCAGTTTTTTCCTATTAGGGTGAGGATTTCGTGCTTCATCGCTGGGACATCTCCCTTAAAAAAGTAATAATTCAACCGCACTATTTTCAGGAGTCAATCTAAATAAAGTTTTAGGTTTAGGACTTACGCAACACCTCTATTAGTAGGGTGTGTTAGCGCAGCGTAACGCACCATAAACGCTATATGCGGAGCAACTGCGTAAGTCCTG
>CAKZHE010000038.1 GCA_936920195.1 uncultured cyanobacterium | reverse complement strand
TGAGTCAGGGAGATACGTTTTGTCTGTTTCTCCCTGGGGGATGGATTAGGAAAGGATGGGCGCTAAAGGGTGCATTGTCTTTAGGTTTTTTCCCCATCCGAAACTTTTAATTGCTGTGGGAATTTTCGGGGACTGCCATTGAGTCCGGCAAATCGCTGATGTCCAGACCTAGAGGTCTAATCAATTGCTGCAACTTCTTCATCTGGGGGATGGTGAACGTTGCGGGATTCCTCCCCGATTCCCACCGATATATTGTTGTGGTCGTCACACCAAGTCTTTGAGCGAACGACTCCCTAGATAGATCTAGAGCATCACGGATTTGTTTTAGAGGGGACACATCTTTTTTAAATTCAAATTGATTTTCATCTATCATGGTACACTGTGATAGTACATAATGCAACTGCATGATGTACTATGGGTAGATACGACAAGAGTTGGGCGGGTCGAACTTTGCCAGGGCTGGCCTGCCTACCACTAATCCTCCCAGAAAGTAAAGCTCGCTTGGGATTGAGCGCATAAGTCGCAGCGTCGCAGCGCCACCCCAGGGGAGCAACCAAAAAAAACAGCGGCAGGCAATAAACCTTCCGCTGAAGTAAATTCAATATCCACAACCATGCACTGCCTAGACAGACCCGTCAACCTGGAATCTTTTCGGGGGTCATCCCAGAAGCCCGTCCATGAGCTTACCGACACCCAAGACATCTTTCCCCTACTGAAACGCTGCGGCTACCTCTACCTGTTCCTACCCCACGGAGTCACCCACGGGGTAATGACCGATGAGAACGCCATCTATATAGTGCCGACCGCCATCATTCTGCATCTACACGAATATGGCGGGATTTTGAGTTGCCATTCTCACGGAGAAGCCAAAGCCTATTCACTAGCCCGGTCAGCCTGACCTACTGACTATCTGCCCCTGGTGCGATCTGGGGCAACTCATTTATCAACTCACCATCAACAGGTTCTTCATCAGGAACGAACTTAAAGCAAAGGTGAATCTTCCCCTTTCTCCAACCAGTAGCCCCAGGACTGAGGACTCGACATTCCACACCATTGCCAAACCATACCCTCGCTACATTCAACCAGTGTCCCCCACTCTGGACGATTTTTTTAATCACCTCCGCTGCTAGTTCACCTCCCGAATATAAGTGACGGAGTTTGTCTAGCACAACATCTTCAGGACTAAAGATGAATACGGCATCATCTTCAACGCTTATGACTTCCAATTTTTCACTCATTGCCAATGCACCAAATCATCAACCTCTAGTATTCCCAAACATCCATGTATAAGCGCAAAGCCCACACCAAGACAATCAACCTGGTGATTTACCGGGGGATAGCTACCAAAGGAAGCGATCGATTCAAATCTGCCATCTACTCCTTTCGTTAAACCCAAAAATATGAACGACAAAAAATATATTCGACCAGTAATAAAGCGAACCGTGTCCATCCCCATTCCAAAATTCAAGCTCCATTCTAAGGTCGTAAATTATAAAGGGGATGAAGTAGAGATTGCCGCTCGGTTATATGACGTTGACTTCAACGTATGGCGCTATAAAATAACCGGATTAGAGGGGCTTTTCTCAGAGCTTGACCTAGCCTTAACCAGTGAGAGTAAAGGGCGAAAGTAATGAAGTATAGGCAACTAGCACTCCGTTTGGGCATCAAGAAATTGGGCATCAAAAAAAAGCAAGCGATCGCTTAGAAAAGGTAACTATCCTACCCCCGAAGATTTGGAGAGAATAATCGACAAATACCGGGACTATAGCAACGCCGATCTGCACGAACAATATAGCGAAGAAGCGATGATAGCCTATGAAATTCGGATGGAAGCGAGAAGTTGCCCAATCAAGAAAAGATTTTGGCAAACATATGGGTGGACTGACTTTGAACCTTGCCTACTCTAAATGACCAAGCAAATATTTTTCAGGAAAATTGAATTCCGCGAAACTATCATCTTGTTCACGATCTTCAAAAATGCCCAACCTTGGCATAAAACTCATTGCCACCATTCCAGGTTTACAACGAGACTCCAACTCAAGCTTTTGGGCATCATCTTCCTACTCGAAAGACTTCCCAACAACTTCACAGATTCTACGTTTTAGGAGATTAAATCATGGGCTTCGACCTGTCAAAACAAATCCAAGATGTTTACGAAGCGAACAAACTCATTCAGGAAAAGATTAAAGCGAAAACCGAATTCCGCAACGCGGCGTTGAGAGTTACTTCAGTCAGATATTTCCAGGAAATATTAAACCTGGCAATTTCAAAAGAACTTCAGGAACGCCTAGTTATTGAAATTCGTTGCGGCGATTACGATTACAATTGTACCGTTTGGGGCAAGTTTAATGAGTTTGAATATTCATTTCATCTCGCCAAACTCAACGATGATGATATAGGGTGGCGATTTCATTACGAAACAAGAAAGAATTGGACAATCAGTGAATATTGTCCATTTAATGCGATAGAGCAAGAATTGATTGAGAGACTTGGGAAATGGCAAAATATGCCTGCTGCAAGCCCATCAGCAGAAGATTGTGACGAGGATGACGATGATCGTGATGATGATGATTACGTCCTAGAAAATTATTCCGATTATTACGACGACGACGAAACTCCGTAGTAATAAAAAAGGCGAT
>CAKZHE010000037.1 GCA_936920195.1 uncultured cyanobacterium | reverse complement strand
TTCCCTCTTACCTATTCCCTCTTACCTATTCCCTGTTCCCTGTTCCCTGTTACCTGTTCCCTGTTCCCTGTTCCCTATCCCCCCTGTTCCCTGTTCCCTGTTAGCGCCTTCTGCCGCCGGAAGAACGCGATCGCCCGCTGCCAAAACTCCCAGAACGCTTTTGAGTGGTGGTAGACTTATTGGAGGGACGTAAATCGCTGGAACCATACCCGGAACCGCTGGAACGATTGTTTTCTTGAGTGGTGGTTTTGGGTGGATTGGAAGTAGTAGAATTAGGCGATCGCAATCTGCCAGTTGTTCGCAAGGTTTGGGTATTTTTTACCGCTGGTGGTGGGGATTGATAGCGAGTTTGATATTGCTGCACCGCCGAATCATAAGTATTACCATAACTGCCATAACCCCTCATGGTTCCGGATTGATAAACTGGCGGCATATAGTAGCGAGGAGCAAACAATAAATTTCCCAAGGCTTGCCCCGCAACTGCCCCAGCAAAAGGAGCCCAAAAACTCGATTCTTGTCGGACAACTACGGTTTCGGTTCTGCCAGTTTGGGGATTATTCTTAGTTTCAGTGACGTTATGGACGTAGGCAATTTGGAAATTTTCAGTTAAGTGCATTGATGCCTTACTGCTTTCCACTTTCAGATAAGTCTTTTCCCCCGCCTTAATTTCTTCATCCGTCAGTCGCGCCATTTGTAAATCTGTGGTGCGAAACATTGCCGGAGTGCCGGGAGGAGTATTCAGCAACATTAAGCTATATTCCCCATTGGCATCGTTATAAGTTGCCTGTTGGACGGGATATTTGCCATCGGCTATTTTAGTAGGAGCAGTGGGGGCATTAAAAGCGCGTTCTTGATCTTTGGAAACTTGATTAGCAGGTTCAGAAGCACAAGCCAATGTTGATAAACAAAAGCTGAGGGAGATGAAAAAGATGGTGAATTTACGCAGCATAAACGGAGAAGAATCTAAAATTAGGACAAAATAAACTTGCTAGGATGAATTATGAACTTGGTAGGGGCGGGTTTAGGGATAAATTTTAATACTCACCAATCACCTCAATCAACCCGCCCCACGCACTGTCAAAGAAACAAACTACAAGGGAATTAGTTCAGGAAAATTCAGTAACAACTGATCGTTAGTTAGTTGATCGCCCAATTGTGCCGGAGCAAAGTGAATTTGAATCGCTCTTAATCTGCGCTGATAGTGCAGATTAATTAAAGCTTTTAAACCTAGTTTGAGGGCGCTAATACTGGCGAGATCGGTTTCTAATTCAGTGACTTCGCCATCGCTGGCAATGGTGATGATGATGACTAGATTGCGCGTTACAGGTAAAGATAGAGGTTGGCTATCTTCAATTTCACTGCTGTTGATTGGTTCGCCGAGATAGCGTTCTGCCGAATCAGTAAATAGTTCGTTGACATAATCTCCGGCTTCGCCTTCATTCCAAAGGACATCGCCTTCATTGGCGGCGGATTTCCAGTAGGTATCGTATTGGAGGAGATTTTGGCAAATTTGAACTAATCCATTTCCCAAAACCTCTAGATCTCCATCGGAATCAATGGCTTCTCTGGCAGTACGGTTGAGGACTCCCAAAAGAGGAGCAACTTCTTCCCCGGCTAAGTGGATGAAAATTCGTGCCACCACCAAGCGGGTTTTGCCAGTAAATTGATTAAAGCGATCGCGCCAAGTAGTCATTTTGCCCCTAACCTCTAAAAGATAGAGGTATATCAACTGATATTTCTAGTTTAGCGACTTACTAGCCAACTGCCGTCTATCTTGACAATGATATATTTCAAGGCTTGATAAATTGGTCATTAGGAATTGGTTCAGCCTGCATTTGATTCAGCCAATCTTGACCTAACTGAATGCTGATATCTGAAATCACATTACCAGTGCTTTCTACCCGGACTTCTCCCAATCCTAGGGCGCGACGGATAGCTTGGGCATTGTCATCGTCCCCTTTTTGGGCAATAATTTTCGTGGCTTTCAGCGGTTCTTTCCAAGCTTCATCAATGTAGACATTCCGATAACCAGTTGTTTGCAACTTTTTCACCAAGGCTTGCACTGCTTCGGGTTTGCCTGTACTATCTTGAATAGCAATCCGCATTCGATTAGGATCGGTAGCTTGACGATCGACATAACCTTGATCGAAATGCTTTGCCATCAGTGCTTTAATTTGGCGACGATTGGGCAACCAATAACTAGTTTCGTGTTTGCCATCCCCATTAAAGTCTCCAGGCAGAATAGTCATTTGAATGTTGGAACGCTTGGTTTGCACGCCAAAACCTACCAAGGCCATCAATTCTTCTACGCTCAAATTAGTATCAATATGGGATTGCACCACTGACAGCAGTTTGGGCAACTTAGCTAAAGTGCCAGCATTTAATGCCTGTTCTGTTAGGGCTCCCATGACCATTTGTTGCCGCTGAATCCGTCCCAGATCGCCTAATTTATCATAGCGGAAGCGGAGTAACTGCAATACTTGATCGCCAGTTAAATGCTGTTGACCTTCTTTTAAATCGATATACAGGTGTTGCGTAGCGTCTGTATATTTCATATCTTTGGGAATATAAACGCTGACCCCACCTAAAGCGTCAATTAGCTTTTCTATTCCCTGAACATTGATTCGCACATAGCGGTCAATTGGCACGTCTTCTAGGAGATTGCTGACGGCTTTGGCAGCTAGAGATGCCCCACCTTCCAGATTGGTAGCATTAATTTTCATCATCTTGTATCCATCCAAGAAAATCTTGCTATCGCGGGGGATGGATAGAACGGTGATTTTACGGGTTTCGGGATTAAATCGGATCAGCAGCATGGTGTCTGCCAACCCATCAAAAGAGTCTACTAGGGGATCGTAACTGAGATCTTTGGTTTCTGGGGGAGGATTGCTCAGGTCGGCAGCAGTGACTTTAATCCCCAATACTAAGATATTGACAGGTCGAGTCAATTCTGACAACTTCATGCTGGTGCGAGTCATGCGATCGCTCTCAAATACCGCTGCCTCTTCTGGACTCAATTTATGCTGTAACAGGGGCGTAGTGGATAGAGAAACTGCCAGGAGTGCGCCAGCGGTGGCAGAAAGCATTGCCACGCCAGTTAAACCTAGCCACAGCCACAGCCAACTGCCACGAGTGCCTTTAAACTGCTTTTTCTTTCCAGACTTGGCTGTTTTAGATCCTTTGGGAACTTTTCGATCGGTTTTTGGGACTGGCACTGGCTTCCTCACACGCAAAAAAATAATGGTCAATTGCCGCCATCAATATCACAAAAATGCCCATAAAGCACTCGTTAGATCAATTCTGCGGCAATATTCAAGATCTCAACAACAACGGTCATCCAGGTTTTTTCTGACCTAGGGATGCCCAATCAGGCAACTTACGATCAAAATTTTAGACTGTTGTTAACAATAATTTATAAATCTAGCGCTAAATTTGCCAATTGTGGAGAAAATGGCGATCGCGGAGCCTGGAAAGATCCCCTATTTTAGGGCAAATACTTCCGGGTGACTCGTTCAGCTAGGGGGCTAATTCCTGGCAAATAAACTCTTTTCCCCTGAAATAGACGAAACATCAACCATAGATTAACTAAAAAATAACCAGACGTAAATAGACTGTTGGCAATTACCAAGCGCAGTTGCAGGGGTTCGGCAATTTGCCCGCTGGAAGTAAACAAAATCGCCCCTATGAGCCAAAGGAGCGCCATCATCACGGCTAGACGGCTAACTGTCTGTTGTTGGCGGTTCCCCTGATGCCGATACAGCGCCCACAGCGCCGGGAAAAAGCCGATGACTGGCACGAGATAGAAATAAAGGTACAAGCGATTAATTTCTTGACTGTCGAGGGAGTCGGGGTTTTTCATAACACAGGGATATGGGGAATTGGGGGGATGGGGAGTTGGGGAGGTGGGGGGAGTTGTGTTTATTGGGTTTGTTTGTGTTACTTAATTTTACATTAAGAAGAATTCTGTATCATTTTTTTAAGTTTTGGATTTGTTGGTT
>CAKZHE010000036.1 GCA_936920195.1 uncultured cyanobacterium | reverse complement strand
ACTAAGTTCGTAGTTGGGCTTCAGCCCTAATCCGGAGAGGGCTGAAGCCCAACTACGAACTTTTGCGTTCTTTTATTTGTGACCACCTACTAACTGAACCGTATTGCATTATATTGTCGGGGCGGATTTGGGGATGAATTTTAATCCTCACCAATAACCTTAATAAACCCGCCCCACGCCCTTAAAGTCTCCATTCTTTGTGTCTTTGTGCCTTGGTGGTGTCAGAATATTTTCATAACTGTAAGTTTTTAAAAACCTTAAAATCCCGACGCATATTGTTGGTTAAGCTCCGATGCCATCTGAATTTCTGATTGCCAAACTTGATAACCCAGCGCCGTTAAATGTATCCCATCAGTGGTGAAGTCTTCCCGCAGATTACCGTCAGCATCAGAAAATAACGAGTATAAATCCAAATAACCCGCACCTTCCCGTTGCGCCATCGCCAAAATTTGATCGTTGAGATAGCGAATGCGCTCATTAGACATTTCGGCTCGCCGGGTAGGTAAAATTGATTGCATCACTACTTGAGCTTGGGGATGATTTTGGCGCAAGCGACGGACAATTAAAGTCAAATTATTCAGGATTTCTCTATCGCTCGCTCCTTGCTTCAAATCATTAATTCCCCCCATCACATAAATATTACTTGGTTTAGTGCTAGCAAAAGCTGACAATCTCTTGAAAATTAACTTGGTGTTTTCCCCAGACATTCCCTGATTTAACCAGAGACTATCGCTAGGCAAACCTTCCGGGGGAAACCACAAAGTCAGAGAATCACCTACTAAAACATTAAGCCGATTTGTACCTTGTCCGCTGGCGATCGCTTTAGCTTCCCATTCCAACAACTGTCTCCATTGTTCAGAACTAGGTTTGGTTGCCGCCTTATACCAAGATGATTTTAAACTATTTCCGGACAAACGAGTATAAACTCGACCTATTTTTAGGGCGGCAATTCGCTGCTGAAATAACTGACTGCCCGAAGTAGGACGGTCGAAAGCGATCGCCGAAGAGTTAGGATCGAAGAAAGTACGATTTAAAGCTGCTTCTGGGGGCAATTTGGGCAACAGCCGTGCTTCTGATTGGGAATCCTTGGCAATTCTCATCCTAGATGGATGACTTTGGACTACTGATGCTGGTTCAGCGGTGAAAGAATTACGTTCGCTAAATTCCAGCGTTGGCAATTCTAGACTAGGCGAAATTTTTGGCACGCTGGTAGGGGCAGTTTCTGTTTTTAAAGAGGAAGAATAGGTTTTCTCTTTTAATTTTAACTTCACCCGATCCGGAGGCAACATAGGATCTGGGGTTAAAAAACTTGCTGCTAGCAAATAAACAGGACTCATTGCGCCACTCCATAACTGCCTTTTTGCCTTTTCCTGACCTTGGGTTAGCTAGTCCGGAGATTTTTTAATTCGATCTCGCCCTATAATTTCAAAAACCTCCAATTTGTTTGACCAGTTCTTTCATTTGTGTAATTCCTATCTCCATTCCTAAATTTTGAATTTTGAATTTTGAATTTTGAATTCAAAAAAAGTTACCAACTGAGAATTTGACAGATAGTAGTCACCAAATCTACCGCTTTAAATGGTTTGGTAATGACTCCCGCTACTCCCAAATCAATAAACTGTTCCTGCTCGCTAATTTTTGCCTTAGCGGTTAATAAAATTGTCGGAATTCCCTGGGTAGCAGCATTCGCTTGCAATTGGCGAAAAGTTGTTGGTCCATCCATATCTGGCATCATCACATCCAGGAGAATTGCATCAGGTTGTTCAATATTTGCCGTAATTAATCCCTCATTCCCAGAAGACGCAGTTAATACTTCCCATCCAGCCGCAACTTCCAGACTAATTTGAATAATTTCGCGAATGCCATCTTCATCGTCAATTACTAAAATCCGCTTGGTCATAATTTTCGTCCATATCCAGCCGAGTTAAAAAAACTTTCCCAGTTAGTAACTATAGCACCACTTTGGTTATAATGTTCCTTGCCACCCTTTCTCCCTCTGGGAAGAGGCTTGGGAGTCAGGGCGGTGAAGAATTCCAATAAATTTGATATATTTTCAGAGATCCAAAGAAATAATCACTTTTTCCGTATTGCTCATATCCCCAATTAGCTTTTGTAAAGGAGGGGGCAGTTCCTTGACTAGGGTGGGTACTGCAAAAATCTGCTCTTGCTCCAAGAGTTCAGGCTGCTGATAGATATCAATTACTTCCAATTCATACCGCCCTGGTAAATATTCTTCACAGATTTTAGCAATATTTTCTAGGGCGCGAACTGATTTAGGGCTTTTGCCCGCCACATATAAGCGAAAAACATATTTTTCTAAAACCAAGTCCGCAATCGCTTTTTCTAGAATCTCTTGAATTTCTTGGGGATTAGGACTTGGTTCTTGGTTATGATCTTGGTTTTCCAGTAGCTTATCCATAATAGCGACTCTCAATGATCTGATTTGCGCGATCGCGCCATTTTTTGGCGACTTTCTAGAAGACTCTGCTGATACATTTTTTCCTGTTGCACTGCTTGTTCTATTTCCTCTTGTTCGGCGGCAAATTGTAATAGTTATTTTGCTGGTTTAATCATCCAGATCGGAACCTCTTTACTTTTATTTTAGCTTTAATCAGGGAAGAGGGAGCCGGAAGAGAAAAACCAAAACACCTAAATTTTTATTTAGAACGTAGTTTATCGGAAACTGTGTTTTCCACCCCTTTTTTTATGAAATCTCCTTTCCTGTACCAGAGGTTTTAGGGCGCTGTCTGCTCTAGCGCTCTAGTACAGTCCGTCTATGTCGTTCCAACTTCAAACGCTGTAACTACCTAAATACAGGCATTCTAGCCATACAGAGACACTTAGCCTGACATTTTTGGGGATATTGGATATTAAGTGTTGACAATGTTGAAATCCGGCGCTAACCTGGACATTGTAGCGCGTCTGAATCATTTGTATAAATCTGTAGCGACGAATGGATCATCTGTAGGGGCGGGTTTGGGCAGGAATTTTAATCTTTACTAATAATCTCAATAAAACCGCCCTCCACGTACTTATTTAGACGCGCTATATATAAACTAATCTCTGATGACAGTTCAGTTATGACTAACAACATTCTGGACAATATTGATCTACGCAAGCTAGGAGAATTATTGCAACAGGCGCGGAAGAAGTGTAGTATGACTCAAGCTGATGCGGCTCAAGTAATTGATGCGGCACGGACTACTATTATTGCGATTGAAAAAGGAGAACGCCGCCTTAAGCCAAATGAGTTAATTAAACTAGCTCGTGCTTATGGAAGAGCCGTTAGTGATTTTGTTCGTCCTAGCCCTATTATCGAGCCTTTTTCAGTCCAGTTTCGAGCTACTTATCAACGTAGCGAACAGGAAGAAGCGCAAATTAAACCAATTATTGAACGCTTAGAGGAACTATGCCAAAATTATTTTGAACTTGAAAAAATTATGGATGCTCCTCTTCCTCAAAATTATCCTTCGGAGTATGAATTAACTAATATGCCGATTGAGGCGGCGGCGGAGAGTATGGCGATTACAGAGCGTCAGCGGCTGGGGCTTGGAGATGGTCCAATTCCTCTTTTACGAGACGTTTTAGAACAAACTGTGGGACTCCGGATTTTCTATCTAGAAATGCCGTCTAAATATTCAGGAGTCTATAGCTACAACGAACAACTTGGTGGTTGTGTTGCGATTAATGCTAACCATCCGGAAGAGCGGCGGCGTTGGTCACTAGCCCATGAATATTTGCATTTTATTGCTCATCGGCGGAAACCAGTATTTGACTGCGAAGATCGGTATCGCAGGAAGCCAGAGAGCGAACGGCTAGGTGACTCTTTTCCAAGCTATTTTCTAATGCCAACCAGTGGCTTGCTGAAGCGCTTCAATGATATGTATCAGGCACATGGCAAGTTTACTACAACTAATTTATTAACTCTCGCACATTACTATGGTGTATCTATTGAAGCCCTAATTGGTCGGCTAGAAGCCATGAAACTTTTACCATCTGGGATTGGAGATCTGTTGCGCGATCGCGGCTTAAAAGTCAGGAAGGTACAACAGGAAATTGGTTTAGAAAACATTCCCCAGCGTACTGATATGTTGCCTATTCACTATCAACACCTGGCAATTGAAGCTTTAGATCGGGGATTGATAACTGAAGGACAGTTTGCAAATTTTCTTGGTGTAGATCGCTTAGAATCTCGTCGGATTGCCGAAGCATTGCGGGAACATTCAAGTGGAATGATAGAGGAAACTGCTCATTTAGATTTACGACAGGTGTAGGAGATTGGGAGATTAGTTTATGCAAATCGGACACTCCCATCTAGTTCTTGATGCTTGCTGCATTCTGAACTTCTCCGCTTCAGGGCATTTTATCGAAATTATCAGATCTATTCCTGCTCAAGTTGTAGTAACTGAAGTTGTCAGAAGAAAAGAATTAATCACACTCCAACGTCTTGCAGATGAGCAAAATGAAAGTGCAATTCAGTTTGAAACAGCCATTTCACAGGGGCTAATTTTAGTAGTAGATTTCGAGTCAGCAGTAGAGGAAGAAAAATTTGTAAACTATGTTTTTGAGCTACAAGACGATGGAGAATCTGCCACTTTTGCGGTCGCAATTTGCCGAGGATGGGCAATTGCTAGCGATGACAAAAGAGCAGTTTCATTTTTTAAAAGAGAAGCCCCACATTTACAGATTTTATCAACTCTAGAAGTAGTTAAATATTGGTCAGAACAGGTAAATCTTACTTCAACTGAATTACGCACCGTACTAACTGCTATCCGAATCAAAGGAAAATATGTGCCATATAGAAATCATCCTTTGTTCAGTTGGTGGGAAAATTTAATGCAGATAAATTAATGGGAGATTTTTCCTATTCCAGATTAAACTTGCCAACCCATTTCCTGCAAGGTTTGGCGCAATTCTTGGGCAACAGCAGGATTTTGGGTTTCGTGGAGCGCGATCGCCTGTTTAAAAGCCTCTATACTAGCGGTTAAATCCCCCAATTTCCACAATGCCACCCCTAAATTTTGATAGGCTTCGGCGTAGTCGGAATTGAGGTGAATGGCTCTTTGATAGCAGGCGATCGCCCCCGATAAATCTCCTAGTGCTTTCAGGGTAGTTCCTAAGTTATAATGGCCAATAGCAAAACTAGGGTCAATTTGTAAAACTGTTTCGTAAGCCTGTTTAGCCGTTGCTAAATCTCCCACCCCTAATAGCAAACTGCCCAAGTTATTATAGGCTCCCAATTTTAATTTCGGCAGCAAAGATTGTTGAATGGCAGCTTGGTAGAAATCGGCGGCAGATTGCCAATTACGAAAACGAGTCTGGACGTTACCTAAATGATAATATAATTCGTAGAGCAAGTTAGGATCGGGAGCAGGAGATTTTTGAATTGATTGCAAACCCCTTTCTAAAAGCTCAATTCCTTGGTCGAATTTTCCCGTTTGCATATACAGCGCTCCCAGTTTGCAACAAACATAGGGATCTTCAGGGTGAAGTTTAAAAAAACCTTCCATTGCGGCTTGCGCTCTGGCAAACTTATTTAGAGAAGCGATCGCACCGGGTTGATAACCATAGTGGAGAATTGCCACTTCTGATAAATAGCCAATTTGCCATTGGGGTTCCCGCTCCAACAGGACCTGAATGCTATCATCCACGATGGAGTGATAGGGGCGGGTAAAATAGACATCGGGATGTTTGCGAAACAGGCGAGAAATCAAAGAATAGGGAGATTGTACCGCTCCCACTTCTTGCCGAATTAAGTTAATTAAAATGTGTTCAGAACTTTGAATTGCCTGTTGTAATTGGGGTTTAATTTCTGGCGTTAGTACCTCATCGGCATCTAACACTAATACCCAATCTCCCTGCACGTACTGGAGGGCATAATTACGCGCATCGGAGAAATTTTGCCCCCATTCAAAATCATACACCTGAGCGCCCAACTCCCGCGCAATTTCAGGAGTGCGATCGCTCGAACCCGTATCCAAGACAATCATTTCATCGACGATATCCCGCACGCTATTTAGGCAAGCAGGTAGGGCAGCTTCTTCGTTTTTAAAAATTCCACAAAAACTCAGCATGAAGTTTTAAACTGGGGAGGGGAAAAAAGGAGTATTTAATTCTTTAGCTTTGGTTTCCGCAGGCGCGATCGCTTTTTCTGCCAAGTTAGCGATCGCTTCTTCTACAGTATTATATTGGTGGATCGGCAAAACCGACGGATAGGCACTAATCCCATTTAAAATCTTTTCTCCCCCCACCGCCATCTGTGCCAAAGGTTGAATTGGCACTAAAGGTAAAACCTGTACTAATTTCTCTAAGGCTGGCAACAACGTTTCTGCCACTGTCAAATCGACCAGAATAAACCGCGATCTCGACGCTAAACTGGTAATTGTATCCACCAGATCCTGATTGGGAGACTCTTCCAGATCTACCACTACAGGTAAATAAAATCGCTGGCGCAACTCAGCTTGAATCGCATTCAAAAGTTCCTGGTGAAAATCCAGAGTAAAATGACCTAAAATCAACACTAATTGCGAAGGGGATGTATCCAGTACCTGCCTAATTTTCTTGTGTTGTTGCAATAGATATACAAACTGGGCTACTTCTAGATTATCAGCAGCGATCGCTGGTTCTCCCGGCGGATTAACTAATAAATTTGTTTGATTGGCTCCATCCAAATTGACTCCCCAGCAGGAAACCCCATAAATCAAGCAATCAGTCAAATTAGCATCTTCAAAATTAGTTTTCAACAACCGCGCCCCAATTAAATTCGCATGACTGAGATTTGCCCTTCTTAACTCAGTTCCCTGCATATCTGCCCCAATTAAATTCGCATGGGATAAGTCCGCATCGCTCAAATTTGTGCCAATTAAATTAGCTCCTCGCAAATCCACCTCCCGCAGATTTGCCTCAATTAAATAGGCTCCACTTAAATCAGCTTTCCCCAGATAAACCCCCTGCAAATTTGCCCCATTCAGGTTCACCCGACTTAAATTCGCCTCAAACAAATAAGCTTCGCTGAGATCTGCCTCAGTGAGATCTGCCTCGCTAAAATCAGTTTCGCTCAAATATGCACCGCTCAGATTAGCTCCTCCCAAATTAGCTTGCCACAAATCTGCGCCCATCAAATTAGCGCCGCTGAGATTGACTTGATGCAAATTGGCTCTGGCAAAGTTCACCGCACCGAGATCGCTGCCCTGCAAATCTGCTCCAATTAGGTTAGGCTGAATTTCAGGAAACTGTTGCCGCCAATGATTCCAAGCATCTACCCCTTGTTTCAGTAAAGCTAGCTGTTGTTCGTCTGCCATGCTCTGTAGCCTCCTGGTTTGATTCTATGGGTTGCACTCTTGGCTCAAGCATCGCAGCTTTGGCATCGATACTTGGTAGATGCTGGCCTCTACTAAAGATTACTAAATATTATCGAATATTTTCCATTCAGCAAAGCCTAAAGTAATGGCAATTGCGGCGGCAACCCCTAAAAGTCTTGATTTTCAGCTTAGGGGCAACTTATCTTTGTCACCATCTGCCAGTCGTTGAGTGCTTTCTAGCGGGATATAATGATGGCAATTGTCGCAAGGTAGATCTCAATGTCAAGCCTAGCGTCTCACATCAGGTTTTCCTGCCATTGAAAAGAATCGTAGGTTGGGTTTCCACTATCGTTGCAACCCAACATTTATAAGTGATTAGTCGGACATGATATCGCACCAGATTTTCCTATTTTTGATGCTTATGATAATTTTTTTAAGATCGGCTTTATTCAAGAAGCGATCGCCGAATATCAACTAAGGCTAATAGTTTTTGAACCAAACAGAGAGGAAATTGTTTTATGGATCGACTCAAATATCCAGAGGTAGTGCAGAAAATTCTGAAAAATCATGTTGGCAATAGTTTGAATAGTCAAACAGAAGTGCAACTCATATTTGATCCTGAGCGCGATCGCTATCAATTATTGCATATCGGTTGGGAAGATTTGAAGCGAGTATTTGGTTGCATCATCTATGTAGAAATTAAAGATGGTAAAATCTGGATTGAGCGGGATGGCACAGAAATCGGAGTGGCGAATGAATTACTAGAAGCTGGCATTCCCAAGCATGATATTGTTTTAGCATTTCACGCTCCCTATAAACGGCAATATACTGAATTTGCTGTGGGTTAAAGGGGGGCTAGGAGTAGGCTGTTGACTTTGCGAGTTTTTGAGCAATTTTATTCATGCAATAACCGTGTTCGATATTCTCACTCCCCTTGA
>CAKZHE010000035.1 GCA_936920195.1 uncultured cyanobacterium | reverse complement strand
CACATCTCCCCTCTTCCTTATTCGTTCAATGCCTCCTTACCCTTTTCCCTTTTCCCTGTTCCCTGTTCCCTGTTCCCTCTCCCCCCCCTGTTCCCTATTGATTAGTAATCATGATTGTTTTCTAGCTTGCCATCTCCTCAGCAGTCTGTAATTCAGCAGTGGCTATCGGTTAAAATGAAAAGGGTATTTTTCCGCGAAAGTTTATTGGTGTTAGGGAGTGAGAAACAACAAAACCGCAATTATTAGCTCAATAGGACTCAATAGTGCTAACTGATACAGTTATGTCGCGGGAGTTCTGAGACAGGGATAATATTTCAGCTGATAAAACCAGTGGGACAAACCACATTAAGAAGGCGATAATTGAACTAATAAAACCAGCCGCGATCGCATTAGTGCTGTGGCAATAAAGACAAAAATGCCTCGGTCTATCAATTTAGCTACCAGCGATTGATTCCCCTTTATCTGCTGGGACAGGGGAAAGCAGCTGTTCTATCCAGATTTTGTGGGATTTTTTAATGTGGGATTAGGGAGGAGTCTATGAGTACAGTCTTGATTGTCGATGACAGCGTTACTTTACGCGAAATGGTTTCTGGCATTCTCAAAAATAACGGTCTAACGGTGGTTGAGGCATCTAATGGCTTGGAAGCGAAGGAACAGATCGAATCTAGTTTGCCAGATTTGGTGATTACTGACCTGATTATGCCCGGAATGAATGGCTACGAACTTTGTCGCTGGCTCAAAAATAATCCCAGTAGCAAGGGTATTCCCGTGGTGATGTGTACGAGTAAAAATGAAGAATTTGACCGCTATTGGGGCATGAAACAAGGTGCAGATGCCTATATTGCTAAACCTTTCCACGTATCAGAATTATTGGAAACTGTCAAGCAATTACTGCGGGTAAGCTAAAGGATTTTCCATAGTCCTGTCATAGTCGTCCGACCAGACATGATATAAACAATCCAGGCTCATTAGTCCTCTTGAGAGGACTTGAGCTTTGAGACAGGGGTTTTAACCTCCCGTCAGTATGAAAATTTAATTCAGAACTTGTGAAAACTTCAAATCATTAATTGCGTTCTACGCTATAGCTAGCAACTAATCGAAATTCACTGCCCGGTAAAATTTCGACAATATCTTTGTCAGCATTGGCAGTTTCCACACAAAGAAACCGTTGGTAATCGTCATCTTCTAAATCAGCCATTTCTGCCGATATCTTTGCCCAAGGATTCCAAACTATCGCAGTTTTACTTCCTTGGGAAGCAATCCGAATGCGCCGATTTAGGGCAGCATCTTCAATGACTAATTCCCCAGGAACATCAGTATATATCCGATCGACTTCTTGAGCGATCGCCACTGCTCCCTGTTGCTGCTTTTGAGTGCCTTTGTCAACTTTATCCAGATATTTGACATCTTCCAAACCCAAAACTTTCACTTGACTGATGTCGCCAATTTTGAAGTATGTATGCAGGGCTTGGGTAATGGAAAATGCTTGCGCTCCAGTGTTGTGGGTAATCAATTCTACCGTGAGTTTTTCTCCTACCGAGATGGCGATCGCCAAATCAAAGGATTGATGCCAAATCTCTTGGGTTTCCGCTGTCTCCACCAGTCCCAATTTTACCTTAGTTGCGCTCTCAGTAGCTTCTGTCCCTAAGACATTCCAGAGCCGATTTCTGACAAATCCATGACTAGGACGGCCTAAACCTTCAGGATCTGGACCAAACCAAGGCCAACAAATCGGAATACCACCTTTAATAGCTTTGCCTGCCTGATAATAAGCTTTTTGACTGAGAAACATCAAGTCTTCTGGTTCGCTGGCAGGTTGAAAGGAGAGCAACTGTCCAGCATAGACAGAGATAGTGGCTTTGGCTTTACCGTTATCAATCTCAATCAGGGGGAGTCCACCTTTACCTTCTAGGAATTTGAGTTGGCCTGCAATGCCGTAATCGGTGTTTAACTGCTCAATGCTCATCGGTAATGCCCGTAGGAAGGATGTTTTGACATTCTACCACCCTAGAAGGGCGGAGATTCTTAAGAGATTTTCACTCTTAACGGCTGTGCCAAACAGCCTCTAGACACTCCACTTAAAGCATCGTGCTTACTTTTCCTTAATATATTCGCCGCGCCGTTACAGTCGGCGTTAATTAAAAAACCATGCTTCGTTCGATACAGTCCGCGTTTAACCCGTTTGCCAGAGAATTTATACTCTCTCGGTTGATCGGCGTTGTAAACTGGCAATTGATCCCCATCAAGAAAACTAGCTTTAGAGGTGTAGGACTCTTCCTGTTCGAGGTAGGCAATACCATACCTCTTGCACAACGCCTTTAGCTTGAATCTCAGGCTGGTGTGGGGAATTTGAACGAAGTTCTGGTTATTCCGACTCCCGATATTAATTTCCTGTTTGATCCCGACGTTAAAACCGACAACGATTTTACCGATCCGGTTCTTCTGAGTCAGGTACATAGCTTCTCGCTAGAATAGCTGTAGTTCTAGCGAGAAGTACCCAAAATGTCAAGCCGCCGTTCTACGGCGGGGTTCCAAACTCATTTTTCTGATGAAAATTAATCAATCAGTATGGGCATCTTTCCTCGCCCTGAGTTGCACCGTAGTAGTAGGAGCGCTCCAACTACCGCAACTCCACTATCTCCAGCACAAAGCCGAAAATCTTTCTCCAGCTACTCTCAATCAGGAAGTTGCTGCCGAAAAACTCCGCTTGCAACTGCTCAAAAAAACCCCAGCCTTTGGTTTTGATAATTTGTTGGCTAATTGGGTATTTTTAAACTTTCTGCAATATTTTGGCGATGATGACGTGAGAGCTATTACTGGCTACCAACTTAGTCCAGATTATTTTGAAATTGTGATTAATCGCGATCCTAGATTTAAAGATGCCTATTATTTTTTATCTACTAGCTGTTCTTTATATGCCGGAATGCCAGACCAGTCGGTAAAATTAATTACCTTGGGACTAAAATCTCTCTCCCCCCAAGTCCCTGATAAATCCTATTATATTTTGCGGCAGAAAGGCGTGGATGAATTGCTATTTTTGGGCGATAACCAAGCCGCAAAACAATCTTTTGATAAAGCAGCGGAATGGGCAAGTATCTATCAGGATGAAGAAAGTCAGTTTGTGGCAGCACTTTCTCGTCAAACGGCTAAATTTCTGGCGGGAAATCCCAATAGTAAATTCGCCCAGGTTAATGCTTGGACAAGCGTTTTAACTACAGCTAGGGATAAGCGATCGCGCCAAAATGCCATTAATCGGATTGAGTCTCTAGGGGGAAAGGTGTTAATTAGTCCAGAGGGGAAGGTGCAAGTCAAAATGCCACCGAAAGATTGAGGGTGATGGGGTGGTGGGGTGATGGGGAGATGGGGTGATGGCTGAAAAAACAAAATAGCCCTAGAGCTAGGAGGCTGTAGGGCGTAAGGACAGTTAAACGCTACCTCCAGTGTCATTAAACTTTACTGCGATCTGGAAGTTAGTTGTGACGGTCTTTGCATTGTCCATACAACTTTCACTCCCTTAAAACAGCTGCCAAACCGGAAATCAACCGCTGATTTTCGGCGGCAGAGCGGACAGCAACTCGAAAGTAGCGATCGCCCAATTCTGGGAAACTCAGACAATCCCGAATCAAAATCTGGCTCTGTTTCAACAATTTGGCCTGGATTTCAGAACTGGGTGGTTCGGAACCTACCAAGAGAAAATTAGCCCTACTGGGATAGGGTTGCAATCCCGGTAACTCCCCCAACCCGGTAAATAGTTGCTGACGGGCGGCTGGCAGCCAATTCCAGGTCTGTTGTTGAAACTCTCCATCAGCCAACATTGCCACCCCCGCAGCTGCCGCCAAAACGTTTACAGGCCAAGGATCTCGCCATTTTTGCCAACGTCGCAAACGGTCAGGATGGGCGATCGCATAACCCAATCGCAATCCCGGCACGCTATAGAACTTAGTCAGCGATCGCAAAATCACTAAATTGGGATAATCCTGTACCCAGGCGATCGCGCTTTGCTGTTCCTCCGTTGGCAAAAAGTCCATAAATGCCTCATCAATCACCACCAAAGCAAACTCTTCCAAGTAGGGCTGCAAACTTGCCCTAGAAAACATTTGCCCCGTAGGATTGTGGGGATTGTTAATCAGTAACCCACTCTCGCCCCAAGCATGAGAGGAAATGCGCGGGATGAAAAGATGATTGTCCTCTTCATCCCCTAACCTGTGCTGCTGCCAACAGGAACATTCTATAACCTGGGCATTAACAGCCCGGAGCGATCGCCAATAATCCCCAAAAGCTGGAGTAACCAGATAAGTTGCCCCCAAAGAGGCCAATTCCCAACCTGCCCAAGTTAACAGTTCAGCGGCTCCGTTACCGGGCAGGAACCATTCCGGCGATAGGTGGTGGAATTGACCGAGAGCCTCCCGTAGCTGGTGGTAATCAGGGTCTGGATAGGCTCTGAGCGCCTGGAGATGTGCCTGAATAGCCGCGATCGCGCTTTGGGGAGGACCCAAGGGGTTAATACTGGCAGAAAAGTCCGAGATAGAATCAGGGGGACAGCCCGCCAGTGCCGCTGCCCAGGCTAAGTTTCCCCCATGAATAGGTCGGTTCAAAGATCGGTACCGCCCAAGAAAAGTGATTACTCTGCTGCTGGTGCCACCTTTTCCTTAAATAGCTTACCAGCCGAGAATGCTGGCACTCTGGTGGCTGGAATATCCATTTTGTCTCCAGTCTTGGGATTGCGACCTTCCCGCGCTTTGCGTTCGCGAGATTCAAAGGAGCCAAAGCCCACTAAAGTCACTTTATCGCCAGAAGACACGGCTTCCATGATTGCTTCTAGGGCAGCAGTTACGACAGCATCTGCTTGTTTTTTAGTCACGCTTGCCTTCACTGCAACCGCATCAACCAATTCGCCTTTGTTCATTTTTAGTCTCTCCTTATGGTTTACGCAACACTTCTAGTCGTGTTCTAGAGTCCCTTAGAGGGATCTGAGTGCCATCCTTTGAGGGAAGTTTCAGGCGAACGGCTGAAACTCCCACAGATTCAAAGTTTCACTGCATTATTCTAAAGTGTGCTAGCTCAATATGGATCGGTAGAACCTTTAATTTATGTGGATTTCAGAATTTTGGCTGCAAAATCACCGCAAATTTAACCAGAAATTATTAAATCTTCTAGATGCTAAATCTTTCGTAAAGCCTGTGTTGCGTTGATTTTGGCTTTTACAGGACTTACGCAGTCACTCCAGATACAGCGTTGATGGTGCGTTACGTTGTTAAAAAATTCCCTCTACCCCTTTTCAAAATCCAAACTAGAAGCTGCCACCACCTGCTTAATCTCCCCCAAATCCGGAGCCAAACTGCCACTCCCTTGATCCAACCAGAGCAGATACTCAATATTACCAGCCGGACCCGTAATCGGCGACCAAGTTAAACCCCGATATTGCCAGTTTAAACCTTCAGCCGCCTTTAAAACCTGTAAAATTGCCCCAGCGCGATCGCCTACATCCCTAACCACACCTTTTTTCCCCACCTTTTCCCTGCCTACCTCAAATTGTGGCTTCACCAACAACAAGACTTCGCGGGGAGGTTGGAGCAATTGCCATAAAGTCGGCAAAACCTTCGTCAGAGAAATAAAAGACAAATCTGCCACACCCAAATCTGGTAGCAACGCACCTTCTGGATACAACTCTTCTGGAGTCAAATACCGTAAATTAGTTCTTTCCTTCAAGACTACCCTAGAATCGTTGCGGATGCGCCAATCCACTTGTCCATAACCGACATCAATCCCATAAACCAGTTTGGCTCCAGCTTGCAGCAAACAATCTGTAAAACCTCCGGTGGAAATGCCGCCATCCAAACAAATTCGCTCTGCCACCGAAATTCCAAAAGTACCTAAAGCCTTAACTAATTTTTCCCCGCCGCGAGAAACAAAAGGCGATCGCGCTTTAATGGTAATCTCAGCCGAAGTTGCCACCGCCGTGCCGGGTTTATCCACCATCTCCCGATTCACAGTCACTTCCCCCGCCTGAATCAGCCGTTGTGCCTGCTGGCGAGAGGCGCACAATTCTCTTTCTACCAATAAAACATCTAGTCGCTGCTTTGCCAAGAAAATTCTCCCCCGCCTATCTCTCTCCAAATGATATCGCGATCGCCCAACCAAGATTGATTTTTTCGCTTAAAATGGGATCTTCTCAACCAGCAGGCGCAATTATGTCTGGATATATCATTTTGCTCAACTTGCCGGGAGACACCCTCACCATTGACGGCATAGAAATCGAAGTGCAGGGAGGATTCCGGGGTTTTCATTCTGTCCCCCCAGGAGAGCATTATATCTCCATGACGGGATATTCGGGCGAAGAAATTAACTTAGAATTGGAACTATTCGAGGATGAAGTCGAAGTTAGAAGCTATGATGATGACACCAAGGAATTTGAGTTTGCCGATGCTAATACTGAGGAAAAATACCTAAGATTAGCTGTCAATGGAGCTATGGGTATTGCTTTATGGCCTTACCCTCCATCGGTGAAAAATATTACTAATCCCGATTTAATTGCAACTATTTTTGATCAAGCTAAAAGATTAAATGTCTTGGTAGGCGATCGCTATGAAATTGCCCTTATCGATGTGAATACAATTAGTATTGGCAAGGATATCATCGGTCTGAGAACAATTCAAAAAACTTTATTTTTCCAACTAGCTCCAGACCAAGAAGTTTTGATGCCACCTGTTTATGGTATTTCTCCCGTAGAAGCAGAATTAGATCCTTGGTTGTGGCAGAATATTCTGGAAATTATCGCCGACTATGGCGATTAAATTTATTCTTTTTAACAGTTTGCGATCCAAGTTTGGATCACTTTGCCTGTAATTTCTTGTTCAAACCAAGGCGAGTTAGCTGCTAAAGAATTGAGGTTTTGTCTATTAGCTTGCCAAGTTAAATTAGGATCAAATAGAGTTAATTCCGCTGGTTGTTGAGGGGCGATCGCTGCTGGGATTTGTTGCAAACATTCCGCTGGACGACTGCTCAAGACTCGCCACAATTCTAGGGCAGAAAATTCTCCGGTGGCTACCAATGTTTGCCATAGTAAAGGTAATGCCAATTCTAAACCAATGGCTCCGGGAGGCGCTTCGGCAAAAGCAACGGTTTTCTCTTCGTAGGTGTAGGGAGCATGATCGATGGCGATCGCATCAATTACCCCACTTTTTAGCCCCTGAGTCAAGGCTATCCTGTCCCTGGGGTTGCCTAAAGGCGGGTTGAGGTGCAAACTGGGGTTATAGCTGCCAACGGCTTCTGCGTCCAAAAGAACGTGCATCCAGGTGGTGCTGGCAGTGATGGGTAAACCCCGTTCTTTGGCAATTTGCATTAATTCCACGCTGCGAGCAGTGGAAAGGCGCATAATGTGGACTGGGGTTTGGGTATCTGCGACTATTTCCAGCAAAGCTGCCAGCGCCGCTGTTTCGGAAATGGTGGGATTTCCCGGCAAACCAAAGCGAATTGATGCCGTACCTTCCCGCATTGCTCCATTCAAGACTAAATTGCGATCGCAAGGCCAAATCGCAATGGGTTTACCCAAAGGTTGCAGATATTCTAATAATCGCCGCAATAGTCCCAAATTGTTGATAGGAGAACCGTCACTAAAGCCTGCTACCCCGGCGGCGACGAGATCTGCCAATTCTGCCATTTGCTCGCCTTTACCCCCCAGAGTTAGCGCTCCCCAAAAGTGAAAAGATGACTTTTGATGGGTTGGTAAATGATGGTGTAACTGACTAACTTGTTCCTTCAGCCAAGCGATCGCCCCAGGGCGATCGCTGGGGGGGGAAGTATCTGGTAAAATTGCCAAACGGGTAAAACCACCTGCGGCGGCGGAGAGCATCAGCGATCGCAAAGTTTCTCTTTCTTCAAACCCTGGTTCACCCGAATGGCTATACATATCCACCAAGCCAGTTCCTAATACTAATCCCTGACAATTTCGTACCGGAATTTCTGTCGGAAAATCAGTAATTTGGGGAGCAATCGCCGCGATTTTCCCCTCAACTATTAGCACATCTGCCAATCGATCGGTAGCAGAAACTGGATCGATTACTCGGACTTGTTGGAGCAATTCATTCATTGATTAAAAGGGAACAGGGAAAAGGGAAAAGGGAACAGGGAAAAGGGAACAGGGAACAGGGAACAGGGAACAGGGAACAGGGAACGGGGAATTGGGAACAGGGAATTAGGGAATTAGGGAATTAGGGAATTATGGAATTTTGGATGTTGGGTATTAGGGT
>CAKZHE010000034.1 GCA_936920195.1 uncultured cyanobacterium | reverse complement strand
CAGTTCAGTTAACTAAGTTCGTAGTTGGGCTTCAGCCCTAATCCGGAGAGGGCTGAAGCCCAACTACGAACTTTTGCCTTCTTTTATTTATGACCACCTATTTACTGAACCGTATTGCTAGCTATTCTTTATCAAAATACTTTTTCTTAGAAATAATTACAACTATTCCGACGGCTATTACTACTACACCTACAAGTACACCTATGACTGATAATTCTGTAATTAAATTGTTTTGCGTGTCTGGATTTGTTGAACATTGACCAAACAAAGCTACTGAACAGGGAGGGAGTTTTTCTGGTGTTGGTGTTGGTGCTGCTTTATTAAACACAAGGAATTTTTCTGGTGCTGCTTTAAAAAACGCAATCAGAATATATGAAGCCGCAACTACGACGCTCAGAATAGCTGACAATCGCGATAAAGTGGAGTAGGTGATTTTATTCATTGTTAAGTGGTGCTAGTGCTAAAAAAGGCTGTAACCATTGCTAAAAAACCCAACATAATTGCTAGACTGACATTATTATCCAGAGAAAATTTGTCATAATTTAAGATAGAGCAATTCGGAGGATAATTACTATGTACGCAACTTCTGACAAATCAATGGGTAAAATTTTAACAACACTGACAATTACTAATCGTGCCGATCAATCTGCTGCTGCGCGAGGATTCATAACTGCCAGTGAAATCCGCTCCATCACACTAGATAATGTTTTGGTAGACACGGGTGCAACTACGTTATGTTTGCCATCTGTCGCGATCGCGCAACTATGTCTTGAACTGCTTAAAGAAGTAGACGTTGCCACTGCCACAGGATTTAGCAAAGCCCGAATATTTCAGGATGCTAAAATATCTTTATGTGGGCGAGAAGGCACTTTTGAATGTTTAGAACTACCAGGAGGTCGAGATGCTTTAATCGGGGTAATTCCCCTGGAAGCTCTAGGATTAGAACCTGACCTAAGCCACCAAGCTTTAAAGGTTTTACCATCAGAATCTGTAGATACTTATTTGACAATTCTATAGCTGTTATCCTTCTACAAAAAACTAATCAAGTTATTGACCGGAGACGATATCAAATCTTACCTAGGAATAGGGGCAACCACGGGGGGATTGCCCCTACAAAACACTATACTTAGAGGGTCTGCGTAAGTCCTGATGGTGCGTTACGCTGTCGCTTTAGCGTTAGCCATGCCGATAGGCTATACACACCCTACTAATAGAGGTATTGCGTAAGTCCTGTTTGGGCTATTTTTCAATTCGATAACCTAATTCTGATAGCTTTAGTCGGGATTGCCGCCATTTCAGTTGGACTTTGACAAACAACTCTAAATGGACTTTGCCTGCAATCAATTTTTGCATTTGTTCCCGTGCGGCTGTGCCAATGGTTTTCAACATTTGACCGCCTTTACCAATTAAAATTCCTTTTTGGGAATCCCGCTCAACGCAAATAGTGGCTTGCACGCGAGTAATATTCGGTTCTTCCTGCACTCGGTCAATAATCACCGCTACGGAATGAGGAACTTCTTCGCGAGTCAGTAGCAAAATTTGTTCGCGAATTAATTCGCCCATGATAAATCTTTCTGGTTGGTCGGTAACGAGATCTGGCGGATAATAATAGGGACCAGTTTCCAGACAATCAATTAATACTTGTTGCAGCGCATCTAATCCTTCCCCTGTGACTGCTGAGAATTTGACAAATTGCCAGCGGTTGGGGGGAGCAATTTCAATGTAACTATTGGCAATTTCGGCGCGATGGTTCTCTGGACAGAGGTCAATTTTATTCAGTCCTAAAATTACTGGGGTTTTAGTTTGACTTAATAACTCTACAATAAAGCGATCGCCTCCCCCCGACTCCACCGAACCATCCACCACCAATAGCACCGCATCAGTCGATCTCATGGCATTTTGGGCATTTTTGACCAAAACCTCTCCTAACTGGTGGTGCGGCTTGTGAATGCCGGGAGTATCAATGAAAATTAACTGCGCCGTGGGAGTGGTGAGAACCCCTCGGAGTAGATTGCGGGTAGTTTGGGGGACTGGGGAAGCGATCGCAATCTTTTGCCCCACGAGATAATTCATTAGTGTGGATTTGCCCACATTTGGGCGACCGACAATGCTAATAAATCCTGACTTATAACCCGCCGGAGCCACTGGAATAGTGCCTACCATCGTCAAATCGGGAATCTGGCTATTAGGCTCGCGGTCTGGAAAGTTCATAAAAATGATTGGTATTGAAAAAAAATAACGAATCCGTTTTAGTCTAATCGGAATCCAGTACAATTTGCTCCTGCTTGAGTTTAATTAACTGCTGGATTCTGACGAACAGCCCAACAAAAAAAATTATGGGAGAACGCAAACGCATCGGGATTCTCACCAGTGGCGGCGACTGTGCAGGCTTAAATGCCGCTATCCGTGCAGTGGTGCATCACGCCGTCGGCACTTATGGCTGGGAAGTGCTGGGAATTCGGCAAGCCACCCAAGGATTGATTGAAAGACCACCGAAAGCGATCAATTTAGAAATCAATCAGGTTGATTCTTGGCTTGCCATTGGCGGCACTCTGTTAGGAACGACTAATCAGGGCAACCCCTTTGCTTTTCCGATGCCAGATGGGACAATTCGCGATCGCACTGAAGATATTATCGCTGGTTATCGAATGCTCGGTTTAGATGCCCTGATTGGTATCGGCGGCGATGGTAGTTTGGCAATTCTGCGGAAGATTGCCCAACAAGGCGGGATTAATTTGGTCGGCATTCCCAAAACCATTGATAATGACATTGGCATTACCGAAAGGGCAATTGGTTTTGATACGGCGGTAAACATTGCCACCGAAGCCCTCGACCGCTTGCACTTCACCGCTGCCAGTCACAGCCGAGTGATGATTGTGGAAGTGATGGGGCGAGATGCCGGACACATTGCCCTTTGTGCCGGGATTGCTGGGGGAGCCGATGTGATTTTAATTCCCGAAATTCCTTACACCATTGCCAATGTTTGCAACCGACTTGCCGAACGCAACCAGCAAGGGAAAAGTTACTCTTTAATTGTGGTGGCAGAAGCTGTCCGCAAGGACACTGGCGAACCAGCCATGACCACTAATCGGTTGGGACAATCTCGCTTAGGGGGGATTGGGCAGTATTTATCCGATAGCATCTGTGCTTGCAGCGGAGCGGAAACGCGAGTAACGGTTTTAGGCCACGTTCAGCGCGGCGGTACGCCCTCCCCCCTAGATAGATTGATTGCCACTGCTTTTGGCGTAGCCGCCGTGGATTTGATTGCTGAGGGCAAGTATGACCAAATGGTAACTTGGCAGCGGCGACAAGTTTTTAGCGTTCCGATTGCCGAAGCGATCGCCAACTATGCCGCCGTCGATCCCAATGGTACGCTAGTTAAAACTGCTAGAGGCATGGGCATTTCTTTAGGCGATTAACAGAACTTACAAAGCATTTGCGCCCATTACTCGTTCCCAGGCTCTGCCTGGGAATGCCCATTGAGAGGCTCTGCCTCGCTTGGCGATATTCGAGGCAGAGCCTCTCGATATCGGTTCCCAGGCAGAGCCTAGGAACCAGTTAGGGAAGATCAGACACAGTTATTGTATGAATAAAATAGCAAACTTTCTTGGTTTTAGTTAACAAAAATTTTGATAACTTACGCTATTAGCGTAAGTTATCAAAATTATCCTCCCATTCCCAGCAAGCCACCGCTGAGGCGCTTGATTGCCCTACCTGCTACGTCAGAATAGCGCAACTCGCCGCAGAGAATTTGTACCATTCTTTCGGTGGCAGAGGGACGTTTAATCCCGATGTTGTAACCAATTTTGGGAAACTGATAAAATGCGCCAGCTAATCGCTGCGCCCATTTCATGTCTGCGCCCCATTCTTCGTTGATAACTTGGGTATAATTGGCTAGGGCATTAGGATCGCCAGCGATCGCCTGACTCACCGCCTCCGATGCCTTCAACCCGCTATATATGGAAGGGCGAATCCCTTCAGCGGTAAAAGGATCGACGACGCAGGCAGCTTCCCCAGCTAAGACTGCATTCTGAGTATGGAGGTTTTGGTTGCCATCCCACAAACAGAGGGGATGTCCATACTGTTTGCTGGCAGAAACATTCACCCCGAACATTGTGCCGTATTCTGCCAACAGGCTTTTGAAATCTTGGGGTTCGCTCCCTCGGAAAGTTCCCACCCCAATGGAATAACCATCAGCTTTGGGAAAGTTCCAAATGTAGCCATTTTTCAACATCCCAAATTCAAAATAGGCAGTGCGTTCATTTTCGCCAGTGGTGGAAACTTCGGCTTCTAAGGCTCCGGCTAACCTGCGCTTGCGTTCTTTGAAACCTAATAATTTTGCCATTGGTCCCTTCGCACCATCGGCAGCAATTAGATAGCGTCCGCTAAAAGATTCGTTGGAAGTGTTGACTTGCCAAGCATCATTTTCAAAGTTGATACTTTTGACTTCCGTATTGTCTCGCAGTTCTGCGCCTTGTTTCTGGGCTTGCTGGACTAAAAAGTGGTCAAAAATATCCCGGCGTACCATCCAAATTGGTTCGGCAGTTTTGATTTCTGCTTCCACCGGATCGCCCATTTTCCAAGTGTAGCGAATTTTATCTACCGTCATGGAAATGGCGGGGGAAAAGTCAAAATCGAACCATTGGGCAACTACCGGAGATACCCCACCGCCACAGGGTTTGTAGCGCGGCAAAGACTCTTTTTCTAGGACTAAAACCGAATGTCCGCGTTTGGCAAGATGATAGGCGGCAGTTCCCCCGGCTGGTCCCGCTCCGACGACAATACAATCAAATGTCATAGTGGTTGATATTAAACAGTGGTGATATCCTTCTCTTTTTCTGCCAATAGTTCGTCAATGCGGGCAATATATTTGTCAGTCAGCTTCTGAATTTTATCTTGCAAGTCTCTAGCTTCATCTTCAGGAATTTCGCTGCTCTTTTCTTGCTTGCGAACTGAGTCAATGGCTTCCCGACGGATATTGCGAATGGCAACTCGGCCTTCTTCAGCAGCTTTGCTAGCTATTTTCACAAATTCTTTGCGGCGATCGCTAGTCAACGGAGGGATATTTAACCTAATTACCGAGCCATCATTACTGGGCATAATCCCAATATCCGATTGGTTGATGGCTTTCTCAATTAAACCGAGACTACTGCGATCGAAGGGTTGAATAGTTAGGGTACTGGCATCCGGAGTATTAATCGTTGCCAGGGATTTCAAAGGGGTAGGAGCGCCATAATATTCTACAGAGATGCGATCTAGTAGAGATGTACTGGCGCGACCAGTCCGAATGGTGTTAAAAGACTTTTGAGTGGAGTCAATAGTCTTTTGCATATGGCTTTCAACGTCAGCTAATTTCACAAGAACCTCCGACAATAGTTCCAATAGATTCTCCCATAACTGCCCGACGGATGTTGCCACGTCCGGAGAGATCGAAGACAATAATGGGGATGTTGTTTTCTTTGCACAGGGCGATCGCCGTACTGTCCATCACCCGCAAATCGTGGGTTAAAACGTGACTAAAGGTGAGACTTTGGTAGCGCCGCGCCGCTGGATTAGTTTCGGGATCGGCATCATAGATCCCATCTACTTTAGTAGCCTTAAAAATCACTTCGGCATTAATTTCTGCGGCCCGAAGCGCGGCAGTAGTATCAGTAGTAAAGAAGGGATTGCCAGAACCTGCCCCAAAAATAACCACCCGGCCTTTTTCCAGGTGGCGAATAGCGCGACGGCGGATGTAGGGTTCGGCAACTTCCTGCATGGCGATCGCGGTTTGGACTCTAGTCGGTACGCCGAGCTTTTCCAAGCAATCTTGCAGAGTCATGGCATTCATCACCGTAGCGATCATCCCAATATAGTCTCCGGTTGCCCGATCCATGCCTGCGGAGGCAGCTTTTACCCCCCGAAAGATATTACCTCCCCCAACGACAATGGCAATTTGAATGCCATGACTTGATACTTCTGCTACTTCTTGGGCGATTTCCTGAACCACTAAGGGATCGATACCATAGCCCAGGTTGCCCATTAAGGCTTCGCCGCTAATTTTCAGTAAAATCCGCTGATACGCGATCGCCATGCCAAAAAACCATCCCTATACCAAAACAATACTGCTTTACCGAAAAATTGGGTTTCCAGCCTCGCCCTTCAGAGTGGGACTTTTGACCTTGAACGCAAGCAAGCGCTACGATTCTACCACGCAGGGACGTTATTGCTCTGCTCAAGGGTATTCCGGAAGTAGGCGATCGCCCTAACCAATAAAACTTAGTTACACCTGTAGGGTAAAGCACGGACATTGTGGGATTCTCTTTTATACTCAACTGAGGGATGTCCCAAGCGTACCAACGGCAACTATTCGCTATGGCGGTTCCACTACCTTTGCCCCATTGAGAGATCCTGGTATAGTAGCAGAGATCGAGCGAGCCTGACCGGGATTGCGGCTAAGTTACATAGAACCACCTAACGGGGTTAAACCGGGTTCTGGTACGGGGATCAATATGTTAATAGCAGGACAGCGATTTAATGAAGTTTGGATATGATAAATATCAAGCCAAGGAATTAAATATCGTAATATATTACAAGTTCAGTTAGAAAATCCTGTCACTTGGTTAATGAATAGTTTTTTCAAGGTTGGTGATGAAAATGACACTGATTGAATTACGCGCAAAAGGCTATCAAGCATTAGTCAAAGAGTTAGGACAAATTGACACAATTCGCTTTTTGCAAGAAATGGGTTGGGGTTCTGGCGATTATACTAAAGAACGCCAAGAGTCTCTAAAAAATGTCACAAGAGCAGAATTGTGGCAAGATATTGAGGAAATTAGAAAGGAGAAAAAATCAGATTTTTGATCGTAGCTAATAAGGTCAACTAAAGTGCTATTCTTGCCCATTATATCTGCCAAAATCCAGGGGTGGTTTATTACTACGTAGGTTGGGTTGAAACGATAGGGGCAACCCAACATTTATCAGTGGTTTGTTGGGTTTTGCTGTCGCGCAACCCAACCTACGATGATCGTCAAGTTATTGATTTTTCATTGCTTAGTTGCGCCATTTTACTGAGCAACCAATGGCACTGGTAGTAGGGATGGATACCTGTTCTCCTCGCAACATTTGAGCGATCGCTTGTCGTAAATATTGTACCTGAACCGCTTCTGGGTTTTGAGGATTATCATCAATGGCTCCGCTATAGCGCAGAATACCAGATTGGTCAATTAAAAAGGCTTCTGGGGTTCTTTGTGCGCCAAAACTGTAGGCTACATCTTGGGTAGAATCCCAAAGATAGGGAAAGTTTAGTTGGTGCTGTTCGGCAAAGACTTTCATTTTCTCGAAGCTATCTTCAGGATAGGTTTGGGTATCGTTGGAGTTGATGCCAATCAGCACAAAACCTTGTCCTTGAAACTCAGCTTGAATTTGTTTCAGTCTGTCTACATATCCCCGCACATAGGGACAATGGTTGCACATAAAGACGGCGGCGATCGCCCGAAAATCTTCTCGGTAGCGAGATAGGTGGTGAACGAGATCGTCAATTCCCGGCAACTCAAAATCTGGTGCGTGGCAGTCGATCGGGGTATGGTTTTCTAATAAATTCATTTTTTTTAGCCTTTATTAATCTCTCTACTTTGCTCATATTTATTATCCTTTTTGTTTTTCTTCTGTTTTTTTTCCTGGGTTTGTTGATTATTATTGCTATACCTTGATTTTCTGCAATTCTATTAATATATATCTCTGTCAGTCTGCCTTTTCACATGTATATCAACAAAATACTCGAAATTCGATTTATTGATTTTTTTATCTATTTTAAAATTAATCTATCCAGCATTAAAAAAAACAAACTACTGAAGATATCAAATTCAAATTAAAATATGTTGTACTTAAATTTACGTATGGGCTAGGGATACTAACATATTTAAGCTATAAGTTTTGATTTTTTAGTTACATCACTTTT
This sequence comes from uncultured cyanobacterium, assembly GCA_936920195.1. Classification (GTDB taxonomy): domain Bacteria; phylum Cyanobacteriota; class Cyanobacteriia; order Cyanobacteriales; family FACHB-T130; genus CAKZHE01. The sequence continues at coordinate 326 of CAKZHE010000034.1, read as the reverse complement.
TATTAAGGTCTACATCTGGCGCTTTTAATTCTTTTACCATCATTGACTTTGAGCGCTTGTATCTTCCTTAATAACCAAGATATTAATTTTAAATTTGGATATGTTTTACTTTAATCTATCTGTGAGCTAGAGATGCAAACCAATTTGAGCTATGAGTTTTGGTTTTTTAGTTAGAGCACTTTTTATGAGAGTCTACATGTGGCACTTTCAACTTTTTTACCACCATTGACTTTGAGCACATGTATCTTCCTTAATAACTAGGATATTAATCTCAAATTTGGATATGTTTTACTTGAATCTATCTGTGAGCTAGAGATGCAAACCAA
>CAKZHE010000033.1 GCA_936920195.1 uncultured cyanobacterium | reverse complement strand
AATCGGCATAATATTATTTTCTGCCCACCGCAAATAGCTCAACCTACCTTTTTCCCCAGTATTATGCTTTACCCCCACTGCTAAAAAGCCATCGGGAACAATTGCTGGTTCATCTGGGTGGTAATAAACCCCCATATCTACACCGAAGTACCAGTCATCGCGATTTGCCCAGATTAAGGCTAATAAGCTGAGGAGCAGATTGGGGATGTCGTTTTGTAGTTGATTATCCACTGGGGTTTCGTCGGATGATGGCAATTCTTCGGCGGTGGGAAGAACGCGGTTTTTGTTGTAGGTGAGATTAACCATAGCTTGTGCAAGCGAGGTGTGGGAATACAACCGATCCTAGCAGATTCAGCGGGGGCAGAAAAGGCGATCGCCTTTTTAAGCTACAAATAGCGTCATTGAATACAATTTTCAGCCAGTAACTATCTTAAATTAAGAATATTTTCTTTTTTTAACTTCCCTCATCAGGATTGCACTATGGCTTGGCGATCGCGGCTGAGTATTAAATCCAAACTCATTGCCATGCTCTTGGTAGTTAGTAGTTGTTCGATTTTAGTCACTGCCTATCTAGGTTATCAAAGCGGTCAAGCTAATTTGACCGATCGGGTGTTTAGTCAATTAACCAGCGTCCGAGCTTCCAAAGCTAATCAAATTAGCTCCTATTTTCAAACCCTCCGAAATCACCTTCAGACTTTAGGAGAAAACCCTGCTGTAGTCACAGCAATTCAGGAATTTGATACTAACTATCAACAACTGGCAACTGCCCAGATTTCCTCCACTGCCATCAAAAAGCTCGCCTCCTACTACCGGAATGAATTTCTGCCCCGATTGGCAAAAACAGAGCAGGGCAATCCCCTGTGGGAATTCTTTCAACCCAAAACTAATTTAGCTCGCTATCTGCAATATCACTACATTGCCGCTAATCCCCATCCAGTCGGCAAAAAACATCTATTGGATGATGCCAAAGATGGTAGCGGTTATAGCCGCGTCCATGCCCTCTATCATCCCATGTTTCGGCAGATTATTGAGAAGTTTGGTTACTACGATCTGTTTTTAATCAATCCCCAAGGAGACATTGTATATACCGTTTACAAAGAGACAGATTTTGTGAGTAACCTGTCTAGAGGACCTTACAACGAAAGCAATTTAGCTCGCTTGGTAGCCAGAGTTCGTCAAAGTAAAGAACGGGATTATGCCAGACTAATTGACTTTGAATCCTACGCGCCTTCCTACGGTGCGCCTGCGGCTTTTATTGCTACTCCTATTTTTAAAGGAGCGGAATTTTTGGGAGTATTAGCAGTACAGTTGCCCGTGGATGAAATTAATAATGTGATGACTGGTCATCAGAATTGGGAAAGCGACGGGTTAGGGAAATCTGGGGAAACTTATTTGGTGGGGCAGGATTATTTGATGCGATCGATCTCGCGTTTTTTGGTGGAAGATCGAGAACAGTATTTAAAAACCCTTCATTCCCTAGGTATTAGTGACAACACTCTGAAACGAATTCAACAGTACAATACCTCCATTTTGGAGCAACGGGTAGAAACAATTGGCGTGAAGGAAGCCCTAGCTGGAAAGCAAGGCATCCAGATTATTCGAGATTATCGAGATATTCCGGTACTTAGTTCCTATGCTCCTTTAAAAATTGATGAATTGACTTGGGTGATTCTGTCGGAAATTGACTTAGCGGAAGCCTACGCTCCAGTCTATTCTTTTGAAAGACAACTATTAATTTCTGCAACAATTTTGATGCTTCTAGTCACAGTATTAGCGATGGCTTTGGCCTATTGGTTTGTGAAACCAATTAACCAATTGATTGCCGCTGCTCGACAGGTGGCAGCAGGACAACTAGATATTATGGCTCCGCTGTCAACTAGAGATGAATTTGGGGAATTAGCCAGATCTTTTAATGATATGGTTTATAGTTTGCGGACGCAAACTAATTTAATTGCTGAAAAAAATCTCGAAAATGAGCAGTTACTTTTGAGCGTATTTCCAGCCGCGATCGCCAAGCGTTTAAAACGGGGAGAAAAAAACATTGCCGAAAGTGTTTCTAATGTGGCAGTGCTATTTTCCGAACTAACCGGATTTTCTAAATTATCTGCTAATTTGACTGCTTACGAAATTGTCAGTATCCTCAACGATCTAGTTAGTAGTTTTGATGAAGCGGCGGAACTTTATGGAATGGAGAAAATTAAAACTATTGGCGATAGTTACATGGCAGTTTGTGGTTTATCTTTGCCCTATTTAGACCATGACAAACGAGCCATAGACTTTGCCCTAGAAATGTTACTAATTGTCCGCCGTTACAACAACGAGCGGGGATTTCAACTGAATATTCGGATCGGCATTAACTCTGGTAGTGTAGTCGCCGGAATTGTGGGCAGAAACAAATTTATCTACGATGTTTGGGGCGATACAATTAATACTGCTAATGCCCTGCGGGGAGCCTGTCCTCCCGGCGCAGTGTTGGTATCTGAAGGGGTATATCAACGTTTAGAAGATCTCTATGAATTTGTTCCTTACGGCAATGAGATTAATGGGAAAACCAAGCCTAGTGCTTGGTGTCTCAAAAGCGTGCAAACTCCCCAACACTCTGAGGTAACTCGGTAATGGGAAATATTCTGAGTAACAATTTGTTAATTTGGGCGATCGCGCTCATTGTCGGCTTTCCCCTCTTGGTGATTCTCCTAGGGGAAATTATCCATAATTTACAGCAGCGAGAACAACCTTTAGCTGCCACCCTGCAATTAGTCCGCAATCTGATTTTACCGATCTTTGCCTTTTTAATTTTTACCCAAAAAATTCTGCTATTACCTGCTACGGATGAACGGGTAAAAAGCGTCCAAACTCTCCTCTGGATATGTGTAATTCATGCGGCGCTATCCTTACTAAATGTGGTGCTATTTCGACAGGCTAAAGCTGATAGTTGGCGGGGAAGAATTCCCAAACTCTTAATTGATTTAGCCCGATTATTTTTAGTTTTATTAGGGACTGCAATTGTCCTGGCAACGGTGTGGAATGCCGATTTAGCCGGATTAGTTACCGCCTTGGGAGTAAGTTCCATTGTCATTGGTTTGGCACTGCAAGACACCCTCGGTAGCGTCATGTCGGGAATTGCTTTATTATTTGAACAACCCTTTACTGTGGGGGATTGGTTGCGGGTGGGAAATCTGGTAGGGCAGGTAATAGATATTAACTGGCGAGCGGTGCGCTTGCAAACCCTAGAACGGGAAATGGTAGTTATCCCCCATAAACTAATTAGTAGCGAGATCATTCGCAATTTTAGCCGTCCTCTGCGGCTCCATGCCGAAAGGATCAAAATTGGTTTTTCCTACAGCGATCCACCCAATTTAGCTAAATATGTATTGCGGACTACGGCTTTAGAAACTCAGGGTATTTTAGCAGAACCGGAACCGCAAATTTTTACTCTCAGCTATGATGATTCTGCCATTACCTACGAAGTGAAGTTTTTTATTGATGACTATCATGAAGTCGAAGAGATCCGCGATCGCTTTATGACTAGGGTATGGTACGCTGCCCAACGGAATAAGTTAAATATTCCCTTCCCCATCCGCACAGTCTATCACTTTCATGGTCCCACTTCCAGAGCCGAGGGAACTACCAAAAAGTTTGCGGAGGGATTGCAATCAATTCCCTCTTTTGTACCTTTAGAAAAGTCAGAAAGTTTCAATCACCCCTCTGGAGGAATTAACCTGCAACACTTTGGTTCCGGAGAAAAGGTAATCCGACAAGGTTATGATAGTAATGCCCTCTACATTATCATTACTGGGGAAGCTGTAATTACAGTTAGCGATGAATTAGGACAAGAGCATGAGGTACTGCCCTTGAAAGCGGGGGAATTTTTTGGAGTGATGACTCTTTTTTCAGGAGAACCTAGCACTATTTCAGTGACAGCCGTAGCAGATTTAGAAGTGATGGTATTATCAGCCACAGTAGTCAATCAAATGATCGATCGGCAACCTAGTTTTTCTAGGGAAATTAGTCAAGTGCTAGAACTGCGCCGTCGAGCCGTACAGGAGGTAGAACAAATGGTAGCAGAAAGTAAGCGATCGCGCCGCTAACAGCATTTCTTATCAAGAAGATGGGGGAAAGTGACCAAAGTTATTTTTGGGCTAACCAAGCTTCTAAATCTGCCATTTGAGTAAAATCAAATAAGGCTTCTCCCAAATCTTCTAGTTGGGGAATAGTGAGTTTAGCAAGATGCGATCGCACCTCCGGTTTCACCGTACCAAATCGTCGATTCAATAGCCGTAAAATCAGCGTTAATTCCCCTTCTTGTCTGCCTTGTTGTTTGCCTTCTTGTCTGCCTTGTTTTCTGCCTTGTTTTCTACCTTGTTTTCTGCCTTCTTTTAAACCTTGCTGTTTACCCTCTATCAATCCTTGTTGTTTACCTTTTTGGATAATCTTTTGGTAAATTGGTGATTCCTCCATGATTTCCTCCCGAAATAGTTGATTGATCAGTTGTTCGTCAAATCTTAAGGATGCGAGCAAAGTCGCACAGGCTAAAACACTTTTCTGCTCGACTGGTGTTTCAATTTTAGCAACTTCCGCTGCTACTTGTTGGAGTAAAATTTCTGGGGTTTCTGTTTTGGCTAAGGTGGCTAGAGGGAGTAAGGCTGGAGTGGCTAATAATGGAGCCGGATCTTGTTCCCATAACCGAATTACTTGATATTGATGTCTGGTGCTATCGGCAATGAATTCATTTTGATAGACGGCTTCGGCATTGGTGGCTTTCAGAAATATTACCACTTGAACGATCGGACAGCGATATTTTCTGTACAGTCGTACCCAATAATCCAACATTCTTAAGGGTAGTGGTGGTTCTGATGTGGGTAGGGTTTGAAATTCTATGTGCAGAATTTGGTTGGCTATTCGCAGGAGGATTAAGGAGTCAGCCCGAATTGGCTCGCTACTCAGTTCGGTTTTGAGTACCTGAATATCGGGGATGTCGATAGATAGCAACCAGAGGACGAATTCTCTGGGGTATTTTTCCGCTAGGTATTTGCAAATGTTGTCTGTTGTCAAGGCTCTTTCTGTGCTTGCAGTTATTTTTTTATTTTCATCTTTCAATAAATTATAAACCTTGTAGGGGCGGGTTTGAAGATTAATTTTAATACTCACCAATAACCTTAATAAACCCGCCCCATGCACTGTTAAAGTTAATTAATGCTCAATTTTGGGCGTGTGGGGCGGGTTTAGATAATTTGTCGGTGGATATCAAAGATCTAAGTAAACCCGCCCCTACAATTTTTCGGTGGGCTTATTTGCCTTTGAATTGTTTCATCAAATTGCCAATTAACGGTAATTGCTCTAAAACCATTTTCATTAACTCGATAAAAGATTTTTCTGATAGACGGTTGTCTTGCCGGAGTTGCAAAGCGCCAATTAAGGCAATGATAATTACTGTACTGATAATCACAAAAGCCAATGAATAGAGCGGTAATATCCCTGCAAAAATTGCCACAGAATAAAAGATGATTACAAATAGAAACAGGTAAAATAAGCCATTGCGAAAAGCGAAAGGCAAAGTTACGTTAGGTTCTGGTTTAGGGTGATTTTTACTTTCAGGATGGTTTTCCACGACTCCGACTCCTTGATAAATGACTACGTTTTCAACATTGCCTGAAATGGCGAAATCTCCATATTTCGATTGTTCGGCTTTGAGGAAATTTTCTCGCCCAATGGCGTTGTCAATTAAACCCAGTGGATCTACCATATCATAGCTTTTTAGGCATTGAATCTCTTTGCGGTCAGCGGCAAATTTTCGCAGAATTTCAAAGTCGTAAAAATGCGGTTCTTGATTGCCTTTGCAAGTGGCGCAACTGCAAGGAATCAGTTTGTTGTATTTGAGGCGCGGGTAAGAAGCGTGAATTTTATCGAGTTCGTAAGTAACGACGGTGAGTAAGTCGCGCTGGTTGCGCCCTGAGATCCGAATTTTGATCTCGCGTTTGCCGTAGTTTTCTATGACTTCGGCAAGGGTTTCATTTTGTTTGAGGATTACGCCACTTTTCCAGACATATTGCTGTTGGTCAATTAATTTGTGCATTGCCACAATGGTCTGGGTTAAGATGCCTTTGGGCATGAAGTCTGGATAGGTGTAGCGCAGAATCAAATTATTACTTTCATTCCAGGGATATTGGGGTTGATTTTCATTGAGGAGTTGGGGAGCGATGTAGTTGCCGCGACTGTTGGGAATTTCATAACAGAGTTGGAATTTGATCATTAGTTGCAGCAGTTCGCTGTGCATCTGGGCATATTTGTCTTCATGCCAAATGTTTGCGAGGTCGGATTTGGAAAACCTGCCATAATTTTTAATTACTTGTTTGTTGTCTAGGACTTTGTAAACTGCGTCAGTACCCCATTTGGGTTTGAGGATGACTAACTTTTCCAGTAGGGGTTCATCTTGGAAGTGCAGGCACACGCCTAAATCGTGGAGGTAACGGCTTAATTGTAACTTGTCGTCGCGGCGGGTAAAGCCATTTTGCTCGCAGATTTTTAGGTATTCATCTAAGGTGATGTAGGGGCGCGATTCGAGTTCCAAAACTTGGCGGACGCGCACCCAAGTTTTGGGCAGGGCGCTACCAATGTGGGGTAAACTGGTCAGGTGGTGGCGGATTTTTTGGAATAATTCTGGCAATCCCCGATTAGTGGCAAAGTTGACAGGGATGGTTTCTTGCAAGTTGGTAAATTCGCCTCTTAATTGGCGTTCGTTAATTTCTCGGTGGCGATCTTGTTTTTCATTGGCGACAATTAGCAGAGGACTATTATCGCTCAATAGTTCGACTGCATTTAGCCAGTAATAAAAATCTGTGTCTTCTTTGCGGGTATCGGCGACTAAGGCGTAGAGGGAACGCTTGGTAAGGAAAAATTGGTGGGTGGCGTGGTAAATTTCTTGTCCGCCAAAGTCCCAAATATTGACTTGAAATTGTCGCCCATTTTCGAGGGGAAATTGCCAGCGAGTTACTTCAATGCCTTGGGTTGAATCTTCTTCTTTAAGTTGATAATTGGCATTAATAATTTTCTTGTTTAGGGTGGTTTTGCCTGCCCCTGGTTCTCCGACAATCAGCAGTTTAGCTTCGTAGAGGTAATCAACTCCTGCTGCTGCTGTTTGCCGGAAGTATTCTCTGATGGCTTCAATGCCTTGTTTAGCAACTTCAATTGGTGGATTTTCTAGGGGATTACCTCCTAGCTTAATTTTTTTTAATTTTGGCAGAAAAGCGATCGCTTCTGGTATCACCGTTATTTGGTTGCCATTTAAATCCAATTCAGTTAAATTTTGGAGAGCAGTCAGCGCCTCTGGTATCACCTTTATTTGGTTATTAAATAAATACAATTTAGTTAAATTGTAGAGAGCAGCGATCGCCTCTGGTATCACCGTTATTTTGTTGTAATCTAAATTCAATTTTTCTAGCCATGTCAACTCAAAAACCTCAACCGGAATCTCGGTTAATTTTTCGCCGTCGCTAGTTTCGTATTTGTTGCTTAAATCTAATTCTTTAAGCCGTTGGCTTTTAGCTTCCCGAATTTTTGCTAGTATGTGCGGGGGTGTATTTGTCATCTGCGGATTCCGGCAAAGAAAAATCTGCTTTCCAGCATAGTCCATCTGACCAAGAATTTCCAATAGTTCCTAGTTGACTACCAGATTCTGTAGGATGCGTTAGCCATACTGATAGTCCAGTGGCGACAGCTATAGGCTATACGCACCATAATGGAATCGCTAACTAAAATTCTAGGTTCAATCTAATTTCCATATTATGATCCCGTTAATACTGACACCCGCCAGGGACTTAAGTCCCTGTCTAATAAATTAAGTCCTCTGAAGAGGACTGAAGAACTCAAGGTTATTAGGAATGAAAAATCAATAACTTGATTATAATCCAATACAGTTCAGTTAACTAAGTTCGTAGTTGGGCTTCAGCCCTAATCCGGAGAGGGCTGAAGCTAGGCTGTTGACT
>CAKZHE010000032.1 GCA_936920195.1 uncultured cyanobacterium | reverse complement strand
GAGAGGCTCTGCCTCGGATGACAAAGCGAGGCAGAGCCTCTCGATATCGGTTCCCAGGCAGAGCCTAGGAACCAGTTATTTTGATGTTTCTTTTAGTTAGGATAGCAATATCCGATTGTTGCCCAAATCGTAACGGCTAGATATTCTGTTTCTTGAGCCGTCATACTACCTACTAAAACATCTCTTAAATAATAAAATGAAACGCTCACTTCGCGCTACCTTCAAACCCACTTTTATTTTCACCGCCTTAATGGGGGGCATATTGTTAACCAGTTGCGGCTCTGCATCGCAGAAATCCGCTGCCCCCATGATGTCTCAAGCTTCTCCTGTCAGGAAGACAGCAGAAACTCAGACGAAAAGCAACAGTCGGGTTGCCCAAGAAGTCAAGGATGGGACAGCGAAACCGGAAGGAAATGCCGCTAATGCCCAAGCGCCTAAACAGCGAACGCAACTAATTAAGACGGCAGAAATATCTTTGAAGGTTGATTCTATTGAAAAAACTTTACAAACTGTGACCAAATTAGTCCAACAAAAGGACGGCGATATTTTATCATTGCAAGACGATCGACCCCAGGATAATGTTAGCCGTCATCTCGCTTCGATGCAATTGCGAGTTCCCCAGGAAAAATTAGAAACTACGTTAGATGAATTGGCAGTATTGGGAACTGTCCAAAATCGCAATATCAAAGCCGAAGATGTAACTAATCAGTTGGTAGATGCGGAAGCTCGCCTGCGAAATTACCGCAAGCAAGAGGCTACTTTGTTGAAGATTATGGATCGTTCTGGTTCCGTGGGAGATGTCTTAAAGGTGGCACAGGAATTGAGTAATGTGCGGCAAACGATTGAACAAGTTGATGCTCAATTAAAAAATCTCCGCAATCAAGTGGCTTATTCCACCATTCGGTTGCGGCTGATGGATGCAGTTGTGCCGCTACCCAGTCAACCAGCTTTAGATTCGCAAGTTAAGGAAACTTGGAATCAAGCCACTCATGCGTTGGGTTCATTAACCACTACTTTGATTAAATTGATTATTTGGCTGGCAGTTTTTAGTCCCTATCTATTAGTTGTTGGCGGATCAATTTACGGTTTAAATCTGCTCAGAAACCGTCCATCTCGCTCTTGACAGATTTTTAATGATTAACGGAAATTGACTCTTTTGAAGGGGAGCCAGCGCGGTCTTGGGGGTTTCCCCCATGAGCGACTGGCGTGGATTTAGGGCGATCGCCTATGTGTAGCAGTAGTTGATGAAATTGGGATTAGGGACGCGATCGCAGAGTTATTTGCTTGAGTCCTGCTAAACCCTACACTGCTTTTGGTACTTCTTGCCTTTCTAAGGCTAACTGAATTAATTGATCGACTAATTCGGTAAAAGGAATACCAGCCGCTGCCCACATTTGGGGATACATACTGGTAGCAGTAAACCCGGGAAGAGTATTGATTTCATTAATTAAAATTTCCCCAGTGGCTTCAACATAGAAAAAGTCTACCCGCGCCAATCCTGCCCCATCAACGGCGGCAAATGCTTGGAGTGCCATTGCTTGAATTCGGGCAGAAATTTCCGGGGGAATTTTTGCCGGAATTGCTAAATCCGCTAAACCTGCGGTGTATTTGGTTTTGTAGTCGTAAAAATCGCTTTGATAGGTGATTTCTCCCACCACAGAAGCGCGGGGATTGTCATTACCTAAAACGGCACATTCCACTTCTCGCGCCACTACTCCAGCTTCCACAATAATCCGCCGATCGTAACTGGCAGCATTGTCTAAAGCGGTTTCTAATTGCTCCCGCGATCGCACTTTGGCAATCCCCACCGAAGAACCTAAATTAGCTGGCTTGACAAAACAAGGATAGCCCAGAGTTGTTTCAATGCGATCGCCAAGTTTGGGAAAAACGCAGGGATTAGACCAAATTTCGGCTCTGGAAATGGCTAAATATTTAACTTGGGGCAATCCGGCTCCCGCAAAGGCAGTTTTCATGGCAATTTTGTCCATTCCCACCGCCGAACAAAGCACTCCCCCACCCACAAAAGGCACTTGCATCAACTTTAGCAATCCTTGAATTGTGCCATCTTCTCCATTTGGACCGTGGAGAATGGGAAACCAAAGATCGATTTCTGCTACTTGGGGGGGAAACTGCCACAGATTTACCCTAGAGTTACCGCTATGAACTTGTAGAGCCACCCCAGAATTTAAAACTTCTTGGGCAATACTCGGCTCTTGCCACAAACCATCTTTGCGGATGTAGAAGGGCAGGACTTCGTATTTGCTAGCATTTTGGTCAGAAGTCAGGGCGCGAGCGATCGCTCGGGCTGAACTGATGGAAACTTCATGTTCCCCCGAACGACCGCCAAATAGCAATCCAATCCGCAACTTGGTCATAAAAAAATATGGGATGTTTGGAAACTCAGTCGCTTTAGCGCTGATAAGAGATTCTTGTTGATCCTACTGCAAATTCATCCTCAGCGTGTTGCTTGGCTCTGAAGGCTACGAACTAGGTTTTTGCTTGATTCAGATCGCAAAATTCCGCCTTTATTATATAAGTTATATAACGGTAGGGCGGAGAGCGATCGCCTTTAGGCAGAGATTAGCACCAAAAAAGATTTTTCTTGATAAAATTTACGAAATGGTTCGTTTTAATTCCGGGAATTTTTCTAGAGGATCTGATTTTAACAATTTACGAAGAACTGTAAATTAACTTTTGCAAAGAAAAAGTTAATTTACAGTTGCCAGGTTCGGTTAAGGACGGCGATCGCGAATTAAAAAATAGCAGACAAATTGGCAAACTATAAGCCAAAATAGTGACGATAACTCAAAATACTTGCATGAATACTGCGATGTTTTCTCCCCGTTGGTTGAAAATTCTAGTCCCATTGATGCTTTCAATGACTCTGGTAGTGACGGCTTGCGGCAGCTCGTCCACTAAAACCACTAAAACACCAGATCCTTATAAATCAGTTCAAAACAACAAAGTTCCGGCAGTAGCCAAGCAAGCCGTAGACGGCAGCAAATTCAACAGATTCTTTCCATCAGCGGGTGATGGGTACAAAACTATTCCCGCCCAGGAGAAAAAAGGATTTGCAGAATATAAGCTGAATAAGGGAACTAAGACTGTCGCGATGTTCTCCATCAGCGATACAGTTAGCGTTCCGGATGCGGCGGCTAAATTCAAGGGCAGCACCAAAAAAATCGGCGGCTATCCGGCAGTGGAAACGGGCAAGACGGCGACAAGCGTGTTGGTGGCAGATAGATTCCAAGCCAAAGTCCTTTCTCGCGACGCTTCCTTTACCAAGAGCGATCGCGAAGCTTGGTTGAAGAAATTTAACCTCAGCGGTCTGGCGAATGTCAAATAGATATCTGAATATCTATTTAGCATTGAAATGAGATTGCAGATAGTCAAACAAAGGAGACTTTTGTGGTAAAACCGATTCAAAAACTGGTTGACGAGCTACCTACTGGCGGCATTACAGTTTCAGCACTGCGAGCTTTAGACTTTGTGGTTCCGGGTCAGTGGCAAAACTTGGTGGGCTTTGACAACACCATCAAAGCTGTGACAATGGAAGAAGATCCTGCCCTGATTCAGCAAATTGGCGAACGAGCCATCTACCTCTACAACGACGAATCTCAGGGATATCAACGGGCGCAATGGCTGTATGAAACTGTTGACAGTGCTGCTAGTGCTTTGGGTGCAGCAGCTTTAGCCAACAAAGTAGGTGAAAATATCTCCTTTTTGGGATTTCTGAGCAATCTCACTCCTAAGCCAGAAAAAGCGCAAAGCATTGACTTGTCTATTAAATTAGTGGTTGAAGTCGTGGCTTTTTGCCAAATTAACGGCATTCCAGGGGACAGTATTGGCGATTTTGTGTCCGCTTTGGCTGACTACGGCGGAGAATCTTTGATGCGGATGGCAGCTTTGGTTTGCTTTGATGGCCTAATTCCCCTCGGTCCAGACTTTATCCTCAAGGCTGGCAGCACTATCAACAACTTGAATCCCAGCGATTTAACTAATAATCCGGTGTTTAAGAGTGTTAGTTCTTTGATTCCTGGGGGCAGTCCAGCTGGTCAGTTGGGCTTTATTGGACAAAGTTTTGACAATGTTAAGGGTTGGATGGGAGATTTTGTCTCCTCTCGCAATCTGACTCCGGAGAAGGTGGTCAACAATCTGCAAAACTTTGTAGAAATCTCAAAGGATAAATTAGACTATCTCGGTGCTTTCTTAGATGTGACGACCAATTATTACACGCATACAGGGACTCAAACCTTGGCACGGCGATTGATTGAACGGGCTGTGGCGGAGATTTAAAAGTTTTCTTCTGGTGAATTAATTTCGCGTTAAAAGCCCGCTCACAGCTATTTTAGCTGTGGGCGGGCTTTTTTTAGCAGGACTTAGGCAAAACCAACGAGATTCTGCTATTCAGTCAAGAGTTATTGCCTCTCTTCACTTAGTTATACCAATTCTCTAAATGTCGGCTACAGATGGTTTCTGCCCCATAAAAATATATAGCTTCGCCATCTTTCGCCATCTGTAGTCAGAATTTCAAGAATTGGTATTAGATTGGCGTTTTTTTCTGGAAAGCAAACCAAAACCACTAACCGCTAACAAACCAGCTAAAGTTCCTGGTTCCGGGACTTCAACCCCTTTAAATGCAAAGATAAAGGTATTCGGCCCACCTGTTGCAGGATCGCTTTGACCTAAAGAGTAAATTTTGGCATCAACTGTGGCTAGTGCAGCTAAAGCGTCCAATTCATTGCCAGCCGCGCCATAAAAGATACTGAATTCTTTTGATTCGCCAGCTACCAATGAGCCAAAACCAAAGTCAAACAAAGCACCGTGGTCGGATGGTCCAGCATCAACAAAATCCCCTGTATAACCTAGATCGCTAGGTCCAGACAAAGGATTTGCAGAGGCAAAGCCATTATTACTTGCAAATAGTAATGCACTAGGAATAGTGGTGCCAGCAATGGTGACGTACTCGCTAAAGGGAGTTGGTTCGATGTCCCAGTCCATCACCCGACGATAGCGCGTGTCAGCAACTGTACTGCCACTGATGTTTTCAATCGTTACCTTCGCTTCATAAAGATTGGCCGTGGCTGTAGAAGGTGTGTAGTGGTGGGTGACTTTGAAGATACCCCCAATATCAACTACAGAGGTGGCTTCTGTAGCTGTGGAGGTGAAAGATAACAAGTTGATACCGCTAGTTCCCCCGCTAGTTAACCAGTCGTTATTAGCATAGCCTGTGACTAGACTAGCGGCATCAGCTACACCCCAACCTTCGCAGAGGCAACCTGGAGCTGTGGCTTCAGCACCTGTTGGTAAGTATCTTAAGCCAACAAAAGTTGTGCCGCTAAGGGAAGGAGTTTCGCCGTAAACATTCAGTTGTCCGAAATTATCCACTCCTAGCTGGATAGTTCCATTACTAACTATTGCTGCTGCATGAGCGCTGTTAGTAATTCCTATGCCTAGCAGAGAAGCAATAGCTAGACATCCCATCAGATTTTTAAGCTTCATATTCGTTTACCACAAAAGTAGATACAGCAGTTTTTAGACCTGCGAAGTAAACGTCTACTTCATCAAAGCCCAATCTACTGTGATTTAGTAACTAGACTTTATTGTAATCCAATAGTGGGCATGGCAAGCAACATAAGAGAATCCGAACAAAATACATCTTAATTATAATAGAAAATTATAATCTATTTAGCTTTTCAGCTTAAAGGTCTATCAACAATACTTAGAAGGCTCAAACCCGCATTCTAATCTTGGCAATTCAAAACTGTACAGAGCATTGATAATGAGAACATTTATTAAAAAGCGATAAGTAATAAAAATTTTTATGGGAACTGTGATAATTTTGCTAGCTTGATCCCAATTGCTACAAGTAACGCCACTACAGTAAATATGGGAACGAGAAGGGCTTAAGATTAGTTTGTGAACAAAATGCCAAATTTCTAGATTTCCGGAGACAATTTTGGTAGAATCACAATCATGGAGGCTAGGATGGCGGTGAAGTTGCGGCGACCGATTTTAGTCGGAGGCATTGGACTTTCTTTCTCGCTGTGGGCTTGGGAAAGCTGGCATAATTCGGCTGGGCAGCTAGGCGAGTGGGGAGTTTTGGGGGCAGTTGCCCTAGGTACAGGCTTTTGGCTGTGGCGGCGGAATTCTACTAGCGTCGAGTTACCGTCATGGCGATCGCCTTTGAATCGGGAACAGGTTATGATGGCGATCGCGGCGGCTGAAACTGTCATCAATCAGTTGAAAATCGCAGCTGAAGCGCTGGCACTGCCATTACAAGAACGCATTCCGCAGTTATTGGCAGAATTGGATAGAACGGAATTGCGGGTGGCGGTAACTGGAGGCAAGGCAGTAGGGAAAACTACTTTAATGGCAGTTTTGGCATCGGAAAAGTTGCCTCAATTCAGCTTTGTGGAAACCCCGGCTTTATTTACCCAGGATGGGGAAGCCGATAAGGTGGCGAAAACAATGGCGATCGCCGCTGATTTGGTAATATTAATGGTATCTGGCGATCTGACTGATTCAGAATTTCAAAGTTTGCAGGAATTAGCTGCCGATCAAAAAATTATTCTGACTTTTAATAAACAGGATCAATATTTGCCCGAAGAACGGGGACAAATTTGGCAGACATTACAGTGGCGAACTGAGAAAATTATCTCATCGGCGGATGTAGTCGCGATCGCTGTGCAACCAAATCCCCTGAAAGTTCGGCAACATCAAGTTGATGGGGCGGTGAAAGAATGGCTGGAAAATCCTGCCCCCGCAGTAGATATTTTAACTGCCAGATTAAATCAAGTCGCGCAAACTGGACAAGAATTGGTTTATGCCACTGTTTGCCGTCAAGCCAAAGGATTGCAAGCCGAGGCCAAAGCCCTGTTAAATGGAGTGAGACGCGATCGCGCTTTACCTTTAATTGAACAATTTCAATGGATTTCGGCTGGCACAGCCTTCGCCAATCCAGTTCCCGTTTTAGATTTATTGGCAGCTTCAGCAATTAATGCTCAAATGGCAGTTGAGTTGAGCCATCTTTATCAGCAAAAATTCTCCCTTGACCAAGCCAAAACCTTAGCCGGAACTATGGGAACCCTAATGGTAAAATTGGGTTTAGTGGAACTTTCTACTCAAACTATTGGCAGCATCCTCAAAAGTAATGCTATCACCTATGTGGCTGGCGGTTTAGTTCAAGGAGTCAGTGCTGCCTATTTAACGCGGCTGGCTGGTTTAAGCTTAGTAGAATATTTCCAAGAGCAAGAAATCAACCTTAATTCTGGGGAAAGTCCTTTAAAATTAGAACGTCTAACCAATGCGTTGAAAAAAGTCTTTCAAGAAAACCAGCGCGTGACGGTTTGGCAAACTTTTATTAAACAAGCAATTTCCCGCCTGTTACCGGAATCTCCCGCCCCAGAAATCCTTGTCACCGAGCTAGTTTTAAACTCAAAATGAATCAAATAAAGTTAAATATTTCTAACGCAAAGTACGCAAAGTTTAGCGCAAAGAGCGCAAAGGAAAATCTTTCTTTGCGTCCTTTGCGTTACCTTAGCGTACTTTGCGTTGAAAATCTTCTCCTCGATTACGATTTATTAGAAAGGTATTTAGCGGCAATGTTTGCTAATGCTAAAGATTTATTTCCCCGATCTGTTAGAGTTTCAGCTATTTGTAAGGCTTGGGCAGTTTTTCCTTGTTTGGTAAAGGATTCAGCAATCTCAAATGAAATATATTGTTTGCTCTCTTCAGAAAGAGACTGGATAATTTTTAGGGCAGATTCTGGTTGATCCAATTTGATAAATTTGGTGGCAATTTCTGATAAAATGTATTCTCGCCATCCGGAACCTATAAGAGTATTGGCAATTTTTAAACTCTGTTCCAATTGTCCCAAACTTGCCAACTGAGTAGCAATTTGAGCGATCGCATCTTGTTTATAACTACCATTTTTTAGAGATCGGGCAATTTCTAAACCGCGATCGACTTTACCTATACTAGCTAAAGATCCGGCTAAATCGATCATTGATTTATTGTTATTATAGTCGTCAGCCGCAGGAATAGGGGGTAATTGCAAGGATTCTGAAAGTAATTTTTCAGCGGTTTCGGTTTGTCCAATACTTTGCAGAGATTTAGCGATCGCAATTATGCCCGCACTTTTACTATACTGTTCTGTCAAGCCATCAACTAGCTGCAAACCTGACTCTAATTGGTTATTTTTGGCGAATTGACTGGCAATATCAATGGTGGTTAGATCCTGAATGCTTGGTTGAATGAATCTACCAAGGGTTTCGTTACTTTTAATTTCTTCCGAAGTAGGATTGTAAATAGTTTTAGCGATTTGCAATGCTCGCTCAAATTTCCCCGCTTCCGCAAATTTAACGGCGATTCGGCGTTGAGCATATTCCTTGATGCCATATTTCCGCCCTGCAAAGCCCGAATCAATGGTTTTGATTGTGGGAATATCTGCTGCCAATTTATCGGCGACTGATTGGGCTAATTCTAGTTCTCCCAAGTCTATTGATTTTACTGCGATCGCTGACCAAACTTCCGCATCGGGGGC
Source organism: uncultured cyanobacterium (assembly GCA_936920195.1). Lineage (GTDB taxonomy): Bacteria > Cyanobacteriota > Cyanobacteriia > Cyanobacteriales > FACHB-T130 > CAKZHE01. The sequence goes on along the minus strand of CAKZHE010000032.1, from coordinate 1,365 downwards.
AGTTTGGGCAACTTGCCAAGTTTGGTTGAGTTGTTGGGCATTGGCTAGATGGGTGAGGATGCCCATAAATGCCCAAGTTTGATATTCTTGTCCGCTTTCCCCATTGGCGGAACTACAATTAGTGATATTGCTCGCCGATTGTAGTGCCTGCTCTAGTTGCGATAAGGCACTTAAATTAACCGCAATTTTAGCAAACAGGGCAAATTTGTCATTCCCGCAACTGCCATTAGATTCGTAGGCATATTCTCCGGTAATGCTCTTGGCTTTTGCCACTGCTTGCACCAAGGTTGTTTTCGCGACTTCGGGCTGCCCTTTGGCAATCAAAACCGTGGCGATGTTATTCAGCGCTTCAGCTTCAACAATATCAGTCAGAATTCTTTTACTAAACTGCAATCCTTGCCCAGTAAAGCCCGCTTGCACCATTTTCACCGACAAGTCTCGCCAAACTTGTTCTTGTTCGTGCAGAGTAAAGTTTTCGCGACTTTGCTTGCTCAATTCTATTGTTCGCTCGAAAAGCTGTTGCGATCGCGTTGTTTCTCCAACTTCAGCAAGTTTGACGGCAATATCCGCTAAAACGTCAATCTTAGCAGTGACTTCTTCAATATTATCAGCAGTGGCGATCGCGCGGTCAAATATTTGCCCTGCTGCTTCGGCATCTCCCGCCGTTGCCTTTTCCCCTAAAGCAGTTAATTGAACCTTGGGGAAAATTCCTAATCCCGGCGCAGGAATTGCCAAAGCTGCCGTTTGAGAAATCAGCAGCAGAGAGAGGGCAAGTTTGGGCAAGTAACGGGGAGAAGCGCTCATATAGATATCTGAAATTAATTATTAGGGTTTTCAATGCCGACGAACGCAAATCGAGAAAGTGGCATTGACACTCTCAGGTCTAAAGACACTGAGATTCTAACTTCAACCTAGACACTTGCTCTACCAGGCTTTCACCAAGAAGAGTAGAGGTTTCTAGTCCATTAGCGTTACTTTGGGATTGCCCATCCCTAGCTTGTTTTCCAAGATTTAGAATATTAATTGCCGCATTTGTATCTCTATGCAACTCACATCCACAGTTACAAATATGGGTGCGGGTTGATAGAGATTTTTTCACTATTACCCCACAATTACTACATTTCTGTGAAGTGTAGTGGGGGGCAACTGGAATTGCCAATTTATCAAATTTAGCCGCAAAATATTCTATCCATCGCCGAAACAAATACCAACTTGCGTCGCTAATTGACTTAGCTAAACAATGGTTCTTGACCAAATTTCTAACATTTAAATCTTCATAGGCCACTAAGTCGTTAGACTTGCATACGTTACGCGCCATTCTCTTGGCGTGTTCAATCCGTTGTCTACTTACTTTTAAATGTTTTT
>CAKZHE010000031.1 GCA_936920195.1 uncultured cyanobacterium | reverse complement strand
TGTGTTTAGGTTTTTTGCTTTTCGTTGTTCCCTTTTCCCTGTTCCCTGTTCCCTCTTCCCTATTCCCTATTCCCTGTTCCCTTCTTACTTATTCATCATGGTATGACAGCCATCCCAGGATTCGGGTGGGGGATTTTTGAAGTAGTTGCTGGCTCTTTCTAAATGAATGAGAACGGCTTGATCGTTGGGTTCTAATTGATGGGCAAGATCGAAGTAACCTAATGCTTGCTGAAAGTTGCGAGACATATAGGCGTTTCTGCCCGATTGGTAGATCTCTAGGAATCTCTGGATATGGCTGTCAATGGGGGAAGTGCGATCGCCAATCAACTGATAAATACTGACGGCTTGATTTTTTCCCTTCACCCGAATTTTATCTAATTCTCGCACCCAAATGCGATCGCGGCAGAGATGATAGGTAAATTCACTCAAAATAATGTCGCAGCCATACTCTTTGGTGACGCTCTCCAGTCGGGAACTCAGGTTTACGCCATCACCAATCACTGTATAGTCCATTCGCTTGTGGGAGCCAATATTCCCAGAAACCACTTCCCCAGAACTAACTCCAATCCCAATATGGATTTGGGGCTGTTTTTCAAATAAACGCCGCTGATTGAACTCTGCCAATCTCCGCCGCATATCTAGGGATGACTGCACTGCCATCCACGCATGATTTTCTGTCAGGGGTAGCGGTGCGCCAAAGACTGCCATCAGCGCATCGCCAATAAACTTATCCAGAGTGCCTTCGTGGTTGAAGACTGCTTCTACCATCGTTTCAAAATATTGGTTCAGCAGGGAAACTACTTCTGTTGCTCCTAAATTCTCTGTCAGGGTAGTATAGCCGCGAATGTCGGAAAAGAGAATGGTCACGTCTTTGCGCTCGCCCACCATTAAGGAATCTTCCCCCAGTGCCATGACTCTTTCGGCTACTCCTGGAGTCATATAGCGGTACATGGTGGTTTTCATCCGCTTTTCTCGGCTAATATCTTCCAATACTACTAAACCTCCCCGCACGCCGCCCTCTGGATTGGTGAGGGGATTGACAGTTAAATTAATGCTGCGCTCAATTTCCTGGACTTTTGATTCTGGTAGCAGGCGAGTAGAGGTAGAAACTTTATTGACTGAGGGATGAATTTTAACTGCGGAGTTGATTTCTCCCCAAGCTAAAAACTGCTCTGGATGAAGGCGATCGCGTATCGCTAAAATATAAGTAGTATATTCTTCTTCTCCCACTGGACTAAAATTATCTACCTTCTTTTCATATAGTCCTACAGTTAAGCTTTGCTCTGGGACATAATGTTTAGCTCCTGATTGTAAACTATCTTGCAAGCGGAATTGTAAATTGTCAATGGGGACGACTTCCCAAACATAACGCCCAGTTAATTTCTGCTCCCACAAGAATTTATTCTGTTTGCTGCTATTTTCAATTGGACATCCCAGTAATTCTAAGGCAGCATCATTGATTGTCACAATCCGCCCCTGCATATCAGTAGAAATTACCGCATCAGAAAGACTTTGGAGAATATCTTTTTGGTATTGCTTTTCTAATAGAACATTTTCAAATAATTTGGCATTTTCTAGGGCGATTCCAGCTTGAATATTAAAGGCGCGTAAAAACTCTTCATCGGAGCCAGTAAAACTCCCTTGATATTTATTAATTAACTGGCTGACTCCAATCAAATCGCCAGCGGAATTAAATACAGGCATACAAAGAATATTGCGAGTGAAATAACCCGTGCGTTGGTCGGTACTAGGGTCGAAACGCGGGTCTTTATAAGCATCAGGAATATTCAAATGTTGGCGATTAGAAGCTACATAACCAGCAATACCGCGATTGGCAGGAATCCGAATCTCCATCAGGGTTTTGCCGTCAGCTTTGGCAACTTTTGTCCATAATTCGCCAGTTTCTTTACTAAGCATAAATAGGGTACTGCGGTCAGCCTGCATTAGTTCCCTAGCCTGTTCCATTACCGAGCGCAAAGTTGCTTCTAGGTCAAGACTTTGACCTAAAGAAGATGTGGCTTTTAATAGTGCTGATGCTCCCCTTTGATTCCGGGCTGCCATATAAAAGGATTGACAGCTTTCTAAAATAATCCCGATGGCGGCGGCAAAGTCGCGAAATCGCTGTTCGTCTTCGCTATCAAAGGCAATATCTCCAGCTTTATTCAGGAGATGAACAACAGCAACAACGTTGTTTTGACTGCTAAAAACTGGCATACACAGTAAACTTTGAGTGCGATAACCCGGTCTTTCGTCAATGTCTTTATTAAATAAAGGATGAATGTAGGCATCGGGAATATTGAGATGTTCGCCTGTGGTGGCAACATGACCGGAAATTCCGACGTTGATAGGGATGCGAATTTCTACGGGTTTGCCATTGCCATGATGATTAATTTTTGCCCAGAGTTGGCTTTTTTCGCCATCAACTAGAAAGATGGTAGTACGATCTGCTTGTAAAATTTGCCCAATTTTGAGTGTAAAAGCGTCCATGATCTGCTCTAGCATTGTCTCTAGAGCTTCATTGTTGATCATGTCGATGGCGCGGAGAAACTGCTGAAATTCCGCAGTGATGAAATCGAGCAGACAGATAAATTCTGGAACGGAGAGGTCTTTGACTCGCGAAGTCAAAACGCTGGTGCGATTGAATTGGGTTAACTGAGTCAGTGTAGCCAGAACGCTACCTGTATTGGAGAATGTCATAAGAAAACATGGGATGTTTGGAAACTCAGTCGCTGTCTTCACGCTCGTGGAAAAATGACACCAGCGATTTTAACCGCATTAGGTATTGTGATGGTGCTACCGCAGTGCGGGATGCTAACGTTTAAGGGTGAGTTAGTTAAGCCTATAGTTAATTTAACTTCTATGGGGCAATGAAGCCTAGGGGGAATTACGGTCTAGGCTCTAAACTGACCAAAAATCAAAGGTCGCAAGTCCCTAAATTCTACATGACTTACGCAACTGGCACAGAGGCTAAGAGTGAATGGACACTTGTATCCCCATGTCTGGTGCTTGGTTTCTCTTTGATTCAGGTGTCTGTTGACAAATAGCTTGTTCGAGTACCTCTGGTTCTGCTGTCAATTTTAAAGTGTCAAAAGTTCTACATCCACTACACCATTCCCAGCGGGAGCAAATGGAGCGAATGCGACCTAATTTAGGTCTTTGATAATACTGATGAAGTTTTGATTGCCCATTATTAGGAATTACGCAATTGGCATTTTGAGCGAAATTAGGCGGCTGAGGATAGTTCCTGGGAGGCGACTATTTTTCGATAATAACTTTGAAGATGGCGGGTTGCGGCTGCCCAACTCCATTTTTCGGCTTCCTGACGAGCATTTTGACGGAGAGTTTCCCGTTCTTCTGGTTGGGCGAGGAGACGTTGGGTAGCGGCGATCGCGCCCCTTTCATCGGTAGGATCGAATAAGTAGCCGTTGACTCCATCGGTGACAATATCGGGAATGCCTCCGGAACGAGCGGCAACCACTGGACAACCCGCTGCCATGGCTTCTAATAATACTAAACCTAATGTTTCGGTGCGTGAGGGAAAAATAAAGGCATCGGCGGAGGCGAAGGCGCTGGCGAGTTCTACACCGTGGAGATAGCCGACGAAATGGGTGGGAGTGCCAGCAAAGTGTTGTTCGAGGGCAAGGCGATGGGGACCATCTCCGACTAGGGCTAAACGAGCGCTGGGGATAGCTGCGAGAATTTGTTTAATGCGGTCAATCTCTTTTTCTGCTCCCAATCGTCCCACATATAGGAGCAGGGGACTATCGGGATGACCTTGACTGAGGCGCGATCGCATTTCAAGATTAGCTAGGTGGGGTTGAAACATCTCGGTATCAACTCCCCGCTGCCACAAGGCGGCTCTTTCAATCCCGTGATTTGTCAGTTCTTCTACCATGGCAGTAGAAGTACAGAGATTAACTTGGGCTTGATTATGGGCAGATTTCAGCAGTTCCCAGAGCAATCCTTCAAGCATCCCCAAACCATAGTGCTGCAAATATTGGGGTAAATGGGTGTGATAGGAAGCAATTAGGGGAATTTGGAGCTTTTTGGCGTAATAAATTCCCCCTAACCCTAAAATGGCGGGATTGACAGCGTGAATGATATCTGGACGAAATTGCTCTAGTTTCTTGCCAATGGTGGGAGTCGGAAAGGCCATAGTTAATTCGGGATACCAAGGCAGAGGTGCGCCTTTGACACCAAAAATCTTGGCTCCCTGATACTCTGTTAGTCCTCCTTCTGGGCAAAAGACTAACACGCGATCGCCGCTGCGTTGCAAATGTTCAATTGTGTGGCGCAACCGGGTAACAATGCCATCTACCTTTGGCAAAAAGGTTTCTGTAAAAAGAGCAACTCGCATAATCCTAATATCGCTTTCCCTGAGTTAATACTACGGCTTTCTGTGCCAAGAGACTTTGGGCAGGATTTGACTGGTATCGACGCGATGCTTGTATTTATGCGCGAAGTTGAGCAGGGAGTCGAGGAGGGAGTCAGAAAGGTAGTGGGGTTGCAAGCCTAAATCGAGGAGATTGGTGTTCTTGGCGTTGAAGTAGTGTTCTTCTTTTTCTACTCTGGGGTTATCTAAGTGGTTAATCTCGACATTCAACCCCATCGCATTACCAGCTTTTTTGACCATTAAGGCTAGGTCGCCGACGCTGAATTGTTCGGTAAACTGGTTGAAGACTCGAAATTCACCAGGTTGAGCAGGAGTGGCGATCGCTAACTCAATACAGCGTACCGTATCCCGAATATCCAAAAATCCCCGCGTTTGTCCCCCTTTGCCATAAACTGTCAGGGGATGACCAATGGCAGCTTGAATGCAGAAGCGGTTCAGAGCCGTACCAAATATCCCATCGTAGTCGAGGCGATTAATTAATAGTTCGTGCATACCAGTTTCTTCGGTCAACACGCCGTAAACCACCCCTTGATTTAAATCCGTAGCTCGCAAGCCCCAAATCCGACAGGCAAAGTGGATATTGTGGCTATCGTGGACTTTGGACAGGTGGTACATCGAGCCGGGTTGCTTGGGATAGGGCAAGGTATCCTCCCGTCCATTGTGGGCAATCTTGATATACCCTTCTTCAATATCAATGTTGGGTGTACCATATTCTCCCATTGTGCCTAGTTTGACTAGGTGGCAGTCTGGAAAGCTTTCCCGAATGGCGTAGAGAATGTTCAGGGTTCCCACAACGTTATTCACTTGCGTCATTACCGCGTGTTCCCTATCAATCATGGAGAAGGGAGCCGAACGCTGTTCGCCAAAGTGTACTATGGCTTGGGGTTGAAATTGATGCAGTGCTTTGCTGAGAAAATCGTAATTGGTGATATCGCCAATGAAGAGGTCGATAGATTTGCCTGTCAAGTCGTGCCAGTGCTGGATGCGTTGCTGAATGGAGGTGATGGGAGTCAGAGTTTCTACGCCTTGCTCTAAATCCCAAAATCGTCGCACTAAACTATCTAGTATTCCAACTTCGTATCCTCGATTGGAAAGATAGAGCGCGGTTGCCCATCCGCAATAGCCATCGCCGCCAATAACCAGGACTTTCATGATTAATGCACTAAGATTTTATTTACCATACTCGGTAAATGTATCAGGTTTGGGGGTCTGGTTTGGCAGGTATTTTGGCAGTATTTTGGTTAAGGCCTAATAACTTTTAATTAAAAGCAGGTTAAAAATTATACGCTAAAAATTGGTAGTTGGGTGAAGAGAAATTGCAGAGTATTTATCTGATTTCTATCTAAAGTTAGAGTTTAACTCTTTCTCAACAGAATTTGCTCTAAACTCGCGTTTCTTCATCGGAATTTGGGTGTATTTGAGAATTGTCATTCTGGCAAATTCTTTGATTACCGGGACTTATTTATAGGTTAGAGAGATAACTAGCGATCGCCATGAAAATCAAAGAAGTTTGGGATCGAATTCAGATAAACTATGGTAGCTGAAAGCATTGATTTTATTAGGTTTTGCTTAAGCTGGTGACAAGATTTGAACTTGCAACAGGCGGTTTAAACCGCCTTATCCAAAGCTTTTCCCCTTGCCTAGCAATGCTTTCAGTGTCGTATCCAAAAGTATCCAGTAAATCGTATCCAAATCGTATCCAAATCGCTATAATAAGTTTTAAGTTCCACAAGTTAACTTCGATAACGAGGAGACAAGTACAGATGTACTCTAAGACACCAACAGGTAAGGCTAGCAAAGGGACTGTATCAGTATCAAGTAATGAGGGTAGACTCCGGTTATCACTTCCTAGAGAATTGAATGGCGGTCAGCGTAAGTACATCACCCTTGGTTTACCTGACACACTGGAGAATCGCGTTATAGCCGAAGGGAAAGCATTACAAGCTAATTTAGATATTCGCAATAATGAATTCGATTTCACCCTTGAGCGTTATAAATTACAGCGCCATTTGGCGGTAGTACAGCAGCCAGTAGCTAAACCACAGCTTAAGTTAGATGAACTGTGGGAACGGTATGTAGATTACAGACGACCTAATGTCAGCCCTAGTACCTTTGGCAAAGACTACAGGCGTGTAGCTAACTGGATTAAAAAGTTTCCTTCAAAAAAGCTTGAAGATGCCATTAGAATCAGAGATTTTCTGGTCAATGAAGCTGGCGCTAGTTATGAAACATGGCATCGATTAGGCGAGCATATCAACGCTTGCTGTAATTGGGCTGTAGAGTCTGGGTTGATTGATAACAACCCTTTTACAAAGTTATTCACCTCTGTCAAAAAACCTAAGATAGCAAGAGATACAGAGAGTGAGTTTGATGAAATTAAACCGTTTACGGTTGAGGAGCGAGACAGAATAATTGCAGCTTTTGAAACTGACAAATGCTGTTCTCAGTTCACATCTAAAAATAAAAGGCATAGCAACTATGCAGGTTATATCAAATTTTTGTTTTTCACTGGCTGTAGACCTTCTGAAGCAATTGCTTTGCAATGGAAACACATAACAAGTAACTTCGTAATATTTGATCAAGCTGTTGTCAAAGGTGTAGACGGGTTGGTTTTAAAGAAGGGTCTTAAAACTCAGGAGAAACGGCGATTCCCTATCAACAATCAATTGCAAACTATCTTGAACGGAATTAAACCTAAAGACGCTAAACCTGATGATTGGGTATTTCCTAGTCCTGTTGGCGGGAAATGGATTAATGTAGATAATTTTTGCCAACGAGTCTGGAAACCAGTCTTGGAAGGTTTAGGGATGGAGTACCGCAAGCCCTACAACACTAGGCATACATTTATCACAATGTATATGTCTAGTCCTAACGCTAACGTTAACGATGCTGCTCGGATATGCGGTACAGGCGCTGATGTTATCCTCGAACACTACTTAGGCAATTCATCGGTAATAACTGTACCCACGATGTAGCTGTTATAACCCATGCACCGTAAGGTAGGCAGCAAAAAAAGGGAGTGTACATTGACTCCTCTTTGATCTCTGATTAGTACGGGATAGGCTTTGGATACGGCGTATCCAAAGCCTATCCAAACAAAGCGTTAAAGTATCCAATAAAAAGCCTTCGGTTTAACCCTAGTTACCTGAAGGCTTTGATTTTATTAGGTTTTCCTTAAAAGCTGGTGACAAGATTTGAACTTGCGACAGGCGGTTTACAAAACCGCTACTCTACCCCTGAGTTACACCAGCGCGCGATCGCTATCATAGCAAACTCTATATTTTTTTGACAAGGGCTATCAGCAAAATGCGATCACCCCAACACTACACTAAATTAAGCAGTTTTAAAGAGTTTGCCTTCAGAATTGTAAATTCCCGGACAACTCTTTCCACCTGCGAAGGAGAAAATAACCCCCTCTGCCCAGAGTATACAGCTTCTCGCGCCATGATTTCAGCCAGAGCCAGATATCAACTCCCCGCTACTATTTTAGCAGCTGCGATCGCCTGCACCAGCTGTTCTGCCTCACCTCAAGATCGTGCCGATACCGTTTTGCCAATCCCCAACTATCAAAAATCGGTACTATCGGAGAATAAGGACACTACCGCTCCAGTTGTCAGCTATAAAACTAATATCATCAAAGTCGAACCAACAAAAATAGACGATCCTGCCCTTTCTGGACAGCAGCTTTATCAAGCTTGGCAAGCAGGCGATCGCGCTGCGGCTTTAAATAATGCTTCCACTACCGCCGTCAGCGTCCTATTCAATCACTCTAAAAATCTATCTAATTGGCAATTCCGACTTTGCGAACCCCGAGCCGGAGAATACGATTGCTTTTATTCCTTTGAAGGCGGTGGTGTCACCATGCGGGTTGTGGGACAACCGACTACCGGCTACAACGTCCAATCCGTCAATTTTGTGGCTATCCCAGGAGGCACCAGCGATCCCGAAATTGCCGCCCAACAACTTTATTATGCCTGGAAAAGTGGCGATCGCGCTGCTGCCCGCCAAAGCGCTTCCCAAGCCGCCGTCACTAACCTGCTCAAACAACCTTGGCATCATCCAGATTGGCAATTTACGGGCTGCGAAAACCATACTGGCGGCTATGACTGCTTCTTTTATGCCCAAGGAAATGGACTCACCATGCGGGTAACAGGCGGTGCATCCGCTGGTTATTGGGTAGAATCCATTAATTTTTTGACTCGGTGAACTCAAACACGCAAATTTGCGCTAATATCTATTCTCATGGCTATCAAATACGGTATCCCGACCAGATAACCGGAGATTAAGAGGAGAATAGTTAATGGGTTTGCTACAGAAATTCGCTCAAACAGGCACATATTTAGCTCAGGCAATTGGCAGGTTAATCAACAGAAACTTCAACTCCAAATCCCTGAAAAGATTTGCCTCTCTATTTTTAGTGGGTATAAGCTTAAGCATAGCGATCGCTTCCTGCTCTGGTGGTGGCAGTTCCGATACTGCATCCCCTTCCCCCAGCGGCAGCGGAGCTAAAGGCGGAGAGGTAAAACTTACCATAGCTTCCTTTGCTGTCACCAAAGCCGCCTACGAAAAAATTATCCCCAAATTTGTTGACAAGTGGAAGCAAGAACATAACCAAACCGTCATCTTTAATCAAAGCTATGCTGGTTCTGGCACCCAAGCCCGGGCTATCATTGATGGCTTGGAAGCTGATGTCATTCACCTTGCTCTCGCCCTTGACACCAAAAAAGTAGAAAAAGCTGGACTGATTGAACCGGGCTGGGAAAAAGAATCCCCCTACGATGGGACTATCGTTAGGTCAGTCGCCGCCATTGTTACCCGCGAAGGCAATCCCAAGGGAATTAAAGGCTGGGATGACTTAACCAAAGATGGGGTAAAATTTATTACCGCCAACCCCAAAACCTCCGGTGGAGCGCGTTGGAACTTCCTAGTTTTGTGGGGACACATCACCAAAAATGGCGGTGATGATGCCAAAGCCCAAGAATTCCTCGCCAAAGCTTTCAAAAACGTTCCTGTATTACCCAAAGATGCCCGCGAAGCCAGCGACGTATTCTTCAAACAAGGTCAAGGCGATGCCCTAATCAACTACGAAAACGAAGTGATTTTGGCGGGAATAAACGGACAAAAACTTCCTTTTGTAATTCCTGATGTCAACATCTCCATCGACAGTCCCATCGCGGTGGTTGATAAAAACGTTGCCAAGCACGGTACTAAAGAAATTGCTGAAGCCTTTGTCAAATTCCTCTATACCCCAGAAGCCCAAAGAGAATTTACCAAAGTTGGATTCCGCCCCACCGATCCTACCGTCGAAAAAGAAGTAGAAAAACAGTTCCCCAAAATCAAAACTTTGTTTACTGCTCAAGATTTAGGTGGTTGGGATACCATCCAGAAGAAATTCTTTGACGATGGCGCGATCTTCGACAAAATCCAATCTGGAAAGAAATAGATTGAGAGTCTGAATCAATTTACTCGTTCCCAGGCTCTGCCTGGGAATGCCCATTGAGAGGCTCTGCCTCGGATGATAACCAAGCGAGGCAGAG
>CAKZHE010000030.1 GCA_936920195.1 uncultured cyanobacterium | reverse complement strand
GAGAAAAACCTATACCCATTTGGATATCTGAAAAATTATGAATTTTAATATTTGGTAATAGGGAATAGGGAACAGGGAACAGGGAACAGGGAACAGGGGGGAGAAAGGGAGAAAGGGAGAAAGGGAGAAAGGGAGAAAGGGACTTCTTGCTAATTCTCCACTCCCCATCACCCCATCACCCCATCACCCCATCACCCCATCACCCCACCTCTAACTCGATCGCTCCTTTAGCCAATTGAGAATAATAGAAGGCAAATCTTTCTGTACTTTACGGCTAACATATATCCCAACATGACCCACTGGGAAAGATCGTACTGTATAGTCTTCGCTGCCGACGTACTTTTCAAGCGCTAAACAGGATAGCGGTGGTACTAGGTGATCTTTCTCTGCGTAAATATTTAAAACTGGCATCCGAATTTTTTCTAGCTCTACTCGCTGCTCTCCAATCATCACCTCACCTTTAATCAGCTTATTGTCCTGATAGAAATCTTTCATAAATTGTCGGTAAGCTTCTCCCGCTTGATCGGGACTGTCGAAGATCCATTTTTCCATCCGCAGAAAGGTTATTAGCTCATCCCTATTGCCCATGATTTCGAGAGAATCAAGATATTTCTGGATTCCGTTTTGATGGGGTTTCAGCATCAAAAACTCCAGGTTTAGGAAGTCTCCTGGAATATTCCCGAAAGAATCTACCACTAGATCGATATCTATTGCCTCTGAACCCAAAGTGGAGCCAGCCCGCATATTGATCAGTGCATTAGGGATGTGAAAATCCACCGGAGTCACCATGAGCATCAGGTTCTCGACATTTGCTGGATAGATAGAGCTGTAGCAAAGGCTGAAATTCCCTCCCTGACAAAGCCCTAATAAGTTAATCTTCTCCAGACCATGCTTTTTTCTGATTACATCAACGCAGTTACTGAAGTAGCCATTAATATAATCGTCAAGGGTTAGCCAACGGTCAGAGCGGGTCGGATAGCCCCAATCAATTAAGTAGATATCTATGCCTAGTTCTAGCAAATTAGCAATTAAAGACCGTTTTTCCTCTAGATCAACCATAAAAGGTCGGTTGATCAAACCAGGGATAATGAGGACGGGGGTGTGCAATACAAGTTTTCCTATTGGCGGGAAGTGATATAGCACTACTTTGTCTTCGCGGTAGACTTCTTCTTTAGGAGTTAGACCAATTTCAATATCTTCTTCCCGCAGTTGGCTGAGTTTTTCGATCCCCTTGACTACTTTTTTGCTTAATTCGACAGATTCGTTGAGCAAGTCCGCGAAACTCACCTGGGTAAAAAAAGGAAGCATAGCTTTATGTTTTCTGGCGATTGAAATTAAAAAGGTTGAATGGAAAGCGAGCTTTTTGCTCAGTAGTGCTATATTCAGCGAAGGATTGCTTTAGAGTTAGGATCTCCTGACGCAACTGCTCAGTTTCCTGTGCGATCGCCTCATACTTTGCCAGCTTCTGGGTTAAAGTTTGCAACTCCTGGCGTAACTCCTGCCCATTTTGGCGAGCTTCAGCCACTGTACTCCGCAATTGCTCAGTTTCCTGCGCGATCGCCTCATAGTTCCGCAGCTTCTTATTCAGAGTCTTGCTCTCTTTCCGCAGCTCGTAGATATTCTTGTGAACCTCATCCACTTCGCTCCGCACAGGCATATTTAGCGTCTTCAACCACAACTCCACCAGTTCTTGCTGGTGCGGTTTATAGGTATTGAGAGCGTTCAGGAAAGTGCCTCGAATCTTGAGATTATCTTCTTTCCGGAATTCCTCTTCAAATACGCGATCGGCAATGCGGCTCCAAAGCTGCTGAAACTGCAGCCAGTCATCAACCTTTTTCCCCTTTTTCGTCAACAGAACTAACTCTTGCATCAGATCCTCAAAGGAGCGAATCTGAATACCTGCCAACATTCTCTGATAGTTGATGCTGCCTCGATAAAGATCTGTCCAGGAATTAAAAGCCTTCAGCACTTTACCAGTAAACTCGCGGTTAACCCCAAGAGTAGGACTTTGAGTCAGGTTGCCAAAGTTTTGCTCATACAGAAGATTCCAGTATAAGTTGTTTAGTCCTAACCAAGGTTCGCTGGTTTTATTGACTTCCCGATCGAGCGGCTTCACAGGTACTCCCAGCGTCGCCAACCAAAGCTGGCTAAACTTCTGCATTTCTTGGGTATAGATTTGCCATAGATAGTTGACATCCTGACTTCCTTTGGACGTTTCCGCCGAGAACTCCTCCAGTTGAGCGGACATCTTTTCTGTATATTTTTTCAATACCTGTTGCCAGTCTCCACCAGATTCAACCTTGGGAGAGATGTCCTTCCAGGCATCAAATGAGAGTTTGATAAAGCGCACAAACAGTTCTTGGTTTTGGGCAAACTGTTCTTGGGTGGCAGACTTTGCCCCTGGTTTAGGATCGGTAACAGTACCGCTAGTCGGCACTGCACCAACCAGATCAAACCAGTTCTTCCACATCTGAGTTCCAACCTCAACCCAAGCGTTCGCCAGATGATTCGCCATCTCACTCCAATTAGTACTTTCTTTTTCCATAACCTTAATGCTCTTGAAAATTTGAGATGGGGAAACTCTTTTTCTGATTCCTATTATGTATGATGACCACCATTCACCCGTAACACTTCACCGGTAACGAAACTGCTGGCTACAGGGGAGAGGAGGAACGCTACCGCCCAAGCTACTTCTTCCGGTTTCCCAAAGCGCCGGAAAGGAATCTCGGCGATAATCTTGTCTTTAACTTTTTCTGGAATCACCTCTGTCATAGCAGTGTCAATAAATCCAGGTGCGACGGCGTTAGCCCGAACGCCATATCGAGCCGCCTCTCTAGCTAAAGATTTAACTAAACCAATGACTGCTGCTTTCATGGCACTATAGTTAACTTGTCCGATATTTCCTCGTTCTCCAGAAATCGAACTGATACAGACAATTGAACCTTGATTGCGCTCGTACATCCCTTCAATGAAGGGTCTAATACTATGGGTAACTCCCTTAAGATTAACGTCAATTACAGCATCCCAATCTTCAGGTGTCAGTTTAGCAAAAAATTTATCTCTAGTAATTCCCGCATTAGCGACGATTCCGTAAACTGGGCCTAGTTTCTCTTCTACCTGTTTGGCAACTGCCTCCATCGCGGCTAAGTCAGTGACATCGGCTTGAATCGCCAAAGCACCAAGGAATTCATTAGAGTCAGTAGAGTCAGTGCGTTTGACATAGGCTACTTTAGCCCCCAAATTCAGGAGCAAATTAACGATCGCCGCTCCTATACCTCGACTACCACCAGTTACGAAAATCACTTTATCTTCTAGTTCTAGAGATGCCATAATTTCTACCCCTTCTAAAGCCGTTCGACGGCGATCGCCGTGCCACCCCCCATCCCGTGACACGCAGCTGCCACGCCTAGGGTTTTATCCTGTTCCTGCAACGCATTCAGCAAAGTAACAACAATCCGCGCTCCAGAAGCGCCAATCGGATGTCCCAGGGCAATCGATCCCCCGTTGACATTAAGTTTATCCTCAGAAACCCCCAACATTCTGGTAAACAGCAAGCTGCTAACCGCAAAAGCTTCGTTGTTCTCGAACAAATCAAAATCCGAGATGTTCATCTCCAGCTTGGCTAATAGCTTCTTAACTGCATAAATGGGATGTTCCGGAAAACGCCAAGTTTCCCCACCATCCCAGGCTCCGCCTAATAACTTCGCGATCGGTTTGAGTCCATAACGTTCCACTGCCGCTTTGCTGGCTAAAATCAGCGCCGCTGCCCCATCTGAGAGCTGACTGGCATTGCCCGCCGTGATCACCCCATCAGACTTGAAAGCCGAAGGCAGTTTGGCTAGTTTCTCTAAAGTTGTATCTGGACGAATTCCTTCATCTTCCATTAGCAGTTGAGTCCCCTTCTTCGTCTTGATTTCTATCGGGGCAATCTCGTCTTTAAATATTTTTCGTGCGGTTGCCGCCGCAGCCCGTTGCTGAGAGGAGAAAGCAATCTCATCCAAATCCTGGCGCGTGAATCCATGGGTTGCAGCTAGCCGCTCTGTTTGCTCCCCCATCCCTTCGCCCGTAGCCCCATCGGTCAACCCGTCCTGGACTAAAATATCTGTTAACTGCTCTGGCGCACCTAAGAGGAATTTGTAGCCCCACCGCGCCCGGTGAGAAACAAAAAACCCTGTTTGAGACATTGATTCCATTCCTCCCGCCAGCACCAGGTCGGCCTGGTTGACCCAGATAGCATTAGTGGCATTAATCAAGCTCATCATACCTGAAGAGCAAACCATATCTACTGCGTATCCATTCACTCGATCGGGAATACCAGCCTTTAAAGCAGCTTGTCGGGGCAGTAATTGTCCGTGTCCCGCCCGGAGAACATTACCCATAATGTAAAGATCTAAAGCGTCCCCAGAAATCCCCGCCCGCGCTTGCACAGCTTGCATCACATGGGCAGCTAGATCTACTGGGGAAAAATTCGCTAGTGCGCCTCCAAACCTACCAATAGGTGTACGTACCGCTGAGACTATATAGGCTTCAAGCATGAAAGAGTAATTGTGATAAACAACGTAGAAAGCAAGGTCATTTAATGACCAGTTAGCTAGTGATTAAATTTGATGGATGACCAAGATTAGGTGGTCAAACCGCTCATAGCTTACTTTATTCTTGAGCAAAAACAAAGGTGCTTTTAGATTTTCTTAACTTAGAAGAACTGGATATGTATAATTCGATACCGAACGTTGGATCGACCTGGTTTTTAATCAAAATTTAATAATTTTTATTTTTAACTTAGGTAGCCCTTGCGTGTTATCCTAAAAAACTGTAAGAATTAGGAATTCAATTTACTGGAGTTAAAAATGGCGAACACCGACATTGACATGGAAAGCATTAACGAAAAAGAAAAAATAGGTTTTGCCTTGGGCGGGCTGGCTGGAAACAATGCTTTTGGTGCTGGTTTTCTTCAAGCCGCTCTAGACTTTAACGTAAAACCTGACTTCATCGCAGCGACTTCAGGGCAAATTTTTTGGACGTTGAAATATCTTCAAGCCTTGGATGGAGGAGATAGTCTAGAAAAAGTCCTCAAGGACGAGATAGAGAAGGCTTCTCCTTATCCCTCCAAGGATCTAAACTGGATGAATGTGGTAAATTTTGGTGTCAAAGATGTCTACCAACCTGTCTCCCAAGTAGAATCTATGACTGAATTTTATGCCAACGTACTAGATACTGTCAGAAAGGTTAGTACAATCGCCCTCGATAAAAAAAACTTCAAAACTTTTTCCTGGTTTGAGGAAATGCAAAGTTGGAGTTCATCCCGAACATTAAAGCCAGCTAGAACTGATGAAGTCTTTGAACAAATCAGTGCGGCGTTTAATCGAGCCGATATGGGGATAGCGATCAATGCCTACTCTCCCAGTGAAGGCGAAGAGCACGTTTATCTGAATGAAAGAGCTAGGGAAGTTCTTGGCGTTGAATATGGAAAGGAAGGACCCTACAGACAACGGACAGTTTATTACGAAATTACGCCGGAGAACATCAAGAATTCTCTGTGGCTATACCAATATGGTTTTTCTGAAGAGAGAACCATCATTGATGGAGCTTACTACAGACAAATCCTCCTGAGTGAGTTGGTGGGAGCGGATAAGATCTTCGTAGCCAGACCAATCAACCACAAATGGCTTGGTCCCCTACCGCGTAACGATGTTAGCGCTAAAGATCTGCAAACCGAGATTAGCTTTAATGGATGTTACAGCGGTGAAAGAGATAAAATCCAGCTGATTAACTTTTTAATCGAGCGGGGAGAACTTTCCAAGGACAAGTTCCATCGCATCGATCTATTTGAGCTAGAAATTCCCACTCAGGAAGGCTTTTTTGACTATGTATTTGAAAAGACTAGTGTTTTTGAAGATGCCAGAAAGCTAGCGCTCAAACTGTTCAGAGACCCAGCTACTTGGGTGATAAAAGAACGCTAGTTAGCAGCAATAAGCTGTTTGGCATTTAACAAATTTTGTCGGGGTTAACCCCCTTAGCTGACTATAGATAGCCTTGGCAATTTAAATGCTGAACAGCTGACTCAGATCTGATGCTGAGAATAATTCTGAAATCAAACAATCTTCTTGAATTTTTGTCAATTAAGGAGTGGAGCTAGTGCAGGCGATACAGTTATCTCTAATCAACGTTGTAGAGAGAGATGTACATAAAAACAAATTGACGTTCGATTTACTCCAAAAGGCCAGCGAGAACTTCACCAAGCCGGTAGTTTTTAGGAACATGGCTCATATTGAGCCTAAACTAAAAACTAGGGATTTTTATGAGATAGAGTTGGATAAAACTCTGCAATGGCGACGGAAAAGTGGGAACAGTGCTGTGGCTTTCCGCTCGAAAGATGGTAAATCTGATTACAACTATGTAACTGGTCAGGTAGGCACAGGTAAAGATTTTTTGGATGATATTTTCACGCACAACCTTGATGTCTACTCCCATCTGGGAACAATTTCCTCCGGTTATAAAGATCCCTATGAATGGGGTAAACTTATCTTCAATCGTTTGAAAGAGGAGATATTTCGGGGAAATTGGTTTGATATTCCATCATGGCGAATTACTGGTCATATGTTTTTCGGTTACAGCAATCAGGAATATGGAGAGCCTATTAATGGTGCTGTAGGCAGCGATTGGCATATGTTTCCCACGCTGAATATATTTGTGATGGTGGCTGGGCGCAAAAAGTGGATGACAAGACCGCCGGAATTGGGAGAGCAATTCAGAAATGAGTCTCAGTTGTTCTTGACCAGTAGTGGACGAGAGGCCTCCGGTCATAACTTCGACGATTACGAGACTCTGTATGTAGAGCCTGGGGATGTCATTTTTAACTTGCCTTACGAGTGGCATAAGGTACTCAACGCCAAAGGGTTAAGTATCGGGGCAGCTTTTCGGGTGATTGATACCAGTTATATTCACCAACTTGCTCAACGGACGGCAATTACTGAAAAAATGCCCTCATTTGAAAATGATGTGACAGAGGATCTGGCTCATTTACTTACCAGTGTGCGGTTTGCCTCTTTTCATCTCAATCGAGCGCAAATGATTCTTAACGATATCGAGTATGCCTATCCTGCCTTACAAGCTGCTGGTCTGAAGATAAAAGAGCTTAAACAGGAAAAGGCCGAAAAGTAGTGATAGCGGTTCTCGATGGGGCAATCCCCCCGTGGTTGCCCCGATGTGTAGGGGTAGGCACGGGGGCGCTACCCCTACACATTTACACAAATGATTCAGACGCGCTATATCGGCTATTAAGTTAAAGCTGCACAAGCAAGAATGTTAAGATGGGACAATTAGTGCTTAAAGGAGAAAGTTTTCATGGCAACTCATGTGTTTGATGAATACTTGAAGCAAATGAAAGATTTGCAAAAAAAGGTTTTCGGCGCTATGGTTGAAAATCTACCAGGGGGGGCTAATCAGAGCGATCCCTCGGCTCCGTTGAAGAAAGCTCTAAGTTTTCAAAAAGGCTTGATTAACGCCACCCTTAAACTTCAAGAAACAGGGGTCAATATGGCATTGAACGCTCAACAGGATATGTATCGCAGCTATTTCAAGCTGCTTCGGAATAACCCTTACATGAAAGAATAAAGAGCAAAAGTTTGTAGTTGGGCTTTAGCCCCCGGATTAGGGCTAAAGCCCAACTACAAACTGGCTTTGTTTTCTGTTTAAGCTTCTACCATGGCAGGCAAACAAACCTTGGTTCCCCCTAAACCACAATAACCATTGGGGTTTTTGGCGAGATATTGCTGGTGATATTCCTCAGCATAATAAAACTCAGGGGCATCCAGAATTTCTGTGGTGATTTTGCCATATCCAGCGGCACTCAATGCTTGTTGATAGATATCCCGCGATGCTTCTGCCAGTTTTTTCTGGGTGGCGGAATAAGTATAAATTCCAGATCGATATTGCGTTCCGCTATCATTGCCCTGGCGCATTCCTTGGGTGGGATTATGACTTTCCCAAAAGACTTTGAGTAGAGTTTCATAGCTGACTATTTTGGGGTCAAAGGCCACTAATACTACTTCATTATGCCCAGTCATGCCTGTACAAACTTCTTGATAAGTGGGGTTGGGCGTAATTCCGGCGGCATAACCAACGGCAGTGGTATAAACTCCGGCTTGCTGCCAAAATTTCCGTTCTGCACCCCAAAAACACCCTAGACCAAACATTGCCAGTTCTATGCCTTCAGGAAAGGGCGGTTTTAAGGGATTTTTATTCACATAGTGCTGGGCAGGTACTGGCATTTTTTGCGCTCTTCCGGGGAGTGCATCTTGGGGGGTGGGTAGGGTGGTTTTTTTGCCAAATCCAAATAAGGCCATAATTTTGACTCAGTTTTCTGGTTGTGGGTATTAACCTGATTCTAACAGGACTTACGCAGCTACTCTATATACAGTGTCTTGGTGCGTTAGCGCCAGCGTAACGCACCCTACTGATAGAGCTGTTGTGTAAGTCCTATCTAAGTTAAAAAACTGGTTCTATTCCTGGCACTAATTTCTACTCTGTGCGAACAATATAAGGGAGAACTTGAAACATCAGGGCAAACTCCCCTGGGGCAAAACAGCAGTTTTTGGGATAGCATTCTTGTTGTCCCTGGTGTAAATAGACAAAATCAGCGATCGCACCCCATAACTGAGTATCGCTATTAATTTGCCAATCTTCTAAACAAGCGGCAGTGAACACTGCTCCGGGAAATTTAGCGTTTAGAGCGTTAGATTGAGTCAGATTTGCCTGTCTGAGAATGGCTTCGCTGAAGTCAGCTTGGCGGAGATTAGCACTTTTCAGCTGGACTTTAGTGAGATTTGCCTTTCTCAAGTTGGCTGCGCTCAAGTTGGCTCCACTTAAAGCTGCCTGCTCAAGTTTAGAACCACTGAGATTGGCTGCTCTCAGATTAACACCGTTGAGTTTCGCATTTCGGAGATCGGCCTCTCTCAGATTTGCTGTTTGTAGTTTGGCTCCACTTAGTGTAGCTCTTTTGAGGTCTGAACGGAAAAAAATTGCCCCTCTCAAGTCAGCTTTAAAGAAGTTTGCCCCTCTCAAGTCGGCGTTAAAGAAGTTAACTCCCGCCAGTTCAGCATGGGATAGAGTAGCGGCTCTGAGGTCTGGTTCAATTTCGGGATAATTTTCTCGCCATTGATTCCAGACTTTTACTCCTCTGCGAAGGAGGGCAAGATGTTCTCGATTTGCCATATAGCGATTGTTTGCTGTCGCTAATTTTTATGGAAATAGTCGAATAGAGGCGACAAGAGTTTAAAAAGATAAACTGTGGTAGCCCCCAGCTATCCGTAAAATATTAATCTGGGTAGATAACTAAAACCCTTAGTGATATACAGTTCCTGAATCTACTTTATCTGATTTTGGGGGATTTTCACCCAATTGCAATATAATAATTGGCTAGCCTAAAAAGACAGTGATTTTGGCAAGAAAGTCAAGTATCTTAAGAATGAATTAGTATTTTAATTCAGGAGCGATCGCCTTTGATTTAAACAGGGAAGAGGCAGTTGGGGAAAAAACAATATTTTGGTCGTCAATCTCAGTAAAATAGAAGAAAGAGCCGAAACTGTCCCTTCCCCGTGCAACAGGCATCAATCATTGCTAATCATAACTTTCAGCCTTGCCAAATCGTTTTTTTGGCACATGAGAATACACGGCTGTATGCCGAAGTCATTCAAGTGGTGAGTGTCCGCCAAATCTGTTGGGTGCGTCCTTTAATGTTGGCAGTTTTTGGGAGCGATTGCGCTCCCGTGGAGCCAAAACTTCATGACTTGCGAGAAAGTGCCGATTTGCTTTGGCCTTTAAACTTGTTTCAACCAGCTTTAGATACGGAAGTGATTCCCCTCATTGGTCAACTGCAAGCTTTTGATGCCATTCTGGAGGGTAGCAGTTCTGCCAGTTTGTCTGTTCGCGCTCAACTGGCGCATCAGCATCTCAGCCATTTTGTCCGCCAAGTTTGGCAAGCTCATCAAAGCGATTTTGGGCAAGGTGGAATGGAGCAAAAATTTGAGAAGTCAACTGCCCCACCCACAAGGGGATGGGGCTTGTAACTAGGAAACAGAATTTCCTGAAACATCCGGGGTATT
>CAKZHE010000029.1 GCA_936920195.1 uncultured cyanobacterium | reverse complement strand
AATTACCAATAACTTCTATTATTCCCTGTTCCCTGTTCCCTGTTCCCTGTTCTTGATGGGATTAAGTCGTATATTCAGCGTTGATCTTTACATAGTCATAACTCAGGTCGCAACCCCAGGCTGTGCCAGAGGCAGCACCATTGCCAATGCTGACAGCAATTAGGACGGTATCTTCTTGGAGATAGGCTCCCGCCGCCGCCTGTTTGAGATAGGCGCTGGCGGCGGCGCGATCAAATTCCAAAGGTTGCCCATTTTCCATTAACAAAAAGTTACCTAGCTGAATGCGGAGATTTTCTTGGTCAAAGGTGACTCCGGCTCGCCCAGCGGCGGCGGCAATTCTTCCCCAATTGGGATCTCTTCCAAAAATTGCGGATTTGACGAGGGAGGAACTAACAAT
Source organism: uncultured cyanobacterium (assembly GCA_936920195.1). Classification (GTDB taxonomy): domain Bacteria; phylum Cyanobacteriota; class Cyanobacteriia; order Cyanobacteriales; family FACHB-T130; genus CAKZHE01. The sequence continues at coordinate 26,565 of CAKZHE010000029.1, read as the reverse complement.
GGTTTTGGCAACTTGCCGAGCTTCTTTTTCGGAATGCGCTCCGGATACTTGCACTTCAATGAGACAGGTTGCGCCTTCACCGTCACGAGCGATCGCTTTGGCTAAATGCTGGCAAACTGCTGTTAGCATCGCCTCTAATTTTTCGGCTTCGGGACTATTTTCTTCGGTAATGGCAGCGGCGCGGGATTCTCCATTGGCTAAGGCAATCAGAGAATCATTGGTGCTGGTGTCGCCATCGACGGTAATTTGATTAAAACTTTGGTCTGCCGCCCGACTTAACATTTTTTGCCAGAGGGAAGGGGAAACTGCGGCATCGCAGGTCACAAAAGCCAGCATGGTTGCCATGTTAGGGTGAATCATCCCGGAACCTTTGGAGATGCCGCCGATACGGACGGGGCGATCGCCTATAGTAGTTTCCAGGGCAATAGATTTAGTCACTAGATCTGTGGTGATAATGGCTTGGGCGGCAGCATCGCCACCATTTTCGGAAGCCTCTGCAACTAATTGGGGAATTCCGGCTTTTAGGGCATCCATTTTAATTCGCCGTCCAATTACCCCAGTCGAAGCAATCAGAATTGATTCTGGGGGAATATTTAAAGCTGCTCCCAGCAACTTAGCACTTTCGACGGCATCTTCCCAACCTTGTAAGCCCGTGGCAGCATTGGCTTGTCCCGCATTGCAGAGAATAGCGCGAGCGCTGGCTTTGGCTTGCAGGCGCTGGCGGCAATAATCAACGCAGGCAGCGCGGACTTGACTAATTGTAAACACACCAGCGGCGATCGCTTCAACATCTGACAAAATTAATGCCAGATCGGGAAGTCCCGAAGGTTTCAGTCCCGCCTTAATCCCAGCCGCCTTATAACCTTTAGGAGCGGTCACTCCACCCTTAATTTCTTGCCAGTCTGCCATTATTCCTCCCTTTATCCCTGAGCGAGCTTGCAGGCAGATTATATCTTGGGTGGTGGGTGGTGGGTAAAGCGATGTTCAAAATTTCATTCTGTGCTGTCACCAGCAGAGCGAGATGAGAGCAATTGGAATTAGATTAACTTAGCAAACAGGGTAAAACCCAGATTGTTGGATATCATATCCGGTCGGTTGACCACAAGAAAAGAGCTTAAATTTATCATTGTGGTAAGACATGAATAATGGCTATGAAACCGGGCATGATATCTAACGCAGCCTATTCGTGCTTATTAATTCCCCCAGTTGCGTAAGTCCTAATGGTGAAAAATCACAAGTTAGTCAAACCAACTGGAGATCTTTAATAAGTGCTGATATTGTTCCCCCAAATCGCTACTGCTGTAAGTACAGCACCAGACCATTCTGAAGGAGAAAATTGAACATCTAAATTGTTCTCACTGGATAGAATCGCATTAAATAGTTTCGTATGAGACCGTAGCAGTCTCGAAATCAAACCTTTTTCCAGCCTGATATTACTCGACGAAATAGCCGTTACTTTTTGCAGCAATTGATCTAGTGATGCAAGGTATCGTCTTATTTTTACGCTTAAACTTCCACTTTGACTTTGTTGCAAAATATTTTGTAAAGCGTGGGCAAGTAGATTCCTTATATGACCGATACACGCTACAATGCAAGGATCTATTCTGCAAGTTTTAGAACATAACTGAGATTTTTTCCCTCTTTCAAGACCATACATTTTTTTCAAAAGTTTGTAGGTCATCTTTTTTAATTCTCTTTTGCTGGAAATTGACTCTTTTAATCTCATGGTTCATGACCTCACTATCTTGGTAATATTTTTTGAATTTCTGCCAGTAAGTCGGTTGCTTGATTATGATCGCTAATGGCAATTATATCAGTGTTTATTGTGTCATTTTTGTGTTTTTCTATAACTGCATCTATTTCATCCTCTTTTAATACTAAAAAGTGCTTAGGTGTGCTACCAGAGCCAAAATAGAAAGATAATTCTTCAAGGAAATCTTCTACGTGTGGATCTCTTGCACCATAACCTATAAAAAGAACAGAATATTTCAGAAAAAGAGTCTGCGTTGCCATTCTAAAACCTGGGTACTTCTTTGTTATTCTTATGTAATCTTCCGAGGTAAGTACAAAATCATCTAAGGCTATATTGCTAGTATTGCCATGAATATGAATAATGCAAGATTGGTTTTCATATATTGCTATTGCAATATCAGCAGCATCATTGAATGTAAAAGATCTCAAAAAAAGATCTGTATAATTATATTTTCTAGCTGCATTTTCCAGCAATGTATCATAATTTGATGTCAATATGTAAGGATAGTTTGTCTGGACAATTAAGCGATGGTTTTCATTTGGTTGCGCGTTTGTAAATATGCCTGAAAGTCTAGTTTGAAATTCGTTAATAACATTGAAATTTAATGATTTTTGAGCCTGGATTTCTTTTAATTTATTTTTTAGCACTAATGAAGTTTTTGCTGGATTTTTAGTTTCGCTGTTCCGAGCAGCCTTTATCAAATCACTAAATTGTGATTGTAACGCTTGTGGTGGTAAAAGTTGGTTAATTTCTTCACAAAGATCTACAAATTTTATTAAAAGATCATCCCAACTTGGCAAATTGGATGGAGCAAGCCTAGATATTCCAGCGCCAGCAAAAATAATTAATTTTTTTTCATTTAGTAGTGGAGTCAATTTTTCTATCCCTTCTTGCATTGTAAGTTTCATTGTCCACTACCTTTTGACGTAAGATTATTTTTTTCTGGCTTACAAAAGCTTTTGCTTTGTAACTCACTATACATTTTGACTGATTCCTTGTAAAATGCAATTACAATAACTGACTATATGTCAACAATCGCAAAAAAGCAAGTATAATTTTAAATTATAGCTTTTAACACTTTAATAACAATACCCTGGACAGTTTTGGATAGCCAACGGTAGAATGGGAGTCTTAGCCTTCTACAAGACAGCAATACTAACGAGAAATCAAGGATTTAAGACCTTGCTCAAAAAAATGTCCGGAGTATTAGACATCTCCAGAATCCAGGTTTTCGCTTAGACAGGGTAAGGGGTTCAGATTCTTTATCGGAGATGTGTATAGATGTCTATTAAATAAACAAAGCGATCGCTCAATAAAAACCCAGATCTACAAACCTTCCTTTGCGTCCTTTGCGCCCAACTTTGCGTCCTTTGCGTTAAAAAAACTCCCCCAGGAATTACGCAGTTGCTTCGCCTATAGCGTTTATGGTGCGTTACGCTGCGCTAACACACCCTACTAATAGAGGTGTTGGGTAAGTCCTGTCCTGCATCCCTATTTTCGTCCTTGAATCACCTGCAAACTTCCCCCCGCATACAACCCCACCTGACTCACCTCAAAACCAATCTCCCTTAATCCCGCACCCAAATCCGTTCCCAACATTTCCCAAGCCGTCTCCGTTTCAAACAACAGCAAAAATATCGATAATCCAGGCCAAAATAATGGATTAGTCGGACGGTGAAAATCCACCATTGTAAAAATTCCCCCCGGCTTCAATACCCGGTACACCTCCCGAAAAATCTCCTGCCGTTGCTCTGGCATCATTTCGTGCATCGCCGCACTGGAATGCACCAGATTGAATTCCTGATTTCCAAAAGGCATTTTTTCCGCCCACCCTTCGATATAATTTGCCTGGGGGACATTTTGCCGCGCTCTGGCTAAGGACAGCGGCGAGGCATCCAATCCCGTCACTTGGGGAGAATATTGCAGCAGCACTTGAGTGGCTTGACCGCTACCGCAACAAAGGTCTAAAATCTTGGTTTCAGAATTGATAGTTAATCCTGTTAATGGCAACCGCCGAAATCGCCCTTCCCCGCCTACCGCCAGGGCTGCGAGCCGCGAAATTCCGTCATAAAGCCACTGATATTGATAGCTCCAAGTTCTGAGAATCGTTGCCATTAGACGCTCCAAAGTAAAATTGTGTATTCGTTATTGCGAAAAAAAACTAAAAAAAGCATATATTGTTAAAATCAGTAACGAATATGAAATTATTTTAGGATAGGAAGCTGTAAACGCTATGGGTCGTATTGGAGTTTTATTGCTAAATCTGGGTGGTCCCGATGAACTCAAGGATGTCGGATCATTCTTATTCAATCTGTTTTCTGACCCGGAAATCATCCGTCTGCCCTTTTCCTGGTTGCAGAAGCCTCTGGCTTGGGTGATTGCCAGCCGCCGACGGAAAACTTCCGAGGCGAATTATCAGCAAATTGGCGGCGGCTCGCCGATTCGCCAGATTACCGAAACTCAAGCCGAAGCCCTGAAATCCCAGTTGCGGAAAAAGGGATGGGAAGCTAATGTTTATATTGGGATGCGGTACTGGCATCCGTTTACCGAAGAGGCGATCGCCAGTATTAAACGGGACAAAATAGAAAAGGTAGTTATTCTCCCCCTCTATCCCCAATTTTCCATTAGCACCAGCGGTTCCAGTTTCCGGCTATTGGAAAAATTGTGGAAAGAAGACCCAGAATTACAGCAGATTGAATATACTGTCATTCCTTCCTGGTATCAAGAACCCAGTTACCTCCAGGCCATGAGCCAGCTGATTGCCCAGGAACTCAGCCAATTTCCCAATCCCAACGAGATTACCATCTTCTTTAGCGCCCACGGCGTGCCAGTCAGTTATGTGGAAGAAGCTGGCGACCCCTATCAAAAGGAAATTGAAGAATGTACTAAGCTGATTATGGGGACGCTGAATCGTCCCAATCCCCACACCCTAGCTTATCAAAGTCGTGTTGGCCCAGTGGAATGGCTGAAGCCTTATACGGAAGATAAAATTCCTGAATTAGGAGCGCAGGGAATTAAAGATTTGGTGGTAGTGCCAATTAGTTTCGTTTCCGAGCATATTGAAACCTTGCAAGAAATCGATATTGAATATCGAGAACTAGCTGAAGAATCTGGTATCCACAACTTCCGGCGCATCCCAGCCTTAAATACCCATCCCCTATTTATTGACTCTCTCACCAATCTGGTAACTAATGCCCTCAATAGTCCGAAGATTGAGTTATCTGAAGTTACTCAGATGAAGAAGATGGTGAAGATGTATCCCCAGGAGCGTTGGGAGTGGGGGTTGACGACAGCGGCGGAAGTCTGGAATGGTCGTCTGGCAATGATTGGTTTTATTGCTTTGCTCTTGGAATTAATCAGCGGTCATGGGCCTTTACACTTCGTTGGCCTATTATAGATGTTTTTTGAATTCAAAATTCAAAATTGTTCTGAAATTTTGAATTTTGAATTTTGAATTTTGAATTTTTTCCCCTCCCTAATCTGGCTCTTGATAGTGATGGCGCTTTCGTTCTCTGTAGATGCGCTGCCATTCCTTTGAGCTGCGAATTGCGAGCCAAAGTAGCATTAAGGCAATTAATCCGCCTTTTTTGGGGGCATCAAAAGCCAAAACTACCAGGAAGACACACAGGGCATCTTCAATAAATACTATCCACAGAGGGATGCCCCGCAAGCGATAAAACCAACCAATCTGCACTAGTCGGAGGACGAGGGCGAGCAATCCTCCGACAATGCCGATAATCCAAATTAAACTGGGGGAAACTGCGGCAATTTTGGCAACGGTGATGCCCATCAGTGCGCCGACAATGGGGGTAAAAAATAGTTCAACTATTTGTAAAACTCGCTGTCCCAGAAATCTTTTGGAAGCAACTACTTCGAGAAATGACCATCCAGCCAGTATTCCCACTACGATTTGAGGGGGAATGCTAGACAGTAGGGGAACGCGAGACCAGAGTTCTTCGTTCTGGATAAGGCCGATAACCAGTAGGGGTAGGGCGATTCTCATGCCTGCTGCTGCTGAAGCCGATAGTGCAGCTAGGATTTCAACCATAGCTTCGAGGGAGGGGAGATCAAAACGAAAATTTAGCCTATCGATTGACGGTGGAGTGGCAAAGGCATCTATGTTTAGCTTAACGTGCAGGAAAAATTCTCGACCGGAAAGATTTTCAATTTTTGAACTTTAGTAGATTAAAGGGCGATCGCCCCTAGGGGTTTGAGCCTCATTTTTGGTGGGGAGGTGGGGTGATGGGGTGATGGGGTGAGGAATTTTATTCTGAAGATAGTATTAAGAGATATTAAACTGTAACAAATAATACTGATTTTCTGTGTTTCAATAAAATTATGGGAAAAAGGTAGTGGAGTCCTTAAATCTAAGGAGTAATACGGAGATGTCTAACTCACTATTTGCCGATGCCAGTAAAAGGCTAGAAAAAGCCCTAAAATATGTTTCCCTATCAGAAGATACCATTGAACATTTAAAATATCCCAAAGCTAGTTTAGCTGTTTCCATTCCGGTACGAATGGATGATGGTTCTTTAAAGATTTTTCAAGGCTATCGAGTCCGCTATGATGATACCAGAGGACCAACTAAGGGAGGAGTGCGCTATCATCCCAATGTTTCTTTGGATGAAGTGCAATCTTTAGCCTTTTGGATGACGTTTAAATGTGCAGTTCTCAATCTACCTTTTGGTGGGGCAAAGGGGGGAATTACCCTCAATCCGAAAGCGCTATCGAAAATGGAATTAGAACGATTGAGTCGCGGTTATGTGGATGCGATCGCCGATTTCATTGGTCCAGATATCGATATTCCGGCTCCTGACGTTTATACTAACCCAATGATCATGGGTTGGATGATGGATCAATATAGCATTATCAAGCGTAAAATTACCCCCGCTGTTGTGACAGGAAAACCCATTGCTATGGGCGGTAGTTTAGGGCGAGATACGGCTACGGCAATGGGTGCTTTCTTTACGATTGAAAGCATGATGTCCAAAATGGATCGATTGCCTTCAGAAACTACGGTGGCGGTACAAGGTTTTGGGAATGCTGGAGCCATCATTGCTGAATTGCTTTCTAAAGTAGGTTATAAAGTGGTGGCTGTCAGCGATTCCCAAGGGGGAATTTATGCCAAAAAGGGTTTAGATATTCCCAGCATCCGGCGGTATAAAACTTCCAGTCGCGGTATCCAAGCCATCTATTGCGAAGAAAGTGTTTGCAGCATTGTGGAACATGAAGTAATTACCAATGAACAACTTTTAGCTTTAGATGTGGATATTTTGATTCCGGCGGCGCTGGAAAATCAGATTACTGAAGAGAATGTCAACAACGTTAAAGCTAAATACATTTTTGAAGTGGCAAATGGACCAATTACTTCTGCTGCTGATGAGATTTTAGCTACTAAAGGAGTCTACGTTTTTCCTGATATTTTGGTGAATGCGGGAGGGGTGACAGTCAGCTATTTTGAATGGGTACAAAATCGCAGCGGACTGTATTGGACTTTAGAGGAAGTTAATCACAGATTAAAACAAAAAATGGTGGAAGAAACTAATCGAATTTGGGCAATTGCCGAGGAATTAGCAATTTCGATGCGAACTGCTGCCTATGTTCATGCGCTCAACCGCCTAGGAGAAGCCAGAGAAGCCAAAGGAACGCGAGATTATTATTTGAGCGATCGCTAAGATAATATTGTAGGGGCAATCCCCCCGTGGTTGCCCCGATTTACTCGGCGTTGCCCCGATTTACTCGGCAGTTTTGAATTATGCTTCTACTGCTTCTGGCGCTGATTCATCTCTAGCTTGAAAATAGTAGTAGAGGTTTGCAACAGTTAGATTTGATGCCTTTTCTAAATTGGATGGAACTAAGGTTTTATAGCCAGCCATTAAAGCTTGTTGAGTAATATAGGATGTGTATTCTCGACGCAATTCAGGGTTGATCGTTAATAAAAGCTGATCGCGTAGGGATTCGGGATGGGACTTTTGCTTTAAAATTTGATATAAAACTTGTTCTGGCGGTTCTGTTGAAGCGATCGCCATGTTATTATCTAATCTAGCAATGCTCTCTGAGTTGCTAAAATCAGCACTTTGGAGAAGTTTGATTTCTGCTGGTGCTAAAGAACTCACCCAATCAATATGATTTTGCCAAGATTCTAACACTGCTAGGTCGTGATCGTGAATGCGGGTGAGTTCGGGAAAAATAAAATCTAGCTCGTCTTCAGTTTCACAAGCATGAATGACAATTTCAGCATCATGACGAATTTTAGCTTGGAGTTGGGTAAGGCGATCGCTGACTGCTGGAAATTCGTTTTGCAATTGATAGGCGATCGCAATTGCTTGCTCAATTGCCCAAGCACATTCCATTCTCCGCAGTTTTCCCGCCGCACAGGTTTCTGATAATAGGCGAGGATTATTATAGATTGCCAATGCTTCTCCTAATGTCTGACGGGCATTAGCCAACTCTACTTTTCTAGCATTTATATCTTGAATATATACGCTTGTTTGAATTAATTTATTTGCTTCTACAAACCGACCATAAGCTTTAGTTAATTCTAAACGATGCTGCTCAAATTTGATGTCTTGAGCAACTTCATCAATCCTCTGGATAATTTCTACCCCCTGAGATTTTAAAGCCTTTTTTAAGTCAATAAAACCATCTTTTACTTCCACTCTCAGATTTTTTATATCGTCCCTAAGTTTCATAGTTTGATGAAGGTTGACTGCTGACAGCACTACCCCAGTTACTACGCCCACACCAATCACCGCAGTAGAAGCTGATAGTACCCCTACACTAGCTTGGAGAGATTGTAAACCAGATTGCACAAGGTTAATTTTGCTATAGGTTTCTTGAAATCCGGCATCCATACGACGATAAGTCCCTTGAAACCCTAGATGGCTTTGAACCATCTGCGCTCCACTCATAAAATCGAGAAATTGTAGATGATTATGAACTAGACCAATCCTACTATTAGTTTCATTAAAGCCAGCATCTATTCGGTTATTAGTTTCATTAAAGCCAGCATCTATTCGATTATTAGTTTCATTAAAACCAGCATCTATTCGGTTATTAGTATCCTGAAAATTAGTATTGGTTGCAACCATTTGCATCCCAGCCATAACCCAATCAATCATACCTGCAAATGGTGCTAGTGGGGTACTTCTAACTACTGCTCCAACTGCATGAGCTACAAACCTTCCGGTGGCTTTATCTCTGGCAAGACCAATTAATTGACCTGTTACTGTATTGCGAACAATTTCATAAGCACCGGAGGCAATACCAGCTTGAATGACTGCGGGAAATACAAAATTTAGCATTTTTACTTCTCCTTCTAAATGCTGAAGAGTTCTTGAAAACCAATTTCTCCGTGTAGATGATCCGGTGCGATCCGATTGTTAAGCATATTTACTTACCCTTCGGGACTGGCTGTAATTAATCAGCTTTAAGTTAAGGTTAGCATTTTTCAGAAAACTATAGTTTACAATCAACAAATAAAAGTTAAAATACTCACTATAGCGCGTCTGAATCATTTGTGGTGTAGGATAGCGCCCCCGTGCCTACCCCATTACATCGGGGCAACCATGGGGGGATTGCCCCTACAGGATTAACTTGTTCCCAGGCTCTGCCTGGGAAGAGATATCCAGAGGCTCTGCCTCGCTTGGCGCTCATACGAGGCAGAGCCTCTCAATGGGCATTCCCAGGCAGAGCCTGGGAACGAGTAAACAGATCAGAAACTGCATTTTATTTAGACGCGCTATATACAGATTAGCCCAATTTACCTATGAACACCTCACTTATTGGCTCTGAGACTGTTAAACTGGTATCTCAGATTACCGGACAAAAGCTCCGCGATCGCGATCTCACGCCGCCAGTTGTATTTATCTCGGCATTAGTTATGGTGATGCAAGGGGTAATGTTTGCGGATGACATAGTAACGGCAAATGAACTGGAAAAATTGCAAACAAGCCTCAATTGGTTTGCACCTCCAGGAAGCAACTTGTATCAATTAGTACAAACTATCAATAGGGGAATTCAAAATCAAAAGCTTTATGACCAGATCGATCCGTTACTAATTTTAACAGCACCAATGTCAGATGCCGAAAAGTTGTTACTGATTAGCTTTGGCTACCAAATATTAGCAGCCGATGGAGAAATTGATGTTAGAATTAACTCTACTGAGAAGAAGTATTTAAAAAATATCGCTCGCGGGATGTCGGTTAAATCTCAGCACGTGGAAGTTCTAGAATTTGCTTTTAGTAAAAATGCGATCGCCAATACAAAAGCCTTAGATGAAGTTTATTTTCTGCTCGATCCATCTCGGTTTCAGTCTCTTTCGTCCTTATTTGTGGATGCAGCCAGTAGGATAATTCAATGTTTACCTGCTAAACCAAACAATCAAGCCGATCGGACTGTTACTCAATCCACTCAATCGAGTTATTATCAAGATTTAAAGAATTTTCAAGAGTATAAAAATGAACTAGAAAACTTATGCTATCGACTATTCCAGATAATTCAAAACTGTGATGCAGCCCTAGAAGTAATTTTAGGCAAGACTGATAATGAATACTTGCAATCCTTTCAAAATCTTGTTCAATACCTTGAAAAATTCCTCAGAACTGAACGAGGTGAAAGAAACATATCGCAAGCTGCTCAAAATATCCAGCGTTTAATTAAAGATAGTTTAGATGGTTTGGATCGAGCTGAAGCAACTATAGATGGCAAGATCAACCTTTCTGAAGCAGCCAAGCAAGAAATTTTGGAGAAAATTGGCGAGGCGAGTGGATGTGATATCAGGATTCGTAATCTAGCCGATGATTTAAAAAATAAAGCCATTGAAGAAGCTTCTGTATCTTGGGGGGAGTGGTATCAAGGATTAAAGGAAAGAATGAACGCAAAAGCTCAAAATTGGCATTCGCAATATTCGCATATATTTAACCAAAATGAACTGATACAAGATTATGCCAATCAATTTGTCCGAGATTTACAAACAGAAATTGATGAATGGGGACACACCCAGCTTAGGGATATAGTTCTCCAGGAAAATCTGAAATTCTTGGATCAAAAAATTCGTCAAGAAATAAAAGCTCTACAACATACTTTTAAATTCCTCAATCGGGAAATAGATGCCAAATTTAGTCAACAGTTAAATTTTGAAATTAGTGGAATTAATGATGGTATTGCTGATGCTAGTGGGTTTATGGGTGGGATTGAAACTGGTGGTGCTTTCGCCTTGGAGTTAGCTTTTACAGGAACTGGTATGGTTAAGACGAAAATGATTGAGCAAGGGTTGAAGAAACTGGAGGAATCTAAAGATAAAATTAAAAAGAGGTTAGGAGAAATTGTTTTTGCGGCTATTGGCAGCCGAGTCGAAGCATCGGAAGAAAAGATAGAACAGATTATTTTATATTGCGAAAATGCGCTGGAACTACAAGAGAAAACACATCAGCAAAATCTAGCTCAACGGCAAAATGAGAAAGTATTTATGGCTCAGAAGCGGCAGGAAATTGAGCAGGTGCAGAAGGGTATTGAAGCAGTTTTGAGTCAAGTTGGCGGGTAGAATCGGATCAAAGCACAATTAAACTGGTTCCCAGGCAGAGCCTAGGAACCAGTAGAAACCAGTAGAAGTTTGACAACGGTTATGATTGACATTGATAACGCTAATTAAATCAATTGGTGCTGGTAAAGTTCCCCCTTGAAGTTGAATCACTAAACTATTAGCGTCCTCTTCAGTAAACCTACCCGTAATTACTGCTTTTCCTCCGGTAATTCCCCGTTCAGCAAATTCAGCGGGAACAATGGGAGCGCTGAGGAGTGTGTCATCAAAAAAAACTCCTAGCACTCTTCCTGTGCCAGCAATTTCTTTGGTAATCCGGGCAAATGTTTCTGCACCAGGATCGTCAAAACTAATTTCTATGCCCCAATTTGTTCGGGTTTCTTGATGTTCTATTGCCGCACTGACGATTTGTTTACCTGTCAATAAAGGATCGGCAAATAAGTTCAGAATTGCTTGTTGATTCCGTGCTAAAGCAACTTTATTTCTAGCAATTGCAATTCGATTATTTGTACCTTTTAATTTTTCTTTTTCAACAATTAATTTCTGATATCTTTGTTGCTCAATTCGCAATTTTGCTTCTGTTCCAGACTTTTGGATGCGGAAATCTAATTTGCCAATAGTAGTTAATGCTTTTTGAATTTGTTCCAGATCTTTTGCTGCTGACAATTGGGCTAATATTTGATTTTGGTTGAGACTAACAATGGCAAAATCAGTTAATTTTAAGGCTACAATTCGCTTTAAAAGCACTTCCCTTACTTCCGCCAATAATTCGGGAGTAACTTGGCTATTAACATCGGTTAGTTTAACTTCAAAAGTTAGTTCTGTGCCGATAAATGGACAGATAAACGAAGAGTTATCTAGAGATTTAATTGCTGGGGGATGGGTTTGGGCGATCGCCTTTATTTTCAGCATTCCCCCAAAGCCGATGATACCGAAACAAAATGCTGTTGGGAGAAGAAAGTAAATTCTTGAATTTTGAAAGTTTTTCTGCTTCATATCACCCAGATCTGAGTTTACTCAGCCTCCCCAATTAAAGTAAATGCTGCCCAATCTTTAGGGTTGGGATGTTGTTTCATGGTAGTTAACATCGCTTGCCGCAGAGCTTGGGCTTTGTCCGGTTGTTGTGCCATTTGACGGTAAAATGCGGTCATTAAAGCGGCGGTGGGAGCATCAGGAACTGACCATAATGATACCAGAATGCTCGGCACGCCAGCGGTAATAAAAGCGCGGGATAAACCGATAACGCCATCACCTGTGATAGTTCCTCTCCCAGTATCGCAGGCACTCAAAACTACTAATTCGGCGTTGAGTTTGAGATCGAGAATTTCGGCAGATGTTAGCAAACTGTTGCTCATATCAGTATTTTTGGGTAAGGGAGAATCTGGGGCAAGAGCGATCGCCCCAGGAATCCCTACTCCTTTAAAATCATCTAATAATCCATGAGTTGCCAAATGAATGATTTTGGCGCTGGAAATTTGTTGTAAAATAGCTTTTTTGGTAGCGCGATCGCCTATAGTTGCTTTAGTATTAAGTAGTTGTGCGATCGCCAAAGCTTCTTTTTCGGCTCCTGGTAATTGGGGCAAAGGTTCGGGCATTTCCCCAATTTGGGGAGGAATGCTAGGCATGGTGGGATTGCCTACTATTAAGGCGGTTGTGCCGTCAAGATTGCGCCGTTGTTTGTGGGTTAATTCCAAAACTTGAATTGAGGGAGCCGTCAAGATTGTATGCTGTTCAATTAAGTATTTGCCATCGGGGTTTTGGAGGGCGGGAAAGGGTACTAAAAATAGGGAACTTTGGGGAATAAAAATCACCCGTGCGTTGGGATCTGAGGGTAAATCGTCGGCAATTGGGGCAATTAGCAATTGGTGGAGTTTCTGCAATCGTTTAAGTTGATTTGGTTCATCTACTAATGCCACCACTTCAATGCCGCCTCTCCCTCTGGCTCCAATGGATTCTCGACTGGTGGCAACCAGGTTTTTTAACGAGGTTTTTTCTTGTTGCCATAAAGGTTTTAAATCTGTGCGATGAAAGGTAATTTCTCCTGTGGGTTTGATTACCCAAATATAAAGTTCTGCTTCTTGACTGCTTTCTTTACCTGCAACTTTAAAGTCATCGTAATTAATGGTATATTGGACTAAGGTGGCATTCTCAGTTTTGGCAATTCGTTTGATATTTTCCAGATTAGGAGGAGTAATTTTTGCGGCTTGAGTTGATTGAGCAGATAACCGCCTGGTGAGTAATTCTACAAAACTTCTAGCGCGACTATTTTCGGCAACTTCTAAAGCGGCATCAGTTTTATTTTGAGCAATTAAAACTGATTGTAGTAAGCGATAAGTTCGGGCTTGCTCCTCGAAAATTGAAACTTTGTTGGCATCGTTATTACCTAGTTTAGCCCGAATTGATTCCCAAACTTTAATCCCGTCGATTAAAGTAGTTTCGGCGGCGGGTAAATTACCAGATAGTCGTAGCGCATTACCCAGATTGTTTAATGATTCTCCCTGGCTAGTAAGATCTTTTAATTCCCGTGCGATCGCTAAACTTTGTTGTTGGTATGTAATGGCTTTATTATACTCACCTAAAGCCCGGTAAACTATGCCCAAACTTCTTAATGTAATTCCTTCACTTTCCCGATCTTTAATTTCCCGTGCGATCGCCAAACTTTGTTCTTGCAGTGTAATAGCTTGAGCATAATCCCCTAAATCGTAATAACCTAATCCCAAATTTCCCAGGGCATTCGCCTCGCCAACTCGGTTTTTAATTTCTTTGGTAATAGTTAAACTCTGTTGATAATAATTAATAGCTTTAGCATATTCCCCTTGCGATCGATAAACATTTCCCAGATTATTCAAACTATCTAACTCACCCTGGCGATTTTTAATTTCTCTGGCAATGGCTAAACTTTGTTGATGGTAAGTAATGGCGCGGGGAAAGTTGCCGACAGCACGGTAATTTAAACCCAAACTATTTAAAGTATTTAATTCGCCTTCACGATCTTTAATTTCTTGGGCGATCGCTAAACTTTGTTGTTGATAGGCGATCGCTTGAGCATAATCTCCCAAGTGATAAAAACTATCCCCTAAATTTCCTAATGCCACCCCTTCATTGAAACGATTTTTTAGTTCCCGATAGATAACCAAACTTTGTTGATAATACTGAATTGCTTGGGAATAGTCCTCAAATAGTTGATAGGTGAAGCCCAAATTGCCGAGAACTTCCCCCTCTTGTTTTCGGTTGTGTAATTTCCGGGCGATCGCTAATTCCTGTTGGTGATATTCAAGGACTTTGGGGTAGTTTTTTAAAAACCTGTAAGCAAAGGCTAAATTGCTGACAGCTTTCCCCTCTAGTTCACGGAATTGTAATTTTTTAGCAATGGCTAATTGCTGCTGAAAATAATCAATCGCTTGAGAATATTTTTCCCAAGCCATATAAGTATTGCCGATAATCCCTAGGGCGTTAGCTTCGCCTGGACGATCTTTGATGGCGCGAGCGATCGCTAAACCTTGTTCGGCATAATCAATCGCTTTGGGATAGTCCTTTAAATGAAAATAAGCCGCGCCCAAATTGGTTAAAGTTATCCGTTCGCGGGAGAGATTCTGAACTTGTTGATAAATCCTTAATGCTCGTTGCCAAAACTCGATTGCCTGCTCAAATTGCCGATTTTCAAACTTCTCCAGTCCTTGTTTAAATAGTTCATCGGCAGCTTCGGATTGATTACTATTAATAGTGGCTGCTAATACCTGGGAGTTTTGGCGATGGGAGGACAAATTGAAAAATATCGGCCAATCGCTTAAAGTTAAAGTAGCGATCGCCGCCATGAAAACAGTAGAAGCAAGTTTTGGTAGAGGCATAGCTGGTTAAATTCTCTAGGATTGTATTGAAAATGAACTGGAAACGCTTATCTTTTAAACGCTTGGGATTTTGGGGAAGATTTTTGGGACTGTGCTGTTTGTGTTTATTTCTAGTCATCAGTTGCGGCAAACGTCCAGATGCCAATGCACCTAATACCAACAAAGATCGGATTATCCTGGGTACTACTCTCAAACCCCGCACCCTCGATCCAGCCGATGCCTATGAGTTAGCAGCTAGTAATGTCCTCTACAGTTTAGGCGATCGCCTCTACACTTATCAACTAGGCAGCGATCGCATTATTCCCCAACTTGCCAGCGAATTACCTAAAATCAGTGCCGATGGCAAAACCTATACTATTCCCCTCCGTAAAGGGGTATTTTTCCACGATGGTACGCCTTTTAATGCTGAAGCGATGTCATTTTCCTTGCGGCGATTTAAGGAGAATGGTGGCAAACCCTCGGCGCTGCTGACAGATATTGTCGATTCAATTCAGGTGACGGGGGAATATGAAATTGCCATTAAACTGAAAACCGCATTTGCCGCTTTTCCTGCCTTACTAGCTTACTCTGGGATGGCAGCAGTTTCTCCCAAAGCTTACGAAATTGGTAATGGTAAATTTACTCCCGCCAAGTTTGTTGGTACTGGTCCCTACAAGTTAGTCGAATTCGGCACTAATGCCATTAAATTAGATGTTTTTGACCAATATTGGGGACAGAAACCACCGAATCAAGGGATTGATTTGCAGATTTTTAGCAGTTCTTCTAATCTGTTTAATTCTTTCAAGACTGGGGCAGTAGATCTAGCTTACCAAAGTTTAGACCCCGATCAAATTGCCAGTTTGCAACAAAGTGCGGCGAACAGTGGGGTACAAGTTTTAGAAGCCAAGAGCAACGTCCTCAGTTATATGGTATTAAATACCAAGTTGAAGCCGTTGGACAAGGTAGAAGTACGACAAGCGATCGCTTCTTTAATCGATCGGCAATTAATTACTGAGCGCATTCTCCGCAAACAGGGAGAACCAGCCTACAGCATGATTCCGACAACCTTTGAATTTTCCCAACCTGTGTTTAAAACAGTTTATGGGGATGCCAATATTACCAAAGCCAAAGAGTTGCTCGCGAAAGCTGGAGTCACTACTGCCAATCCCTTAAAATTAGAAATTTGGTATCCTTCCGGTTCCGCCATTCGCCAACAAGTCGCTAGCATTCTGAAGGAATCTACCACCAAAGAACTAGGCGGTTTAATTGATATTCAACCCCAAGCCGTAGAATCTGCCACCTTCTTCGCCAACATTCGCAAAGGACTTTATCAAAGTGCCTTAGTAGATTGGTATCCTGATTTTTCCGATGCCGATAATTATATTCAACCCTTTTTGAGTTGCAATAAAGGTTCCGTTACCGAAGGTTGCGTGGAAGGAGCTAGTCAAAGTCAGGGTTCCTTTTATTATAGCGATCGCATGAATCAATTGATCGCCAAACAGCGCTCGGAACAAAAACCCGCCGCTCGCCAACAAATTTTTGCCGACATTCAACAACTCATGGCACAAGATGTCCCCTTAATTCCTCTCTGGCAAAATAAAGATTTTGCCTTTGCCAAAAAAGGATTAAAAGGTGTTACCCTCGATCCTATTCAACAACTAGCCCTGTGGCAAGTTAGTAAATAGATTTTACCAAGGATGGTGATTGAGCGATCGCTTAATCACCATAATTTCCTTAACCATTTGGCAGCGGCGCTGTTGTCGGAGTCGTTGGGATAGTAGTTCTAACAACTGTTGCTGTTCTTCAAATAATATCTGCAAATTAGCTGCTTTAATTCCAAAATCATATTGGTCAATTAAATTATTGGTAAGTTTTTGATGGGCGATATGCTGGAGAGTGGCTAGCTGCCGCCCCCGCGCCCCTGCACCTCCTGGGGGCATATAAGTTTTCTGATCCCAGTGCAGTACCGCCGCCGCCCGATTAATGTCGCTAATCTCACTCAGACGAGTTTGTAGTTCTGCCAGTTTTGGATGAATTTTAGTTAGAGTCAGCATTTTTTTCGCTCTTTCGTTACCAAATTTGTATCCAGATCGGATTTCCTAACCACCTAGGCTAGACTAACGATGTGAATATTGTTCTTTAAAAGTGCGATGCGATCGCCCCCCAAAAATCACCATTCATTCTAGAAACAAATTCACTCGCGATCGCATCTTTTACGGAAACAGTATCAACGACTTAGAAAGAAGTACAAAATCATCCTAATTCGAGGAGTCAATCGGTATGAAACGTCTAATCTCTCACCTATTACTGGCTAGCTGCGCTTTAGGAATTGCCCAATCCTCTTGGACTTCTGCTAGTCAAGCATTGCCTTTGCCATCTCCGCGAATTATGGAGCAGCCCCAACTGCCTAATGGACTATATTATAGTTTTTATGGTCAGCAAGTTCCCTTGACTGTGCGGCAAGATACCATTGCAGTTGCCTTTAAACCAGATACCAACCACACTCGCGGCACTCGCGGCGGGGCAAATCTTCCTCTCCACCTGCAATTACAACAAGATTTGCAAGGTGGCACTAGGGGCGAAGCCACAGGTACGGCTGCACCCATAGAAGTCAAACCCCTAGGACAAAACTTTGCTTTAGTTACCGTACCCACTGGGGGAGCGCGAGGTGGAGCCGAATCCCTGAGCCAAACTATCAAACAACAATCCTATGTTGAAGGAACATTACCAGTTTTGAGCCGGAGCGATCGCGATGAAAAAATGATCCTGCAAAATGAGATTGTCCTGGGTTTTGAACCAGGAATTTCAGAAAGTCAAAAAAATGCGGTTTTGCTGAATAATAATTTGGAAATTGTCCATGCCCAACGCTTTACAGGCAACCGCTATCTAGTCCGTTCCACAGCTACCTCTGGAATTGGCGTTCTCAATTTGGCTAACCGTCTCAACAATGTTAGTGGCGTGCGCTATGCAACCCCAAACTTTGTCCAGTCTGTTTCCTATCAAATTCGCTAAAATAGGGTTTTCTATCTTTCACATTGGATTGAAACCACAAATTTCGCAAATCTATAGGGGCGAACATAAACGTTATAGCTATTCGTCCCTATTATACTTAGACAGGACTTACGCAGTTGCTCCGCATATAGCGTTGATGGTGCGTTACGCTGCGCTTTAGCGTTAGCCATGCCGCAGGCTATACACACCCTACTAATAGATGTGTTGCGTAAGTCCTGTTAGATTTGAGCTTGAAGGTTTTGACTATAAATATCAAGTGTAGTACAATCAGGTTATTCTTATACTCCGAATTCAAAATTGATTCTCATTTCTCCAGGATAGAGCTACTGGATTAATATGACACAAGATTTCTCTGGTCAAGATCTCCAAGGAAAAAATTTTAAAGGCCAAGACCTTACCGGTGCAAACTTTAGCTATGCCGATATTCGAGGTACAGACTTCTCCAAAGCCATTCTTAAAGGTGCAAACTTTAGTTATGCCAAAGCAGGATTGCAAAATCGTCAAGCAATCTTCCTGATGGCAGTTGCTTTTTTTATATCTGCACTTGCTGGATTAGCAAGTGGAATAGGTGGTTTATTTGCATCTGTTTTTCTAGTTCCTGAAACAATTAAACAATTTATTGTTCCAGGGAGTATTACTCTAATAGTGTTAGCTATTTTATTCTTTATAATAGTTCGCAAAGGCTATCTCAACGCTAAGGAAGCTTGGGGAAATAGATGGGAAAGCTATGTAGCTATAGCAATCCCATTATCCTTATTTTTGGCTTTTTTGGGTGCGATAGTCTTAACAATCTCAGTATTTTTAGCTTTGTCCGAAAACTATTCTGGAGTTGTAGTCCTGGTTATATTAGGAGTCTTAGTATTGACACTGGCTTTATTGCTAGCTATAGCGATGGCTGGGGCTTTAGTTGTAGCCGGACCTTTAGCTGTAGCTGTAACTTTAATAGGAACTTTAGCTGTAGCTGGTGCTGTAGCTAGAGTGCTAGTGGTCAATAATATTCTGAATACAACTTTAGCCATTAATTTAGTGATTGGCGGGTCTATTATTGTAGGATTTTTAGCTAATTACATTGGTGTTCGATCTTTAAATGGTGCTTATGAGTTCGTCTGGATTCAAATGATTGCAGTTAATTTTGCAGCATTAGGAGGTACTAGTTTTAGAGGGGCAAATTTAACTGATGCAATATTCACTTATGCAATTCTTAAAAGTACGGATTTTAGAGAAGCAATTTTAAAGAATACTTGTTTTTTATATAGTAAAGAACTAAGTCGTTCTAGATACGAAAGCCCTGAGTATTCAACACTATCTAATCCATCTGTTAGAGAATTAATTGTTACTGGATTTGGAGAAGGAAAATATTTTCTCAATGCTAATCTTAGAGGAGCTTTTCTTAAGGGAGCAAATCTTAAATATGCTAACTTAAAAGGAGCCGATTTAAGTGGGGCAAATTTAGAAAATGCTTCCTTAGAATGGGCTAATCTATCTCAAGTACAGGCAGTAGGAACTAATTTTACCAATGCTAATTTGACAGGAGCTTGCCTGGAAGCTTGGAATATTGATTCTACTACTGATCTAAAACAAGTAAATTGTCAATTTATTTATCTTCTAGAACATTCATATCCTGGAACTGATAACCGCGAGCGCCGCCCCAGTAGTGGAGAGTTTGCCCCTGGAGAATTTACAAAGTTGTTTCAAGAAGTTATAAATACTGTAGATTTAATTTTTCGTGATGGTGTAGATTGGAAAGCATTTATTACCGCTTTTAAAAAAATTCAAGTAGAAAATGAAGGCATTGATTTAGCCATTCAGAGTATTGAAAATAAAGGCGATGGAGTAGTTGTTGTCAGAGTAAGTGTACCAACTGATGCTAACAAAGAGAAAATTCACTCAGAGTTCACCAAAACTTATCAATTTGCTTTAGCAGAAGTTGAAAAAAGGTATAAAGTAGAGTTACAAGCTAAAGACAGAGAAATTGCGCTGTATCGAGAAAAAAGTGCTGATTTCAAAGAAATGATTGGCTTGTTAGCTAGCAGAGAAGTTAAAATTATAAATCAACCGAATTTGGAGCATAGATATATGTCTGACAACATCAAGGTTAATCAAAGCGGTACTTTTGGTATTGGATACTCAGAAAGTGTGAAAGCCGAGCAGGTAGGTGGCACAATTCACAATTATGCTGAACAACTAAATTTAGCTGAAGCTGCCAAAGATATTCAAGATCTGTTGCAACAACTAGAGGAAACCTACCCTGTTAATAATAATACAGAAAAAATGATCTTGGTGACAGAGGCAGTTAAGCAAATTGAAAGTAATCCAGCTTTGAAATTAAAAGTTATTGGCGCTCTGAAAGCTGGAGGAATAGCTGCATTCAAAGAATTAGTCAATAATCCTTTAGTAAACATTTTGCTTGCAGCACTAGAAGGCTGGGAAACTGGCAAGTAAACCAAAACCACGATTAGATAATATCAGTCCAATTAAGTTAAAAAGCGACTGAGGTGGTAATGTCTCTAAAATCCAGTAAAATCAGCGCGATCGCTTCTAAAATTGATAGTATTCCATCAGGATCGAGCATCGCATTATGGCGGATTTTTTTCAATTCGAGGCAGATTTTGTCGAGTCCCTGCGCTGCATTCCCCTACAAGTGCGGCTGAAATTAGATACCTGTGGTGTCAAACTGAAATTGCAGGACTGGCTTAAATTTACCCAAGACGAACGCCAAACCTTCGTTACCCAACCCTGCACCACCACCGTAGAAGCCGAAATTTATCGCCAGCAGTTGCAGCAATTAGTCAGCAACCGCTCCGGTTCCCCCGCTGCCGAACTCCCAATTGAACCTCACCCCGCCTGGACTGACAGCAGCATTGTTCCCCCAGCCGTCGCCGTCAAAGCCGAAGAATTTGGCGTTACACTGACAGTAGAAAAATGGGCAACTCTTACCCCCTTGCAGCGCTTTGCTTTAATTAAACTTAGTCGCTCTAGCCACGAAAACAGCAACTTTTTGCCCGCACTCCAAGAATTTCAACTTGTCTAAATTAAAGATGAACGCAGAAGAACTATTAAATCGTTATGCCGCTGGAGAAAGGGATTTTCGCGGGGTAGATTTGAAAATTGCTGACTTGAACAAAGCCAATTTGAGCCAAATTTGCCTTGCCAATGCTAACCTCTGGCTCGCCAACCTCAAAGGAGTTAACCTCAGCGAAGCCGACTTGAGCGGTTGCAATCTCAGCGAGTCAGACCTCCGCTGGTCTAATCTTAGTGCTGCCAACTTGGAAGCCGCCAATTTATCCAAAACCAAAGTTACCAGTTCTAAACTAACTACTACCAACTTGAGCAGCGCCAATCTGAGCGAAGCTGACCTCAGTTGGGCAGATTTAATGCAAGCTAATATCTATAAAGCCAACCTCCAACAGGCCAACCTCTCTGGCGCAAATTTGAGTTGGGTGAATTTGGCAGAAGCGAATCTTTACCGAGCTAATATGCAGGGAGCGAACCTAGCCGGAGCCAATTTAAGTGCGGCAGAATTAATTAAGGCCAATCTTCAGAAAGCGAACTTGCAAGGGGCAAACTTAAGTACCGCCAATCTGACGGAAGCCATCCTGATTAATGCCGAACTATACATGGCGAATACGGAAAGTGCCATTGTGGAAGGAGCCATTTTACACGACCGTCGCACCGGAATAGGGCAGCACAACCGCAGTAAGGAAGCCCAAAATCAAGGGGTAGGTGGCAAGTACGAATGGGTAGGGTTATTTTTTCACACGACTACCGAGATTAAGCTGGCTCAGGCGCTGGAGCGAGCGGGGGTGCTGTTCTTTCCCAATTGTAAGTGCCGTTTTCAAGGGGCAAAAGGTCGGGAAACTCAGGAGCCGGATTTTCTGGTTTGTTATCAAGGCAAATGGGGGATTTTGCAGGTGGGGGGAGAATCTTGGCATCCTCCCCTAAATATTCAAGATATTGAGCGGGATAGCGCTAGCGCGCACGCAGGGCTTCGCCTGTTAAAATCTCAAGGTATCCAAGCGATCGCCCACTACGAAGCCAAGCACTGTTTTGACCATCCTGATGAGGTTGTTCAGGAATTTCTCAAAACTTTACAAACTGCTTAATCTCAGGCCATACCACCCCTTAGTCCTCATGGTCTTCAAAGGGGTCGTCCAGATTTTTGGAAGGCGGCCCAAAGGCGGTATAGAGCGAAAAGCCTGTAATCCCAATCAGAATAGCGCAGATCGAAATACTAAGAACTGTTGCGGGTTCCATTTGCCAAATAAGTTATGAGAGCTTATAGAAATCGCCGTAAAACCCACTGGCTTCAGCCGTGGGATATAAGGCGGGTTAGCGGAGGTACGAAGCTAACCAAATCTATGCTATGCTATAATTGATTTGTGCTGAACAAGTAGGCGGATCAACTGCACGTTGAAATATCCTAGGTCGGTGAAACTCCCGCCAGAAAGAAACTAGCAGCAATGCTGTCCAAGACTAAGGAACAGGCAAGCAGAGACAGGATATAGAGTGTACCGAACTGGCTAGTGTTGAAAAGTGCGAACGAAAGCTCAAAATAGAAAAGTAGCCGTAAGCCTCATGGTGAAAGCCAGTGAGCGTGAATGGGTAGGGGCGCATTGACTACGCCCTTAAGGTACAGGGACTGAAAAATCAGATTCTGGATTCTTAAAGAATCCCACGTGCTTTAGCCGTGGGAGTGTCAACCTATACAATATTACCAAAAATCATGGGTTTAAAGCGATGCCCTAAAGGGCATAAGAAGCTATACTGGAATATTACGTTGTCGGGGCATCGACCGTTAGGTTAGGTGATATAAGACGGGCTACGCCTGCTGTCGCCGTTTGACCCTAGAATCCTCTGGGCTTTAGCCCAGAGGAGTATGTCAAAAAAGTTTAAAAACGCTGTCGAGCTTAATTACAGGTGAGTCATGGCACAACGGACTGGTTTAGGCGATATCCTCAGACCCCTCAACGCTGAGTATGGTAAAGTTGCTCCTGGTTGGGGAACTACCCCCTTGATGGCGGTGTTCATGGGTCTATTTTTTGTCTTTTTGCTGATTATTCTGCAAATCTACAACTCCTCAATTGCCATTGAGGGCGTTAATGTGGATTGGCGGAGCATCGGCGGCTAGGGGATTTTCCCTCAGCTAGATTTTAGGTTCTGTCGAGATGCTGTTGGCGATCGCAGAACCAGCAAAACTTTGCAAAATTCCCCGGCTTGTCCGGGTTTTTTTGTTAGTGTTAATGGCAGAGAGCGTTGTTAGGGGAAAAATTCGATGAATATTTTTGGAATTGGCTTACCAGAGATGATCGTGATTATGGCGATCGCTTTGTTAATTTTTGGCCCTAAAAAATTGCCAGAAATCGGGCGCAGCATTGGCAAAACCATTCGCAGTTTTCAGGAAGCTTCCAAAGAATTTGAAAGCGAGTTTAAGCGGGAAGCCGAACAAATCGAGCAAGTAGCAAGTTCCCCCGCCCAGTTGCCTTCGACAGAAGTTATCGGGAAAAAAGAATAGGGAATAGGGAACGGAGAGGGAACAGGGAACAGGGAACAGGGAATAGAGGGAGAAGAAGGAATAGGGAACAGGGAATCACCCCACCACCCTATCACCCCAACTCCCCAACTCCCCATCACCCCATCACCCCACCTCCTAAGTTGTTCCAGGAATGTCAAATTTATAGCCCACACCCCTAACAGTTTGAATTAAAGATGGTTGATTGACATCAACTTCAATCTTTTTGCGAATCTGACCGATGTGAACGTCTACGACTCGCTGATCTCCAACATACTCATAATCCCAGACTTCCTGAATGAGTTCCGACCGTCGCCAAACTCGACTAGGATGACTAGCCAAGAAATATAAGAGATCGAATTCTAAAGCTGTTAAAATTATGGGCTGATCTGATAGCGTTACCTCCCGCCGCACTGGATCAATAGCTAGATTTTCAAACACAAGCCGCTGGGTACTAGCCGTGGTTACTACCCGCTTGCGCTTGAGGATGGCACCCACTCGATTTTCTAGCTCTTGGAGATCGAAGGGTTTGGTAATGTAGTCGTCAGCGCCTTTCTTAAAACCTTTATCTTTGTCGGCGGCATCAGAGCGACTCGTCAGCATTAAGACAAAGACATCAGTTCGGCTTTGCATTTCCTCGCAGAGGTTATAGCCGATAGCATCGGGCAAATTCACATCCAAAATGACTAAATCTGGATTGAACTGCTCAAAAATCGCTAGAGCCGCCTTACCATCTCCGGCGGACTCTATTTGATAATTTTTTTGACTTAAAAAGCGATGGATGAGATTCCGGATGGCAGGGTCATCATCCACGACAAGAATCTTGGCGGAAGCCATGACCATAACTTTCCACGCTACTTATTGAATCGGGGTGAACAGATGAGTGAAGGTTGATTGCATTGGGCGAATAATGGCAAAACATTCTGAAAACGGCGTACCTAATAATAATATTGCCCTCATTAACGGCGCACTAAGCATTTTAGACAATTATCGACACAGAAGCAGAGAATGCGAATTGTTCATTATTCTTAATTTTTTGGGGTCAGTGGTGGAGTGGTTCATGGGAATTTTGCGTTAGGCTAAAGTATTGGTACGCCTGTGGGGATTGGTAAATTCAAAATACTACTGTTGGAGGTATTTCTCTGATGCAGTATTCCATTTACCACCGTACACCAGAATAGTCTGAACAGCTTGATATCCTTTTCTCTTCACCCCCAGAGAGAACAAAGATGTCAGCATTGCCCACAGAATTTATACTTATGTAATAAATTCCCCCGCAGTCGCTCTCCAAAAAATGGCTTGTCGATCGCAATTTGATTGGGGGGAGTGGCAAACAGCTATTCTACTGCTCAATTGTGGGTTTTTGGGAAGTTGGGCGGGGGCATTGCTGGCATAGAATCAGGAACCACTCTATGATCTGGAAAAATTGCGGTAAAGAAGGGTTCTCTCGGAGGTTTGGATGAGCGATCGCAGTCCCTACGAACAGCTTGGCATTACAGAAGATGCGGCTTTTGAGGAAATTCAAGCGGCACGCAGTCGCTTGGTACAGGAGCATAGCGGCGATAAAAAGTCGATGGAAATGATTGAGGCAGCTTACGATGCCATTTTGATGGAACGCCTGAAAATGCGTCAGGAGGGGAAAATTAGAGTGCCGGAGCGCATCCGCTTTCCGGAAAAGTTGACCCCACCACCGCCAAATTTGGTAACGACGACGATCAATCAGTCTCCAGCTTGGTTGCAGCGGTTGCTCGATCAACCTAGTCGAACTGACTTGTTGTGGACTTCTAGCGTGTTATTGATTTCAGGGGCGGTGGCGGCTTACCCCGGAGTGCAGGAAGCCCAGTTATCTTTGGCAATGGCTTTTGGGGTGGGATTTTGTCTATTCTTCCTGAATAAGAAAGAAAACCAGTTTTTCCGAGCTTTGTTGCTGACGGTAATGGGGTTATTTGTCGGGATTGGCTTGGGCGCACTGCTATTTAGTTGGATGACTGTCCCTTTAACTGGTATGGGGTTGACTTCACAGCAGTTTGCCAGTTTGGTAACTTTTATTATCCTGTGGGCGATCGCCTCTTTCCTGCGCTAAGTTTTAGCTCACTTGTTGCCAAGATTGGTTCAAAATTAAATCTACTGCCGAGGAAAGATTGTCGGCGATCGCATCGGGTTGGTAACGTTCTAATTGCGGGCGATCGCGGATGCCGCTCAAAACCCCAATCGCTTTGATGTCATTGGTTTTGGCGGCAACTATGTCGGCTTCGGTATCCCCTACCATCCAGACTTCAGTAGCTGGGGGTAGTTCGGCAACGGCCTTTTTCATCAGCAGGGGTTTATCGTCAATGTCGCGGGTTTTGACATAATCGTTGCTGAGACAATAGCGGCGATCGCTCGGGAAAAAACGGCCTAAATCGTAGCGATTGCAGGCATAATCTAATTCTGTCACCCGACGCATGGTCATCACTGCCAGATCGATTCCCGCTTGCTGAATTCTTTCTAAGGTTTCAATGGCTCCGGGAATCGGTTCGTCGTAGACCATATAGGACAAATTATGGACGGTTTGGCGACGCAGTTGGGCAAATTCTTTGGTTTGCATTTCATCTAACCCGGAGAGAGTGCCAATTTCGGCTTCGGGAACCCGCGATCGCTTTAAGTCCCAAAACTCCTCTTTCGATAGTTGCTTAACAGCTTGTTCTGGACGCTTTACTTGGGCTAAACACAGCTGATAAACCTGGTAGTACCGCACCGATACATCCATAATCGGGCCGTCAAAATCCGTAATAATTCTTAGCATCGTGGGCGGCTCAATATTAACTTTTGTATTTAGATTAGCCCAGTTGCGGTTTCGGGGCAAATTTATTGATCGTGCGTAAAACCCCGTCCCCTTGTGGGCGGGGATGTAAGCGCGGTTAAACTAGGGGGTTCGACACCC
>CAKZHE010000028.1 GCA_936920195.1 uncultured cyanobacterium | reverse complement strand
TTTTTGGCTGGCATATTTAGCACCTCATGGATGATTACTCAATTTTACATTATACAATCAAGCTGCGTAGCAGCTTAGTACAATCGCCATTTGGGAGCGCAATTGATCCTCTTTGGCGATCGCCTCCGAATCATAAGTTAAATTAATTTAGTTTTAGTTGGAACAGGCGATCGCGCCTCATCGGGATATCATTAATGAAATTCAGCCCTTTCAGCGATTAAGATTTTTCCTTATCAGTAATTTCCACAATTAAGATTTATTAAAGTTAGAATATATGGTATAATAATATACTGTTTTCGGCGGTAATTGCGGAAGACAACTATAAAATTGTCTTCAATGCCATCTTAGGTAAACCGAAAGGAATAGGCAAAAATGCCGTTCTGATTGGGAACTCAGTATAAAAAAAACAATATGATTATTTCACAGATAATTTGTGAGTGAGATCGCTGACTGCCCGATCTTGGGCATGATTGATAAGTTGAGTATTTATCTGGTATCTCGATCAGAGTTGGACATGGTAGAAATGAATCATTCAAGAAATTCGCTTTCATGGGCTGGCATTGAAGCGAGCTGTTTATGATCTCAAGGAACCCATCTATCCCTATGGCAAACAAAGAAGACTTAGACAAACTCCGCCAAGGCGTACACAAGTGGAATGAGTGGAAAAAGAACAATCCTGACAACCGCCCAAATTTGAATGGCGCAGATCTGAGCGGCTTAAACTTGACAGGGATCGACTTGAGCGGTGCAGACCTCAGTAATACCAATCTTGGGGGTGCTAATCTCAGTAAGGCTAATCTTACCGGAGCTAACCTCAGAAAAGCCACTCTTAGCTGGGTAAATTTCAATCGCACCAACCTCAGCGATGCCATATTGGATCGGGCAATTCTGAACAGCGCCTATTTCAACGGAGCCAAACTCAATCAAGCTGCTCTCAATCATGCCTATTTGAAGGAAGCAGACTTGAGTAAAGCGGATCTTTTGGGTGCTAATCTTAGTGGAGCCGATCTGACTGGCGCAGATTTCAGTGGGGCAATTATGCCAGATGGTAGCCTCCACCATTAGTTTATTGATTGTTGGCTTTAGTTTGGAATTACAACCCGATCGCTCTCTTTCTGCACTAAACTTTTGCAGAAGGGGGAGTTTTCTTGTAGCCGTTGCCAAGGGTAGAGATGTTTTGCGTTTTTCATCCTAGCTATTGCTTGATTGGACAAATATGCCCAAATTAGAAATCAATCTCATCATCATCGTCTTTAACGGTTAATCGCCAAATAGTCGTTTGTTCCTCTTCTAGGGGTAGTTGTTTAATCAGATTGCCTAGCTGTTTTTGTAATTGTTGGGTTAAGCTAATGGGAAAGCTTAATTTCATTTCCTGCGATCGCGCCACTTCTGCTAAAGTATCAAAATCAACTTTTTTAGTATTTCTTTGGTAGCTAGTTAGTTTTAAATATTCATTTTCACTAACATTTTGGGCTTGCATTGCCTGTTTAATTCTATCTTGCAAATGATTAATTTCTGTCTCTAATAATTTATATTCTTGAGCAATTTCTAAATAGCGATTAGTTAGGGCAGTTAAATTTTCATTGGCAGGATCGCGATTGAGCTTTGGCAGAATTTGTAATAAATGCCGATGGACTTGAGCTAAATATACCGGATCTATTTGGGCATAATGTAATTGTTCAGTTCGCAAAGGGCGTTTTCCCCAATCGCTAGCTTGTTCGTTATAACTAGGGGGTAAATTGCCCAAACTAGCGGCGATGGTTTTTAATTGGATATTCGGCAGTGGGAGTAAATAATAAGGAATTTTCTTGGCAATTTCTAGGGTGCAAGTCACATTTTGCGCTTGGGTTTTACCTAAAAATTTCAAGTCATATTTGGCATTGTGAAAAACTTTTTCAATCGCCGGATTAACCATGATTCGATCGATGAAATAGGCGACTAAATCCGGTTGATTTAAAACATCGAAAACAGAAACGCGATCGCCTGTTAAATCTTCCGGATCGTCTAAAACCTGAATTAAAGATATTCTGGGTTTGCGAGTTTGATAATCCGCCACTTCTGTATCTAACCAGAGAATTCTTTTAGAGGCATATTCACCAATCAGAATTTTAATTTGCTCTGCTTCAGTAAAATAAGGCATTGGCTCAGATAGTTGGAGAGTGATTGTCATACTTGCTAATATTAGGAGAGAGGGAAATCAAATCTTCTAGATTGCGCTTCATGCCATTACAAATTGTATCTAAAGGTAAATCGTTAGGATCTCGTCCAAAGGGGTCTTCAATTTCAATCCCAATTTCTTCAATCCCAAACAAAGTAAAAGCAACTAAACTAATAATTAATCCTGTCCAAACCCCTAAATCTTTAACCAGTTGAAAGGGCAATAATAAGCAATAAATTAGGAGCAGTTGTTTAAGGTGAATGGCGTAGGCTAAGGGCATGGGAGTTTTTTGAATTCTTTCGCATCCTCCCAGCATATCCACCATACTATTTAACAATTCTTGCATGGCGGTTAGTTGGTAAAGGCTTAAATTATGGCATTCGTATTGTTTTTGTAAATAATCAGCAATCCAAAAAGCAATTTCCAAAGGGGGATTATTGATCATTTTTAGTTTAGCATAAAGAGCGCTAGGCATCATTTCTGCTAGTTCAGCATTAATCGGCTCATGTCTCAAATGTAGCTTCATGGCGATCGCAAAGGCTACTAGCAATCTCATCGCGGCAATCTTTTCTTCTCTATCTTCCGGTTTTTGCTCAATTACTGATACTAAAATTTGGCGCGATAAGTTGCGGACATTATTATTAATTACTCCCCAACATTTGCGGCCTTCCCAGAAGCGATCGTAAGCGGTATTAGTCCGAAAAACCAGGAGTAAGCCTAAAACAATACTGGGAACTACGCTGCCCAAAATAGGCCAAGATACTGAGAAATTAAAGGCATACAGAACTGAAATCAGCAATCCAAACAAACCGCAGAATAATACTCGGTAAAAAATAGCCGGAATGACCGAGCCTTGGAAACGCAATGCAGTTTTAAACCAAGTTGATTTTTTCCAGAACTTCATCTTAGATTTCCTCCCAATGACACTATTAAAAAATTTCCCTATCCCTTATCCCCTATTTATTCCCCTATTCCCTATTTATTCCCCTATTCCCTATTTATTCCCCATTCCCTTTATTCCCTTTATTCCCTGTTCCCCATTCCCTTTATTCCCTATTCCCTTTATTCCCTATTCCCTATTCCCTGTTCCCAATTCCCTTTATTCCCTGTTCCCTGTTCCCTTTTAATGGATGATAATGGATACTAGAGACTGGCAGATAGGACTTTAACATGAGTTGGCAATTTTGGATCGATCGCGGGGGGACATTTACTGATATTGTGGCTCGCCGCCCTGATGGACAAATGGTAATTTACAAGCTGCTGTCAGAAAATCCGGAACGTTATCCAGATGCTGCAGTTCAAGGGATGCGAGATATTCTCGGAATTTCCGCTGAAAACCCACTGCCAACCCACCAAATTGCGGCAGTGAAGATGGGAACAACTGTAGCTACTAATGCCTTGTTAGAAAGAAAAGGCGATCGCGTTTTACTTTTAATCACTCAAGGTTTTGGTGATGCCCTCCGTATTGGCTATCAAAATCGGCCTAATATTTTTGCTCGTCAGATCATTTTGCCACAAATGCTCTACGAACGGGTAATTGAAGTGCCAGAGCGCTACAGCGCCCAAGGAGAAGAACTGATTCCTCTTCATCTTGATGCCCTTCGCCCCCAATTGCAAGCTGCATATAATGACGGGATTCGCGCCTGCGCCATTGTTTTGATGCACGGCTATCGTTATCCCGCCCACGAACAACAATTAGCTACTTTAGCAAAGGAAATTGGGTTTACGCAAGTTTCTGCTTCCCATATAGTTAGTCCATTAATGAAATTAATTAGTCGTGGCGATACCACCGTGGTTGATGCCTATTTATCGCCCATTTTGCGGCGCTATGTTGAGGGAGTAACCAGACAACTAAGTGGAGAAAGTCCCGAAAATCAGATGCAATTAATGTTTATGCAGTCTAATGGAGGACTAACTAATGCCCAACAATTCCAAGGAAAAGATAGCATTTTATCTGGTCCAGCGGGGGGAATTGTCGGCGCAGTTCAAACCAGTTTAATGGCGGGATTTTCCAAAATCATCACCTTTGATATGGGCGGCACTTCTACGGATGTTGCTCATTATAATGGCGAGTACGAACGAACTTTTGAAACCGAAGTGGCTGGGGTGCGGTTGCGAACTCCGATGATGGCAATTCATACGGTGGCGGCTGGGGGAGGTTCTATAATTAGTTTTGAGGCAGGACGTTATCGAGTTGGCCCAGAATCCGCAGGAGCCAAGCCGGGACCAGCCTGTTATTGTCAAGGGGGTTCATTAACAGTAACTGATGCCAATGTGATGTTGGGAAAATTACAGCCAGATTTCTTTCCCAAGGTGTTTGGAAAGAATGCTGATTTGCCTCTGGATAAAGAAGTTGTTAAATCCAAGTTTGCGGAATTAGTCGCCCAAGCTGGGGAAGAAAGATCGCCGGAAGAAATTGCGGCGGGATTAATTGCGATCGCTGTTGATAAAATGGCCAATGCGATTAAGAAAATCTCTTTACAACGGGGTTATGATGTCTCAGAATATACTTTATGTTGTTTTGGGGGAGCGGGGGGACAACACGCCTGTTTAATTGCCGATGCTTTAGGAATGAAACAAGTTTTTATCCATCCTTATGCGGGGGTACTTTCTGCATACGGCATGGGTTTGGCGGATATGCGAGTCTGGCGAGAACAGGCGGTGGAAGAACTTTTAAATGGGGAGTTGGTGGCAGAATTAAAGTTGATTTTAACTGGATTGGCAAGGGAGGGGGAAGAGGAATTACATCAGCAAAGTACCGAAAAGCTAGAAATTGCGATTTTGCCTAAAGTTTACTTGCGCTATCAAGGTACAGATTCCGCCATCATGGTTGATTTTGGCGAAGCGAAAGTAATGCGATCGCAGTTTGAACAACTGCATCAACAACGGTATGGTTTTATTGTGGCTGAAAAAGCTTTAATTGTCGAAGCTGTTTCTGTGGAAGTAATTGGAAAAAACCAAGTTCCCGCCGAACCAATTATGAGCCGCCAAACAGATATTCCTCCCCAACCCATTGCCGAAGTGCCAATGTATAGTGCGGGAGCTTGGCGAGCCACTCCCATTTATCAACGTGCCGACTTACAACCGGGAGATAGCGTTGCGGCTCCCGCCATAATTGTTGAATCGACGGGAACTAATGCGATTGAATTGGGGTGGCAAGCTACAGTTAGCGATCGCAACCATTTAATTTTAAACCGGATTGCCACTGCCAGCACCTCTAATTTAAAGTCGAAAATTACCACTTCCCCCGATGGGATTTTACTGGAAATTTTCAATAACTTATTTCGAGCGATCGCCGAACAAATGGGTATCGCCTTACAGAATACCAGTTCCTCGGTCAATATCAAAGAACGTCTGGACTTTTCCTGTGCCATTTTTGATGGCAATGGACAATTAGTTGCCAACGCTCCCCATATTCCCGTCCATTTAGGTTCCATGAGTGAAAGTATTTCTGCCTTGATTGCAGATAAAGGAAATAACTTGCATCCCGGCGATGTTTATGTCCTCAACAATCCCTATAATGGCGGCACTCATTTACCTGATATTACCGTTATTACCCCCGTCTTTTCTCAACAAAAACTCCTGTTCTATGTTGCTTCGCGGGGACATCATGCCGACATTGGCGGTATCACTCCTGGCTCCATGCCTCCCCATAGTAAAACCGTCGAAGAAGAAGGCATATTAATTGATAACTTCCAACTGGTAGAGCGGGGACATTTTCGCGAAACTGAATTAATTCAACTTTTATCTTCTGGCAAATATCCCGCTCGCAATATTCCCCAAAATATTGCCGATTTGCAAGCCCAAATCGCTGCCAACAAACTAGGCGTACAAGAACTTGAAAAAATGATTGCCGATTACGGCTTAGAAACCGTCCAAGCCTATATGGGTTTTGTTCAAGACAATGCCGAAGAAGCTGTGCGGCGAGTTATCGAAGTTCTTCAAAATGGCAGTTTCACCTATAGTTTAGATAACGGTAGTCAAATTCAAGTTCAAATTACCATTAATCGCTTACATCGCAGTGCCAAAATTGACTTTACAGGTACATCGCCTCAACAACCCAACAACTTCAACGCTCCGGCTGCCGTTGGCAAAGCTGCCGTTCTTTACGTTTTTCGTACCCTAGTTGATGACGACATCCCTTTAAATGCTGGCTGTTTAAAACCCCTAGAAATTATCATTCCCCCAGGCTCTTTACTCAACCCTCACTTTCCTGCCGCCGTAGTAGCTGGTAACGTCGAAACTTCCCAAGCCATTACGGATGCGTTGTACGGTGCTTTAGGAATCATGGCAGCATCCCAAGGTACAATGAATAATTTCACCTTTGGCAACCAAGAATATCAATATTATGAAACCATTTGCGGCGGCTCCGGTGCCGGGGCAAACTTTGACGGTACTGATGCAGTTCATACTCACATGACTAACTCGCGGCTCACCGACCCCGAAGTTTTAGAGTGGCGTTTTCCAGTATTATTAGAAAACTTCGCCATTCGTCCGGAAAGTGGTGGGAAAGGCAAACATCGCGGCGGCAATGGGGTAATTCGTCGCCTGCGGTTTTTAAAAACCATGACAGCGGGAATTCTTTCCAGTCGCCGGATAATTCCTCCTTTTGGATTAGCTGGGGGCGAGCCAGGTTCATTGGGAAAAAACTACTTGGAACGCAGTAATGGTAGAATTGAAGAATTGGGAAATACCGCCGTTGTCGAAATGCAAGCAAACGATATTTTCACCATTGAAACTCCCGGCGGTGGCGGTTACGGCACAGCTAATTAAAAATTACTGTGTTGACAGAATCGGCACTATTATCCCCTTCTTCAAAATTAGACTAGATACGCTACTACGATTTGCTTGATTAAAAAGGCGATCGCGCTCATTTTACCAAAAGCCCAAGTACAAACTTAATTTACCCCTTGACCTCCCAAGGCATTTTTGGTATTATACTCATAATGGAAAAGGTGCGCCCATATATCTGAATAAAATGGCGAAACCAAGCTGTTTTGAAGGCTTTTAACTCCCAAATATCCCTCCCAACCATTCTTAATTCCGCCTTGTCGTCGCATCAGTTTTTTCCAGAGCCTGAACTTTGGTTGAAAGCAGGAAGTGGAAAGAAGCGAAAATTGGAGAAGCAATAATCTGAGTAGTCAATTTCGTGATTGATGTAGGGGCGGGTTTGGGCAGGAATATTAATCTTGACCATAATCTCCATAAACCCGCCCCCAAGTATCGTTAAAATCAATTAATGCTGAATTTTCGGGCTGCGGGGGGCGGGTTTAGATAATTTGTGGGTGGATATCAAAGTTCTCGACTAACCCGCCCCTACATATTTGGGTCAATGATTTAGACGCACTATACTGACATGGTTATTGCATGAATAAAATTGCTCAAAAACCTCGCAGAGTCAACAGCCTAGGCTGAAGCTATGTTAATACATTATCAGCAAGATACAGAGTGGCAAGAACTACAACCGGGGGATTTAATTGACTACACTTTAAGGGCGAGCCGTTAACTCAGGGCAAAGAAATTCCACTTTAACCCCAAATTGATTTAAAGCCGTTTCAAAATTTCTCCAATCAGAATCAACTGCATTCAAAATCGGTGGTTTTTCAGGATGCGCCAACGCCAAAGCCACAAACTTTCTATCTGAGACATCAAATCCGGCAAGACTGGCATCTTTTGGAAACTCTTCAAAACTCTCTTCAGATATGGGAGTGATTTTTAAAAACTGACAACGCTGAGGATTTCTTTGGTTAGTCAATACCCATTTAAAAAAGGCATCGCCAACCCCCGGTTGTCCTTTAGAAGACAATTTGTTTTGATATTCCTTGAGAATTAGCCAGCAATCATCAAAAAGAAGTGTATGTTGTGTTTGGATTTCTTGGATTTTTTTTACACAAGCTCTAACGCACTGCGGCGAGGCTTGGCTTGATTTTATATTGGCAACAATAGGCACATTAGTATCGACAATCAATAACATCAATCTATAACACTTTTAAATGAATCAGATAATTTTTGTAGGGGCAATCCCCCCGTGGTTGCCCCGTCAGACTGGGGTAGGCACGGGGGCGCTACCCCTACAGATTTCTACAAATGATTTATACACGCTATATCGGTTGATCTAATCTTCGGGACATGGCGGCTTCTGTCATTGCTACTAATTCTCCCATTTCATCGCCAAAAAATCCATTAGGCCAATTGTTAATATTTCCAAAGGAATCCAGTTCTAGCGGCAGTAATTGGGAATCGCCATTCTCGTCAGTTTGGCAAAAATAAAGAGCCGC
Organism: uncultured cyanobacterium; assembly: GCA_936920195.1. GTDB lineage: Bacteria > Cyanobacteriota > Cyanobacteriia > Cyanobacteriales > FACHB-T130 > CAKZHE01. The sequence continues at coordinate 18,709 of CAKZHE010000028.1, read as the reverse complement.
ATCCTGATAATCTAACTTTTCTTCAGCAATCCGACGTTGCAAGCGCCGCAATAAGTGTTCGCTGTGGCTTTCTAGAATAATCTGCACTTTGCGAGTTTTAATGACATCAATAAATACATCTGCCAAACCTGCTTGCACTGAAGGATGAAGATGAATTTCTGGCTGTTCTAAAATAATTATTGAGCCTTCTGGTACATAGTAGCAAAGCACTAAAACGGGCAGTATTTGCGAAACACCAAAACCGACATCTGTAATCAAAACTTCAGAACTACCTGGTGAACGACGCACCAAAACTTCATAATCTTTACGATTTTTAGCAATTGGTTTGAGTGCAAATTCATGAATTAGTCCTAAATCTCGCAACCACTCGGCAACCCGCTCTTCAATTGTCTGACTAGGGCGATCTTTTCCCCCACTAATTTTTTCTCCTCTGGAAGCTAATAAAGCTGGTATAGCTAGTTCTCCTTTTTTCCCAACATCCTGCGGTTTCTGCCCTCCCCAAGCATAGCTCCGGCGGGGATAGTCGCGCAGAGGTCCTAGATAATAGATATTTTGAAATAGGTTTTCCAATTCTAGCGCAAATCTTGATAAAAAGCCAGCATTTTTATAGTAAGCATTTACTTGCTCTGGAAACCCATAGTTTTTGACAGGTTGGAGTAATTCATTGGGATTTATACTCTTAATTTTTTTAAAAGAATATCCTTCACTAACTAATTTGTATTCACTTTTATTTTTAGTTGCCTGCATTCCAAATTCATATGTTTTGTCCTTGTAGTCAAATAAATAATTAAATTCTTTGGCAATCACACTTTCTTCTGTACCTTCAATACTGGCTGCAAATGATAAAGATAAAACAGGAACTGAGAACAAAATTGGATCTTCTTCCTTTAGATTATAAACAAGCAGAACTTTAGGTAATGTCCAATTGATCTTGAAATCAATTTTACCAGGAATTTGATGCCGATGTATGGCATCATAAAATGTGCCAATATCAACATAGGATTGATGATCTCCCGTATGTAAAACTTGTTGACGATCTGTTGATTCAACCGTTTGTTTGAGAATTAACAAAAATTGAATAATGGCGGTTTTTCCAGAACTGTTAGTTCCAAATAATCCAGTTAATGATGCAATTCGCATCAATCCGGTGTCTTTCCAAGATTTAAAATTCTGGATGCGTAATTGATTGAGAATTCTTTTCTCTGGGTTATAAGCCGCTATAATTGCATCATAAAAACCCTTTAGATTAGCATGAGTTTGGTTGTCCTTAGTTATTCTGTAATAGCCACAGAGTTTTGCTCTTTCTTCGCGAGGTGAGTCTAAAAGCTCTTTGGCTTTTTGAAGCAGCGCTTCCCCCGTCAGGGGTTCTGGGACATTTTCACTCATCGGCTGACAAAATATCGGTTGTGATTCAGGATAACTAATCTGATTTTAAGACTGCGATCGCCAGTGTTGCAACTCCTCATCAATAAAGTAATCTACCAAATCCCGATAAATCTTTTCAATCACATCTGGATTTAAACCTGCTGACTCTGCCCACTGGCGGCGCTGCGCTAACATCTCGCTTAATCTTTCTGGTGCTGGCACGTCGGCTTCGCGATTTTTGAACTTAGATGCCACTCGGACATATTTATACCTTTCCCCTAAAGCAGCAATAATTTGATAATCTAATTCATCAATTTCAATGCGAACTTCTTCTAGATTGGTGCAGTCTTCAGGTAATGTCATAGAATTTAAGCGCAAACCAATGGTAATGCCCTAGGGAACTTTTCTCTAGATTATACCTGAAGATCTTCCCCATAGACTTTTTTAATTTCTGCTAATGCTTGCTGCAAATTCTGGGCGTGCATCCAACCCACAAATCCCCCATATAAGCATTCTCCTTGACTGTCAGTCACAAAAACATGATCCACCCCAAAGAGATTGCGCCAAGTCCGGATGCTGATACCATTCTGAAACTTAATATATTCCTGAGCGCGATCGCAATCTCGACGATGAGCGTCTGTGATTCCAGTTACTGCTTGCAAGCGCTGCACAATGTCGGCAACTAACTCTGACTCAAATACCAATACTTCGGCGTTAAGAGTATGATTCCAAAAATCTCTAATTGTTGCCGCCACAGTTGGATGATTTTTCATCGCCTCATGGCGCAATCCCGGCAAAGAAATAAATTTCGCCTTCAGGAATTTAGTTGATTGAACAGTGATGGTGCCATCGCTACCGCGATCGCTATCTCCAGCTATAATTAAAGTCGGAATAACTTTGGCGATCGCCTCTGCCATTTCGCGGCGATTAATCCCTAAATCCCGCGCAATCCCAATCCCCACACCGAAAGGATCAATTATTCTGGCTAAATCTGAACCACCTACGGGAGATGCAATTAAGACTAAAGATTCAATTTTCCCCCACCATTCCGGATGCTGGTGCAGAATTTCTAACCAAATTAAACCCCCCATAGAATGCCCAATAATTCTCAGGGGAATTTGGGGATATTTCGTTATGGTTGCTTGGGCAATTTCTTCAACTTTCGCTACCAGTGGCTCCATCCGCAACCATGTATTTCCCCACCCCAAATCTGGAGAAATAATTGGGGTATCTGATTTTACTAAACTCTGTGCCAAAGATGCGATCGCCGAACTAAAATCCGCCCATCCATGTTGAGCAAAAACGATTGCCTTTGGGATTGTTTCTACCATCGGAAAAATCTATCAGGATTAAAAAATCAATATTATCGCCAAAACAAATGAGTCCGATTGATTGGCAACCAGACTCATTTTAGGATGGAACTTTGATTATTTAACAAGTTAGTTTTGGGAAAACAACAGCAGTTAAAAACAACTAGGGGTTAACAGCGATCGCAGCGCTACCTAGCAAACACATACCACATCTTTCCGGATCGGTTTGGCTTGTTCTCCCGAACTTTCAGCCACTTTAATGTTTGGTATGTTCGTCTGTGACTACGATTGAGCCTGAGACTATAGACGCTCTCTCTTGGCTCCTTTAGTTACCGCTCTTTTTAGCGGTTTAGCATCTACATCCATTAAGCTAGCACGTTCCTTTTTTTAGCACCACTCCTATTTACTAATCTTTACAATTGCCTGAGCGCACCCGTGCCTACTGCTATCTGATGGGGCAACCACGGGGGGATGGTTGTTGAAAGTTCAAATTTTTTTGAATTTTGAACTTCACTCTTGGGTTTTCACTGTCGTTACAACCCAACCTACGGGTATTACCAGTGCTGCAATTAGTCATTTTATTGATTTTTGATTCCTTAATCATTTTTTTCCATCTTCTCAAAATTAACTCGCTCGTAAATATCAGTTAAAGAAATTTGAAAATCAATCGATTCTAGTGCTAAGACGGCATCAGCGGATTCATACTCAGTTAATACCCATTTACCCGCCGAGTTTTTGGCAAACTGTTCAATATAGAATTGATACTGATCGACCATGATATATTCTCTAAATTCCGGAATGGAGCGATAATACTGAAATTTATCACCGCGATCGTAACTACTGGTGGAATTTGATAATACCTCCACAATGAGTAATGGATTGGTTAGGGTAGTAGTTCCACTACCTTCATAGACAGGTTCTCCCTGAATTACCATCACATCTGGATAGACATAGCGACGATAACGCGCTGTCCACAGGCGCACATCATTGATAAATATTTCGTAATTTTGTCCTTTTACAATCAAAGGGAATTTTCTACAAAAGTTCCCAGCAATTTTGTTATGATTCGTAGTTCCCCCACTAATTGCAACTATTTCTCCATCGTGGTATTCACTTTTGAATTCAGCCTTTTCTTCTAGTGCCAGATACTCTTCTGGAGTGTAATGGCGTTTTTCTAGTTGTACTGACATATCAACTTCCTCTTCTAATTAGTAGGGTGGGCAATTCCCGTTAAGACTAACATTACCTGCTCAGACTGGAATTCACATTGCCCACCCTACAGATTTATACTTCGGCTTTTAATTGCCGATAATAGAGCCGGAGCGAGCAGGCAAAGCTAAAGTTAATTGACTAACTGTTTCAGTGGTTTGCCATGTAATTTCTGCCTTGCCAAATAATAACTTGCTGGGATGGAGTTGCCAATTATCCAAACGCACCTTAATTTTAGCATCATCAGTGCCAACATTCACCGCAACAATCAATTTTTCTTCTGCCAAAATTCGTCCAAAGACGTAAACTAACCCTGCGGCTGATAACAATTGATATTCCCCACTGCGGAGGGCGGCATAGCGATGTCGTAGAGCAATTAATTGTCGATGAAAATCTAGAATTTCTCGATCCCAATTTTCCTCAAGGGGAAAGCCGCGCCGGGAATCGGGATCTGTTCCTCCTGGTAAACCAACTTCATCGCCGTAGTAGATACTGGGAGCGCCAGGAAAAGTTAATAACAATAAAGTTGCTAATTCAATGGTAGCGCGATCGCCTCCCGCAATGGTTAACAATCTGGCGGTATCGTGACTTGCCAGTAAATTCAGTTGTCCTAGTTGAATTGACCAAGGATAGAGTGCTAATAGGTGCTGAATTTTCTCGGCATAACTAGAGGCATCTAGGGCAGGATGACATTGATATGCTCGTCCTTCCACTTGTTCTAGAATAACGCGATCGCCTGCCGTAAAAGCAATAGTTGGTCCAGCAAATAAATAATTCATCACCCCATCAAATTGCGTGCCATCTAACCATTGCCTAGCATCGCCCCAAACTTCTCCCACAATATAAGCTTCCGGATTAATCGCTTTCACTCGTTGCCGAAATTCTTGCCAAAATCCCGGCACTTTAATTTCAAACGGCACATCTAACCGCCAACCATCAATGCCAAACTTCACCCAATATTCAGCAATCTGCATAATGTATTCCCGCGCTCCAGAATTGTCGTGATTAAATTCTGGTAAAGCTCGATTTCCAGCCCAACCTAGATAATTAGCTGGTTTGCTGCCATCGTAGGCCGAAAGAGGCCAATCTTCAATTTTAAACCAATCTACCCAAGGAGAATGGGGACCATTTTCTAAAATGTCGTGGAAAAAGAAAAAGCCCCGACTAGCATGATTAAATACTCCATCCAACACAACTTTGATTTGCCGCTCATGGGCAGCTTTTAGCAGTTCCGCAAAAGCCTCATTTCCTCCCAAAAGAGGATCGATTTGATAGTAATCGTGGGTGTGGTAGCGATGATTGCTCGCCGATTGAAAAATTGGCGTAAAATAAATCGCATTAATCCCTAAATCTTGCAGATAATCTAGTTTTTCTATCACCCCCCATAAATCGCCCCCCTTGTAGCCTTGGAGGGTGGGCGCAACTTCCCAAGGTTCTAAAAGGATAGATTGGAAAATCTTCCCTGGGGGACGTTGACTTTTGGCAAAGCGGTCTGGAAAAATTTGGTAAAAGACAGCATCTTTCACCCAATCTGGGGGAGAAGTTGACATAAAGGACTCCTTGGTTGAACGATTCGATATTGCAGGTCTAAATTGGTTCGTTTAAGAATTGTTGCTATCCCTTGGCAAGCTTTCCTCAGAATTGGGAAAATCTAAGCTAAGTGGTTTTCTAAATAAATCTACCAAAGTATAGATGCAAGAAAATTAAATAAACCTTAATTTCCCAAGAATTTGTTTATCCAGTCTTGGGGAATTTAGATTATCTTAAGAAAGGAGAAAAAAATGGCTTTGAAAATTATTGCGCCATCTGAAGGCGATCGCTTCTTCGTTGGCAAACCAGTAGAATTCAAAGGAACAGCCGATGGGGAAATAGTTAGCATTAAATTATTTGCCGATCAGTTTCTTTTGACCCAAGTTAATGTCAAAGACGGTAATTGGACTGCAAAATATCAATTTAATACAGCCGGAAATCCGCGCACTCTCAGCGTACAGGGATTAGATTCTACTGGGCAACTGCTAGATAAAGTGGCGATTAATCTGGTTATCCAATCGAATGTTAAGTCTTTAGATAACCGACAGCAATTTTTTCAAATTGGCGAAAAAGTGGTTTGGAAATTTCCAGGACAAACCGCTTTTTTCTACAAAACTGATATGCAAATTGATGCTGATGGGGCAGTAGACGCTTACCATCCCGAAGATGAAGGGATAGATTACTTAGGAAATGCTGGCACTCCGGGGAATTGGTGGGCGCTAGTTACAGACAATGGAGAGTCAGATGGCGAACCAATTATTCAAGGAAAAACTGATCCTCGTCCCGGCTATTATGTTTCTACAACCAGTTTAGAAGATACCAGTAAAATCAGAACTGACCCCCGCCGCTATGTTGACTCTAGTAGCATTCCTTATATTGTCTTACCGGGAAGACAAACCACCTGGGATACTGGGGTGAAATTAGGAGATTTTGTGGCGGTGTACAATGGCAGTAACGGTAAGCTTTCCTTGGGAATTTTTGCTGATACTGGACCAAGAGAAAAATTAGGGGAAGGTTCGGTAGCTTTGGCAAGAGCATTAGGCCATGAACCAGTAATTAGGGGTAAAATTAGAGCGGGAATTGACGAAGATTTACTATATGTTGTTTTCCCTGGTTCTCGCAAAAAGCCTTGGAGAAGTGAAGAAACTCTAGAGCAATTAAAAGCAGAAGCTACTAAGAGTTTTGAAGTTTGGGGCGGGTTAGAGCAAATTAAGGCTTGCTACCAAGGACTGTAAGGTAAAAAGGTAAGTTTGTAGTTGGGCTTTAGCCCTCCGGATTGGGGCTAAAGCCCAACTACAAACTGTCTTTTTACTCGTTCCCAGGCTCTGCCTGGGAATGCCCATCAAGAGGCTCTGCCTCGGATAACACCCGCCAGGGACTTAAGTCCCTGTCTAATAGATTAAGTCCTCTGAAGAGGACTAAAGAAATCACGATTTCCTCGTTCCTAAGCCCCAATCCGGAAGGGCTGAAGCCCAACTACAAACTGTCTTTTAACTATGATTGCCTTTGATTCTATATCTATTTTGGAGATACTGTTTCCAGACAGGATTGAGAGTGAAAAACATGACTTTTTCCTGCTCTGTTATTTCTAAAAGCGATCGCATTTTCAGGGATTGCACCGCATTAAATAAGTCAGAGGCGGATAAATTAGTTTTGTTTAATATTTGAGGGAGAGAGACAGGTTGGTTTTCTTGGGCAAGTTGATTGATGGCAACTATTTCCAGGGGAGCAAAGCGTTGAAATTGGCGGTCTAATTCTACTTGCAAAGCTTCACTTAAGATCAGTGAATCGTATTGCAATAAGTCTGAAACTTTACCTGCCAATAATTCTTGAATGGTATTGGCAGTCAATTCTAACCAAAGAGGATTGCCTTGATAACGATTAATTAAAGTTTCCCAACTTTCTTCATCTAATAAGTGGCGATCGCGTAAAATTTCTTTAGCAGCAATTCCTAATCCTCCCAAACTCAAAGAACGGAGGTAATTAGGTGTTTTTTCTAGTTTAGCGATTTCGATAGGTTTTTCCCAACTATTCAGCAGCAAACAGCTACAGCGAACAGTTTCGGCAACTAATTTAAAAAATAGTTGATAATTTTCATATTCTGATTGATATTGCCCCGCCAGTTGTCCGCTCCGAAAAAGCATTTGCAGGTCATCAAAAACAATTAAACAGCGATATTTGCGGAGGTAGTTACCAATTTGAGTAAGTTGATTTTCCAGACTTTGAGGAATGTCTGAGGTTGGGGAAAAGATTTGGAGCAGGTTGACGAGGGTGGCGCTAAGAGTAGGCGCGAAACGGAGACTGCGATAAATGACATAATCAAAGTTGGTTTTGATTTCGTCAATTAGGCGAATGGTGAGGGTAGTTTTGCCAATGCCACTGATTCCTAAAAGTGTAATTAGACGGCAGCGTTCTTCTATAATCCAGGTTTTTAGGGTAGCAAGTTCGTCAGTGCGATCGCAAAATCTAAAAATTTCCAGCGCATCGCCTAAATCTAGATGAACTTCATTTGCAGTGTCTTCGGTTTTTTCTGTATTTGTTGGCGAACGAGCATTTTCTGAGCAAATATTAACGTTATTAATTTTTACATGACCTTGACCAATAGCTGTAGAGAAATCATAAATTTTACCACTGTCTAAGATAGCTCTAAAACTTTTTTTACTAACATCTTTTCCTAATCCCTCTGATAATATTTTCCATAATTCTGCACCAACATCCCTAACATAGCTTTCACTTACATAATTTTCTTCTGCAATTTTTGAATATTTCTCACCTTGTAAAGTCCCTAGGAGTATAGCCTCTTGCAGACGATCTAGATGTTTGCCTGTCTTCGCAAAGACTAGCTCATCTGCGTGTTTCAATACTGCTGTCACGTCCATAGCCCAAGGATATACTACATTTCCGACATTATACCCGATTTTCCGACATTTCCGACATTTCCGACATGATTCGTTTATCAAAACCCAGATGTTTCCGACAGAAATAAATTGGATATTAATAAAAAATACTTTACAATGTTAAAGAATTCATTGACATTAAATTTTTTTATAAACAGCACAAACAATGAACGATGAAATAGGTAAAAGCTTTATTGAGGCTTGGAAAAAAAAGTTACAAAGTCGTAGTGGGCAACCATTAGTATTTTTTGTCGTTGGTCGTGCGGGTTGGGGTAAGTCTAGCACAGTTAATTCATTAGTAGGTAAGATTGTATCCAAAGTTGATGATGATGAACTAGCAACAACAGAAGTTACTGACTTTTATTTTACTATTAATGGTGTTAAAGCTAAGATATTTGACACTCCTGGTCTTTGTGATGGAACTGGAAACGAATCAATATATATGAGAGAAATTCGTTCAAAAATTAGTAAGCCGGATGTCATGTTATATGTTACCAGATTGGATGAGACGAGAATTACAGATAACGATCTGCGCGGGATAAAGATTCTTTCAGAAGCTTTAAGTATAAAAATCTGGGAAAATGCTGTTATCGTTTTCACTTTTGCTAATAATGTTAGTGCTGAAAATTATTCAACAAAATTGAAGAAGAGAACAGAGGTTATTAAAAAAGCAATTACTGATTGCATCAAAGACGAACAAATAGTATTGGATATTCCAGTAATTGCGATAGATAATAAAAATAAAATAACACCTGATGGCAAAGAATGGTTGGGAGAATTCTTTACTGTAGTAGCAGAGCGAACATCCCTAGAAAGCTTTATAACTTTTCTAGAGATGTTGACCTCTAGCATAACTCAAAGAACTAATCTTAGTAAAAGCCAAAAAGAAAAAATCAGAAAAAAATTTATTTCAGCAGTTTTTCAAAACGCAGCCGCAGGAATGGGTATTGGAGTTTTAATAGCTGGACTTTTAGTTAGTCCATCTATAATAGGTTTTGCAGGCGGTGGAATATTGGGAACTCTCATAGGTGCATGGTTATCTAAGGACGAATGAATCCCATAATTCCTTTGTCTTGATAATACGAACTTGAAGATCAAGTTCGACTTTAGTTGTTTTGAAGATATGCCCGATCGCCCTTCAGAAAAAATCAGTTGGATCGCCTGTATGATTTTTTCCAAACTTAGTTTACATCAAAGCGATCGCTTCTAGCTCTCGGAAATAAGCACCTGTTTTCCTTTGAGCGATCGCTGTTTTACTGCATCATGGCTGACATTTACTGAAAAAACTAGCTTACCTAAAGCCAAAAACTCTTTTTTTTCTTCCTGTGTCCAGTATTGATCGTCTGCGGCTCTCCGAGGATCTCCCCCAGCTTCTATATAGCGCTTTCTGGCTAATTCAGAGAGTTCAATCATCCGTTGATATTGCTGTTTTTCCAATTCGGTAGGCTCTCTCATATTTATCACCACCAATTAGTCGGTACAATCTCGCCACTTTTTAAAAGTCTAGCAATAGGTAGGACAGGACTGCTAGTAAAAATGTAACAATCTCCTGTATCTGTGTCAAAAGTTCTCTGCCGAAGCAAATCGAGAGTTTCCAAGGCATTGATAACTAAATATTGAGCAGTTGTTGCTTCGTCAAAGAGACTTACTGGTAAATTAACCTTAGAGATATCACCACTAGGCAAAATCATTGCTACAGGGAAAACAAGACATTGCATCCAGTTCAGCTACTAATTCGTCAAACAAAAATAAATAAATCCAATATTTGAGTCTAAAATTCATCTGGCAATAGTTCATCAAAATCATCACTGGTTGATATAGCTCCAAGGTGCAATCCAGCTATTCTGGGAGGATTTTCTTGAGGACATAGCGAAGCGGTTGCGCTAGCAGCATCGCCTGTTGGGTTAAGCTGAGTTGAAATAGATTGCACTACAATTACCACTTCGACTAAACCAGGTTTGATAGTTTCTGGTAAAGTGATTTGAATTTGGCGATCGCTACCCACTTGAACTACTTGATGAATAGTTTCCATGTTACCAATATACCTAAATATATGAGCCTAAGTCTAGCATATACGCCTATTTATTGCTCATCCCATTCCCGCCTTAATTGCCGCTCGAATTCTAAGGCATCTATGCGTTTAGGTAAAAATCCTTTCCATTTCCCTAACTTCAGTTCTTTTGAAGATATACCGCGATCGCGCCCAGCTAAATAATCCTGCCAAGCGGCATGGCTGGCAGCTATTTCGGCGGCTGAAACCACCTCATCTTCGCCTTCTACTTCTACTGGTTGAAAAGCGATCGCTTGCAATTGTTCTAATAAGCGCAGTTGTTCTATAGGGGTGAGATCTTGGACTTGATTTAGTACCTCATCATAGGTAGCCATAGATTTTCTGTAAAGATATTTTAGGTCTTTCTTGATTGTACATCAAGTGAAGCAAGTTCGAGGAATAATTATCAAATACCAACTAGGAGGTCAAGATGAGACTTCGTTATGAAATTAATATTACTTGGAGCGAAGAAGATCGAGCCTTTATTGCTACAGTTCCAGAATTACCAGGTTGTGCGGCTGATGGGGAAACTTATCAGGAAGCAATTCAAAATGTTGAAATTGTGATGCAGGAGTGGATAGAAACTGCTAGAGAACTAGAAAGACCTATTCCTGAACCAAAATACAGTGCGATCGCTTCAATCAATCAACTCATTTAAAACTAATACTTGTAAATTGGGCAAAGATGGCAACCGGGCATCATTAGTAAAGAAAAACGATGCTCCTCCGGCGATCGCGGCTGCCATTTGAATTGCATCTGGGGTTTGTAAATTATAACTTGCTCGTAGTTGAGCCGCAGATTCAGCAATATTTGAATCAATATCTATTGTGGTTAATACTTCCTCATTGAACAAAATATTGCGATACTGTCGCACCAATTCAGCGTTTCCCTGTCGAAAGGGATAAACTAGAACTTCTACGATAGTGATTACTGAGGTGACAATTTTAAATTCACCCCGATCTGCTGCCCTGAAGAAAAAGCGTGCCATTTCTAAATAGGTGGGATTTTGCTCAATAAAGTAGATCAGTGGCGCACTATCTAATCCCACCACTTGTCCTTGTAACTGGTTCAACCATTCCATGAAGCTCGCTCCTGATTGACATATTCTTGAGCATCAATTCCATTCCAGACTTCTTTCCCTAATCCTTCTAACTCTAAAATGCTGCGTTTGGGCTTAGGCAGTACCCGATGCCGCATAATCGAGGTAACTTCGCTAATCAGTCGCAATTGCTCCTCTGGGGGAAGACTGAGAATTTGACTTTTAATCTCGTTATAGGTGGACATAGAATTTTAACCTTTTTACTCCGAATATATCAGCCTAAGTCTAGCATAATAGCCAGTCAATAATCTAGGCGATCGCCTCTTCAGCCAACAACCTCCCATCAACTCGCTCGTAATCGTCTTCAAGTAGCCAAGAATGAGCTTCATCATAACTAGCACTAATAAACTTTGGTTGATAATTATTACTCGTGTCGTAGATACAGCAATTACCATTTTTGTCAGCAATTAACATCAAAACGCGAGGCGGAAAAACTATGGGATCTACCCATAATTCTATAAATTGCCAATTATTGATTTGGGTGGCGAGGTCTGGTGCGGGGAATAACATGGTAAAAACTGGTTCCTTTAATAATTTTAATTTCAGCGTAGTAAAGTGGAATAGTGCTACCGTCTGCCCTAATTTGATAGCCTATTGGTTCAGCAAAGTATAATCCATAGCGCTCATAGTCATCGCGTTCATCTTCAGTTCCCGTTCTTTCTCCTATTGCTATAATTGATTGTATCACTGAGTCCATAGTGGCGCGATCGTTAAATAGATGAGCCTTACCTTCTTTTTTTAGTAATCTTTTGACTTGCTCTGTACCAGGAAGATGCCTGTCAAATAGGCTAATTCTAGGATCTGGCGTTAATTTACGGTAAATACCGCTCATAATAAGTAGGCATGGGTTTTCTGTGGAGATATTTCAGTCGCAATTGCTCCTCTGGTGGAAGGCTGAGAATTTGACTTTTAATCTCGTTATAGGTGGACATAGAATTTTAACCTTAGATGATGACGAGGCGACCAAGCATCCCGTACTATCTTTGTGTTAGTTGACATACTCCCCGGCCTAAAGGCACGGGGATTCTAAGCTCAAACAGCAATTGCGAACATCAGTCCGTCTGACATTACCTAACTTAACGGTTGATGCCCCAACCGCACAAATATTTCTAGCCGCGTTTTCATCCCGCCCATTCACCGATTGACAGGATGGACAACGCCATGCTCTCACGGACAAATCTAAGCTGGATAAAACATGACCGCAGTGCGAACAAGTTTTACTGGATGGATACCAGGGGTTAATAAAAACGATTTGTTTCCCCTTCTTACTCGCTACCCATTCCAGAATTTCCAGAAATTCCCGAAAGGCTAGGTCGGAAATTTTCCGCCCCCAAAGCCGCTGCATTCCTTTCAGGTTCAGCGTCTCAAAACACAAGACATCAAACCTATCGGTTAAATTATGAGCTAGTTTCCAAAACCAATCAGTGCGACAGTTTGTGACCTCCTCATATTTCCTAACTAGGTGTTTTCGAGCTTGTTCTCGATTGTTTGAGCCTGTTTGTTTCCGAGAATGTTGTTGACTAGCTTTCTTAATCTCATTCAGAGATTGCTTGAGAAACTGCGGTGATTCAATGGTAGAACCATCATCACAGGTGAGAAAGGTTTTTAAGCCAAAGTCAAATCCAGCGATGCTACTCGGCTCGGATTTGATTGCCAATTCATTCCCACTATCTACAACGATAACTAGAAACAACTCTCCTAATGGGGTTCGCTTAATCGTTAACGTCTTGACTTTACCCGGAATTTCTCTGGAATTCCAATACTGATAGACTCGGTTGCCAATTTTAATCCGATTCCCACCCAAAAACTTGTATCCCGCTTGCTTTAAGGTGAAAGACTTGTATTTCTTGACTTTCTTGAATCCGGGAGGTCTAACTCCTTTTTGATGATGTTTGAAAAATAACTGGTAGGCTTTCTCAATCCGCTGACAAATATCTTGTACCGCTTGAGAGCCAACTAATTGCCAGAAGGGATTGCGCTTTCTCAGTTTGGCAATATGAGACTGGAGTTTCGCACAATTCAAGTGTTTGCCCCACATCCGGTAGTACCGTTTATGCAGGGCTATACAATGGTTATAAATGACCCCGGCAGCATTAATGGTGCGCTTGAGGTATTTATTCCGTTTATGATTGTATAATTTGAACCTGAGCGTCTTCATGCTATGATTGTACGAGCAAATTGTTCGGTATGCCAGTCATAGCGCTGCCAATCAAATCAAGAGCCGTCCTTCTAGGACGGGGCGCTACACCCACTAATTTTGGTAAAAATTGAGATTTGGACTATGGATGCCGCTGCACTCTGGCAACGCTACCAAGAATGGCTTTACTATCATGAAGGACTAGGATTTTACCTGGATATTAGCCGCGTGCGCTTCGATTCAGCGTTGGTCGCAGCGTTGCAACCCAAATTCGCACAAGCTTTTGAAAGTATGGCAGCATTGGAGGGAGGCGCGATCGCTAACCCCGATGAAAACCGGATGGTGGGTCACTATTGGTTAAGAAATCCTGACCTGTCGCCGAACCCAGCCATTAAAGCTGAAATTGTGGAGACGCTGGAGAAAATTCAGACTTTCGTCAGTCAAGTTCACTCCGGCAACATTCGTCCCCCCTCTGCGCCCAAGTTTACTGATATTCTTTCCATTGGTATCGGTGGCTCGGCTCTGGGACCGCAATTTGTGGCAGAAGCTTTAGCGCCGGATTCCCCACCCCTTGTCATCCACTTTATCGATAATAGCGACCCAGCAGGCATTGACCGGATTCTGCATAGATTGCGGGAAAGACTTGCCACCACGCTAGTTATAGTTATTTCTAAATCTGGCGGCACTCCCGAACCTCGGAATGGCACGCTGGAAGTGCAAGCGGCTTTTGCTGCCCAAGACTTGAGTTTTGCTTCGCGAGCGATCGCCATTACTGGAGATGATAGCAAATTAGATCGCCAAGCCAAGTCAGAAGGCTGGATAGCCACGTTCCCGATGGCGGATTGGGTGGGAGGACGGACATCGGAATTATCAGCGGTGGGGCTGCTGCCTGCGGCTTTACAGGGGATTGATATTCAAGCACTGTTGGATGGGGCGAAGGAAATGGATATCGCCACCCGGATTCCTAGTCTGAAGGAAAATCCGGCAGCGTTATTAGCGCTATCTTGGTACGCTGCCACCAATGGGCGAGGGGAAAAAGATATGGTGGTGCTGCCCTACAAAGACAGTTTGCTACTGTTTAGTCGCTACCTGCAACAGTTGGTGATGGAATCCTTGGGCAAGGAAAAAGATTTGGCGGGCAATGTTGTTTATCAAGGGATTGCCGTTTATGGTAACAAAGGTTCCACTGACCAACACGCCTACGTTCAGCAGTTGCGGGAAGGTGTACCGAACTTCTTTGCTACCTTCATTGAAGTCTTAGAAGACCGTTCTGGCAAGTCCCCAGAAATTGAGCCGGGAGTAACCGCCGGAGATTATTTATCGGGCTTTTTGCAAGGTACGCGGCAAGCACTTGCCGAAAACCAACGGGATACAATTACAGTCACCATTCCTCAAGTCAATCCGCGCACTGTGGGAGCTTTAATTGCCCTCTACGAACGAGCCGTTGGTTTATATGCCTTTTTGGTGAATATCAATGCCTATCACCAACCAGGGGTAGAAGCAGGCAAGAAAGCAGCGGCAGCTATTCTCAAGTTACAACAAGAGGCGATCGCAGTCCTGCGAGCGGAATCCAATCCCATTACTTTATCGGTGTTGGCAGATAAGGTAGGTGTGCCGAACGAAGTTGAAGCTATTTATAAAATTCTGCGCCATCTGCAAGCCAATCAACGGGGGGTAGTTTTGCAGGGAAATTTAGCCAAACCAGGAGATTTAACCGTTTCTCTGACTTAAGCAAAACAATCCTCCTAGGGATTGCCCCTACAGGAGTGCATCGACTCATTGAGAAGCGCTATACTTACATCATCATTACCCCAAAGTAGGACTTTTTTCAACTACAGGATGCTGTCCATAAAAAGGTAACGCGGCTGACCAATGAGGTCGCTCGCCTTGTTTCCAATTGAGATATGCTAGTTCTAGTAAACTGGTGACATCAGTACCTAATTTGTCTCCTACTACTATTAATTGATAGGGTTCAGGCCAATTATCAAGGGTTTGCTGCCAACTTTCGGCGGTAAGGACAGTATCGGCTAACAGGGTAATTAATCCAGATTCAGATGGTTGATAAATGGCGGCAAATAGTTGCTCCCGTTGGGCAGGCATTTGGAGGGCGATCGCCTTTTCTTCTGCTTTTTCCTTTGATAGTCTCCAAGCTGCGATCGCCAGGGAAGAAATCCCATAAACTGGAATTTCTAATTGTTGGGCTAAAGTCCGGACTGTAACGATACCAATTCGCGTTCCAGTAAAACTTCCCGGTCCCTTTGCCACCGCCATAAATCCTAAATCAGCCCAAGTTTGCGGCTGAATAAACTCGGCTAAATATTGATGCAATTCCGTGGAAAGAGAACGACCCAAATCCCAAACCTGAGTCCGCGAGTTGCCAGCAAAATCGCTAATTGCCAGTCCCAATTCCGGGCTAGTAGTATGCAGCGCTAAACCATAGCTTTTGGTCACAATCGATTTCCCTAAAAATTTGCTAGCAACTGGCGAATGGGATATATATCAAGACAGTTCAGTTAACTAAGTTTGTAGTTGGGCTTCAGCCCTAATCCGGAGAGGGCTGAAGCCCAACTACGAACTTTTGCGTTCTTTTAAGCGATCGGAATTTTAAATGCGATCGCCAGATTAATTTCTTCCTTTTTCAGTCTAATGCTAGTATCATATTGGTACTCAGCGCTGGGGAAGATAACTGTGCGAATTCCGCTCGATTATTACCGGATTCTGGGACTGCCCATTCAAGCAACACCCGAACAGTTGCAGCAGTCCTATCGCGATCGCGCCCTGCAACTTCCTCGGCGCGAGTATTCTGAATTGGCGATCGCCGCCCGCAAACAACTCCTAGATGAAGCCTACGGGGTACTGCGCGACCCAGAACAGCGTTCTAATTATGATACCAGCTTTTTAGCCAAAACCTACGAGCTAGAGGCAGAAACCCAGGAACCGCGCCCCCTCTTAGCGGTAAATCCCACGGAAGGCGATATTGACCCCCACTCCCCCTGTATTGAAATTAAACCAACCCAATTGGTAGGGGCGCTGTTGATTCTGCATGAATTGGGAGAATACGAACTCCTGCTGAAGTTGGGACGACCCTACCTCAGCGGTGGCAGCCATAATGCTAGTTTGGAACAAGGACGATTGGGAGATGCCCAATTAGTTCGAGCCGATATTGCCCTGACAGTTTGCCTCGCCTGTCTGGAATTGGGACGCGAGCAGTGGCAGCAGGGACAGTATGAAGGCGCGGCGAATTCCCTGGAAACAGGTCAAGGGATGCTGTTGCAAGAAGGTTTATTTGCCAGCGTTCGGGGGGAAATTCAAACCGATCTCTACAAACTTCGTCCCTACCGAGTTTTGGAATTATTGGCTTTGCCAGAAGCGAATATCATGGAACGCCGTCACGGGTTGCGGCTGCTGCAAGATATGCTGCAAGAACGGGGCGGTATTGATGGCACGGGAGATGACCGTTCTGGTTTGAGTATTGATGATTTTTTGCGGTTTATTCAACAACTGCGGAGCTACTTAACTTCGGCAGAACAGCAATCTTTATTTGAAGCCGAATCTCACCGTCCCTCCGCCGTCGCCAGTTATTTAGCAGTTTATGCCCTTCTGGGACGGGGTTTTGCTCGCCGCCAGCCAGATTTAATTAATCGGGCTAAACTTATGCTGGTAAAGTTGGGCAAGCGCCAGGATGTTCATTTAGAACAGGCAGTTTGCGCCCTGTTGTTGGGACAAACGGAAGTGGCTAGTCGGGCTTTGGACTTGAGTCAAGAATACGAATCTTTGGCCTTTATTCGCGAACATTCCCAGGGTTCCCCAGATTTGCTGCCGGGATTGTGCCTTTATGGGGAACGATGGTTGCAAACGGAAGTTTTTCCCCATTTCCGAGATTTGGCAAAGGAAAAGACTTTTTTGAAAGATTACTTTGCCGACGAACAAGTTCAAGCCTATTTAGAAAATTTACCGGAATCCTCAGCCGAAACAGCTAGCGATTGGTCAGTGTTGGAGCAACAACGACTGTTTATCCCTACTGTAGTCCCTCGGACAGGGGTAAGTAGCGATCGCGCAGGACTGCGCGAGATCCCTACCCGCGCCCAAAGTTGGCGGACAATGGCAGAAAATGGGTATCAGAATGGCAGTTCTCGCGGGCGGGGAGGAACTGCTACCCTAGTACCAACCATTGAGCGATCGCCTTCTCCTGACTCTACCAATGTATCAACGGCGGAACGAGTCAGCCATGTCACCACCAGGGATAAATTGGGCGTACCGAGAACTATCCCCCCCACTCCCAAATCCCCCACACCTTCCGAAAGACTGCCACGCCTGCCGGGAAGCCGTTCCCCCAACCTAAAAATAGATCGTTTGGTTTTATTAGCGATCGCCGGACTTGCAGGCATCAGCATTTTAATTTTCCTTCTCGTCTGGTTGCAAAAGCAAATTCAGGGCATTTTTACCCCCACAGTCCAACCCATCGTTCGTTTAGATCGTTCCCCAATTCCCATTCCTAGCCCAGAAAAACCCGCAGCCAAGGCTAGCAGCGCTTTAAACCAAGCTACTGCTAAACAAGTAATTGAAACTTGGTTAACAGTTAAATCCAAAGCTTTAGGGCAAGAGAATGCTGTTGACCAATTAAATCAAATCTTAGCTGAACCAGCCCTATCCCGGTGGCGGACTAGAGCAGAAGCGGCTCGCGCCAATAATTCCTATTGGAAATATCAGCACAGTATTGCAGTCAAATCTTTTTATAGCAATACCACCGATCCGAACCGGGCAATCGCGGAAGCCCAAGTAGAAGAGTCTGCCAACATCTATGAAGGCGGACAGTTAAATCAGGGTTCTTCCTACCATGAAAACTTGCGAGTGCGCTATGAATTAATTCGCAAAGATTCTAAGTGGTTAATTCGAGATATGACTGTTTTGAAATAATACCGAAAACAATCTTATCTGACGGAAGAATAACCGCTAGGACATTTGCCTTCCGGGGGATTGCTCCGAACTACAACGGGATCTTGGGGCGTACCCACCCCTGGACTATCGGCTCGGCTTGACACTCCCACGGCTAAAGCACGTGGGATTCTTTAAGAATCCAGAATCTGATTTTTCAGTCCCTGTACCTTAAGG